>NZ_JARJVV010000018.1:0-72283 GCF_029348455.1 Segatella intestinalis
TATTCTTTACAAAGATACAAAATATTTTTGGTATAAGCAAATATAAATAGTTAATATTCAATAAGATACAACATTAATATCTATATGTTAAAAGGTAAAAAGTTTGATGCGTTTGCCCTGCATTGTGAAATGGTTTACGGGTCATGAGTTGGCTCTGGCTATGGGAGTGCAGGTGGCTACGGCTCGTTTGGGAACAGCTGCTGCCTTAGGCTTCTCCCTTCCTTTTGCCAAGGCAATGGGCGGTGTGTCTGCTTCTGTTGCTTTGGGTGCAGCTTTGCTTTGTGCCGGAGTCTTGGTCTATTTGGTTTATTGCGTGATGGACAAGAAGGAGGATGCTTCAGCTGCAGCTGTTGCTACTGAGCCAGAAGAAGGTTTCAAGTTTTCAGACTTGGGGCGTCTTTTCAAGACTACAGGTTTCTGGTATGTGGCATTCCTTTGCCTGATGTTCTATGCAGGTGTATTCCCATTCCTGAAGTTTGCTACCAAGTTGATGATTTTCAAATATGGTGTTGATGCTAATGTGGCAGGTCTGATTCCTGCGATGTTGCCATTCGGTACCATCTTCCTTACACCGTTCTTTGGTAGTATATACGATAAGTATGGCAAGGGAGCCACGCTGATGATTATCGGCAGTTGCCTCCTTACGCTGGTACACGTAGTCTTTGCCCTGCCGCTCAATTCATGGGTGCTTGCCATCGTGATGATGCTCATCCTGGGCATTGCCTTCGGATTGGTGCCTTCAGCCATGTGGCCATCCGTGCCAAAGATCATTCCAATGAAACTCTTAGGAACTGCATACGCACTTATTTTCTATATTCAGAATATCGGACTGGCTCTTATTCCAGTATGGATTGGTAAGGTGAACCAGGCAAACACGGGTGCAAATGGTGTTATCGACTATACTGAGACGATGACCATATTTGCTGGCTTTGGCGTGATTGCCATCGTCATCTCCTTCCTCCTCTTGTTGGAAGACAAGCGCAAGGGCTATGGCCTGCAGCAGCCTAATGTGAAGAAATAAATGAAGTGAAGAGTGAAGAACGAAGAGTGAAGAATTCGTTTGCTCTTTGTTCTTCCGAATCTTTGAAAGTATAATTCTAAAAAAGAAAGGAAACAACCATGAACGCTACACCAGAATCTTTAATTAAAGAGTATGCTGATCCTATAGAGCAGCAGGAGATAGACAAGTTTATCTGTGCCGAGATGGGACGCCAGATTCACCGCTATATCAAAGGTATGTCGGGCACCAAACAGGCAATGATCAAGTTCGAGGAAAAACTGGCAAGTCTTTCAGTTCCCGAGAAAGAAAAGGCTATTGCCAAGTATATAGATTTGAATCGCAAGGCGTTGGACGGTCTGGATCTCAAGATGATTTTAGTCCGTTCGGTGGCCAACTATTGTGATACATTTCAGTACATGCTTGATTTTGTCAACGACAAGCGAAAGATGGTGTTTTATTATCATCGCATCAAGGCAAAGTACATACAGTATCACGAGGTGATAGAGCAGGATGGTAAGTTCGGAATGAAAGACCACGAGGGCAATATGCTGCTTTCGCCCGTTTACGATTTCTTGCGTACCTGTTATATCTATAACGACGATCTGACGATCATGCCTGTCATAGCAGAGAAAGATGGTAAAATGGGACTCGTGATGCCTGATGGCAAGGATACGGTAGTAGCCGACTTCCTTTATGATGAGATTTGCCTACGTGACGAATATCCATACTTCGAGGCTGTGAAGGATGGTGTTTCTGGATTGATTGACAAGGATGGAAACTTCTTGACATAGTGAAGAGTAAAGAACAAAGAGTAAAGAATTCTCTTGCTTTTCTTCAATAGGGTTTGAAGACGAGAGAAAAATCAGATAAAACAAAGTTGTCATAGCAACGAAGTAAAAAAGGGCAATCAGTTGGTTCATCCCAATCTGATTGCCCTTTCTCATTCAATATTACAAACTTGCGAAAGTTGAGTTGTATATAAATAATCAACTATTGAATTCTTCACTCTTCACTTAAATTACCCAAGATATTTCATCAAGATCTTGATCTTGCCACTGTCGCGTAATTTGATGATACTTTTCTCGCGTATCTGGCGTACACGCTCACGAGTAAGATTGAATTCGCTTCCTATTTCCTCCAGACCCTTTTCGTGGCATCCAATACCATAGCAGTAGCAGAGGATCTTGCGTTCACGCTCCTTGAGAACGGTGCTGAGAACGCGCTGCAACTCCTGGCTCATAGACTCGAAATCAACATGCTTGTCTGTTCGGCTGTCATCGCCCGATGCCATTACGTCAACCATTGCATTGTCGTCATCATCACTACCGAATGGAGCATCAATACTCATATGATGGTTGTCGGCCTTGATGGTCTGGTCGATTTTGGTTTCCTCCATCTTGGTAATCTGGCTCAATTCTGTTACCGATGGCTTGCGCTGGTTCTCCTGTTCGAACTTGCTGATTTCTGCCTGGATCTTACTCAGAGCACCAACTTGGTTGAGGGGAAGGCGAACAATACGGCTCTGCTCAGCGATAGCCTGCAGAATGCTTTGACGAATCCACCATACTGCGTAGGAGATAAACTTAAAACCACGAGTCTCATCAAACTTCTCTGCAGCCTTCACCAAACCGATATTACCCTCATCAATCAAGTCGGTAAGACCCAGACCCTGATGTTGGTATTGCTTGGCAACAGATACAACAAATCGAAGATTGGCTTTTACCAATTTCTCCTTGGCACGCTCTCCCTCACGGCCTCCCTTGCGTATTTTCTGGGCAAGTTCTATCTCTTCATCGATAGAGACCATAGGTTCACGACCAATCTCTACCAGATATTTGTCGAGTGCTTCACTGGAGCGGTTGGTAATACTTTTACTGATCTTAAGTTGTCTCATAAATCTTCTTTTTACCTTGATGTTTTTGTTCTAATGATACGTAGGAAAATCGCTATTCCTTGAATTCGGGTTGCAAAGTTACAAAAAAAATACAATATAATTAGCTTTTAAAGAGAAAAAGTTTGCATAACCATGTGTTTTTTAGCTACTTTAAGAAAGATGTAGGCTCTGTTTTCCTGCTTTTTGTATGCTCAAAAGGTTGATGAACGATATAATGATGGCGCTTTTTAATGCATATTGTTTGTATATTCAAAGAAAATGTGTAACTTTGCAACCATTATGTAAAAAACTTGAATCGAAAGAATCATTATAAATAAAACTAAAAAATAATTATGTTTGAGAATCAACCAAAAGGTCTGTGGACTTTAGCTTTGGCGAATACAGGCGAGCGATTCGGTTACTATACCATGCTTGCTGTCTTCGCTTTGTTCTTGGGTGAGAACTTCGGTTTCGATGCAGGTACTGCATCTGAGATTTATACCTGGTTCCTCACTGCAGTTTATTTCTTGCCTCTTTTTGGTGGTATGGCTGCCGACAAGTGGGGGTACAACAAGATGGTGATCGTAGGTATCCTTATCATGTTCTTGGGTTATTTCTTCCTCTCTATCCCATTGGGTGGAGGAGCAGTAGCTGTTGCTGCTATGGGTGCAGCCCTGTTGCTTGTCAGTTTGGGTACAGGCTTCTTCAAGGGTAACCTGCAGGTAATGGTGGGCGACCTCTATAATGATCCTAAGTATGCCAACCAGCGTGATTCAGGTTTCTCGCTCTTCTATATGGCTATCAATATTGGCGCTTTGTTTGCTCCAACAGCGGCTACAACCATTATGTCATGGGCTCAGAACAACTTGGGTTATTCTAAGGCCGACTCTTATCACTTTGCTTTTGCTGTGGCTTGCGTGTCTGTTATCGTTTCTATCCTGATTTATTTCTTGGGTAAGAAGACTTATCAGCAAGTATTGTCAGCCGACAAGAAGAAGGATGGTAACAAGGATGAGGCTGTTGAGGAGATGAGCCCTGCCGAGACCAAGGAGCGCATCATCTGCCTCTGCCTTGTGTTTGCAGTGGTTATTTTCTTCTGGATGGCTTTCCATCAGAATGGTCTTACCTTGACATGGTTTGCCGACGAGTTTACTGCGCGTGAGGCTACTGGTGCTACTGGTATGATGTTTAATGTGCTGAATTTGGTATGGTGCATTCTTATGGTATTCGGTATCTGTGGTTTACTGACTGCTCCTAAAGATGCAACAGGCAAGAGCAAACTGGTGAATCTTGCCTTGATAGTTGTTCCTGCAGTCATTTTGGTTTATACCTATTTTACAAGCGGTGACGAGACTGTGGCTATTGATGCTCCTATCTTCCAGCAGTTCAACCCATGTTTTGTTGTGGCTCTTACTCCTGTAAGTATTGCACTCTTCGGTTGGTTGGGTCGCATAGGCAAGGAACCTAAGGCTCCTGTTAAAATAGGTTTGGGTATGCTTGTTGCAGCTGGTGCTTATCTGTTGATGACGATGTCGAGCTTAGGTCTTCCTGCTACCGATCATCCTAATCATGTGGCAAATGTAACACCTAACTTGCTTGTCAGCACATATCTCATCCTGACTTTCGCCGAGTTGTTGCTTTCACCTATCGGAATTTCTTTTGTTTCCAAGGTTGCGCCTCCAAAGTACAAGGGTATGATTATGGGTGGCTGGTTCGTGGCCACAGCTCTTGGTAACAAGTTGGTTTCTATCCCTGGTCATATGTGGGATATGCCATTGCCTGTAGTTTGGGGAACCTTGATGGTTATCTGCTTGCTCGCAGCTCTCTTCATCTTCTCAATCATCAAGAAGTTGAATCGCGTGAGCTAATATAGCTAATTTTTTCTCATGAAGACTGGTAAGTGCAAAAGCATAAGTATGAATACGTTGCTTTTGCACTTATGTTTTTAGATTCATAGAATCATAACTAAAATAATAAGAATCATGTATGTGCTTTTAAAAGCTTTAGGATTTTTGATAGTTGCAATTACTGCAATAGTTGCAATCGTTAATTTTATACGCAATATCATTAGATTATTCAAAGACGCTACTGACTTTAGGGCAGTTATATGGAATCTTGTTGTTTCTTTGTTAGGTATGATAGGAATTATATGGTGCCTATCTTTGGATTTTAACAAAGGGATACATACATTAGTAGAAAGTAAGGATGTAATATTATCATTATGTTCTGTTGGTTTTCCACCAGACATAGATGATGCAGACTTACTTTTGGGTATGTTTTTCTTGGTTTTGGTATATTGTATCTTTTATTTTAACCTTAATACTAAATATATGCGCCAACGGCAAAAAATGTTGGAGCTAAAATTAGATAAATATGAAACGCTTAAAGATAAGCAGGCGGTCAAAACTTATGAGAGTATAAAAACAGAGCAAGAAAAAATAAAAAATTCTGCAATATATCAACTTGTTTTAAGTGAAATAAAGGACAATTCTTTTAGGTTATCAGAAGAACAATGGAAAGAAATCCATGGATTGCTCAATGAGGTATATGAAGGATTTGGCAAAAATCTAAATAGTTTTTGTGAAGTTACCAATCAAGAACTTAAAATTTGTATGTTGCTAAAATTAGGTGTCTCGCCTGTTCATATTGCCAAGTTTACACATCGTACCAAGGAGGCAATATCTGCCTCAAGAAGGCGAATGTATGAGAAGACCTTCAAGAAAAAGGGAACACCTGCAGAATGGGATAATATTGTTCAATCTTTGTAAGTCATTGAAAACGAGCGGATGTACATTTGTGTACATCCGCTCGTTTTGCATTTGTACACTATTTGTACACTCTATTATTTTATCTTTTCTTTTAATTCTTATAATTTTGCAAGCAAATTTTTGAGTTAATTATAAATATCGTGGTTTAATAAAAAGTAAGTATGAAAAGAATTAAAGTATTTGTATTTTTTAGTGTTATTAATTTGTTTGTAATTTTATTTTCTTTATTACTTGGATCTTGTCAAGAAAAAACAATTGCTGAAGAAGTGAAGGTTTCTAATTAGTTTATGTCTTCATTGAAGCAAAGTATTCCTACATTGATGTCTTCAAAAATAGTAGTTGATATTTATGAAAACGAAAGAAAAGTTTATCTTTAGTAGGTAATAAAAAAGAACTTAAGGTTGTTTATATTGATTTTCCTAATGATACTCCTGAGTACTACAGAAAGGACGTGAAGGAGTTGAATACTTTGGAAGATATGTTGCGTTTGTCTCATCATACAGCAGCGGAGTTTACTTTAGAAAAGAATGAAAATGTTAGAGATTCAATTTATTTGTCAGAGACAGTTGCTAAAGAACAATTGTATCCTCTTGTTGAAAAGAGTAAAATATATCTTTTATCTAAAGGTTTTTCGGAAAAGGATATAGAGGATATGTTGAAGGAAAACAATGCTGATGAAACAGAGTTGGTTAGTTTCGTTTTAGCTCTAACAGAAAAGGAAAATAAGGAGAACTCTCAAATGGAAATAATGAGTTCTTTTTTGAATAATCCTTTGCCTTTTGTAACATCAGCTAAGGCTTATCCTACTATAAATTGGAATAAGGCGGGAAATTGTGCAATTAAAGCACTTGGCGTTGATATCTTTTATGGTTTGACTCAATCAAATTTAAAGACATGGTCGGTTGCAATGATGAAACGTGCTTTTAAAACTGTAGCAAAGAAAGTTATAGGTCCGATTGGTGTAATTATTTGTGTAGGTGAATTCTCGCATTGTTATTTTATGTAAATTTGAAATTATGTTTGGATATTTTATAGGACTGATAGGTTTCCTTTGTGTAGCCATAGTCATTATATTTTCAGTAGTTCGTTCGGCAAAAGTGTTGATTGCAACTTATCGAGAACAGAGTGATTATAGGGTGATACTATGGAATACCTTGGTAATATTGATAGGAGTCATAGGACTTAGTTGCTATTTCGTTTTTGGCATATTGACCTACTTAAAAATGTAATAGCACAGGTTATATCATTCTCTTTTTGGGGAAGTTGTTGCTACATATTCATTGTTTTTGTTTGGGTATAGAATTTCTAAGCAATAATTATTTATGGAAGCATCATTGATTATAACGAGTGATAACTTCTTTAACTACTATAACTTCCGAACATGCGAAACTTCAATTTGTAAGTAAAAAGAGGGTGTGTCATAAGTCTGTGACGCACCCTCTTTTTGCTTACATTATATTTATTATGTGTTATTTCTTCAGCCATTTGTCCAACCAGCCGAAGAAGGTACGCTGCCATAGAATTCCGTTCTGTGGTTTCAATACCCAATGATTCTCGTCTGGGAAGATGAGCAGCTCGGCAGGAATACCACGCAAACGAGCCGCATTGAAGGCTCCCATGCCTTGGTTTGCATTGATGCGATAGTCTTTCTCGCCATGAATGCAGAGGATAGGAGTGTCCCACTTGTCTACAAACTTGTGAGGGCTGTTCTCGTATGTCTTCTTGGCGTTGACAGTCCGGTCTTTGTTCCAGTAAGCATCATCGTACTCCCAGTTGGAGAACCAAACCTCCTCAGTATCAGTATACATGCTCTCCAGGTTGAAAGCTCCATCGTGAGCAAGGAAAGCCTTGAAGCGCTTGTCGTGATGACCAGCCAGATAATATACAGAGAAACCTCCGAAGCTTGCGCCTACGCAACCCAGGCGGTCTTTGTCTACATAAGGCAGGTTGGCTGTAGCATCGTCGATGGCAGAAAGATAGTCGTTCATACACTGGCCTGTCCAGTCGCCTGATACTTCCTCGTTCCATTCGCTTCCGAAACCTGGCAGACCGCGACGGTTAGGTAATACTACGACATAGCCATTGGCTGCCATGATCTGGATGTTCCAACGATAGCTCCAGAACTGGCTGACTGGACTCTGAGGTCCGCCTTCGCAGAAGAGGAGGGTAGGATACTTTTTGCTGGCATCAAAGTTGGCAGGCAACATGATCCATACCAACATCTGTTTGCCATCGGTGGTCTTCACCCAGCGCTGTTCGCACTTGCCTAAGTTCAACTGATTCAGGATGTGGTCGTTCTCACGTGTTATCTGTTCCACCTTGGTGGTCTTTGCGTTCTTGCCAGGTGTCACCATATAGATGTCGGTAGGATGGCTCATGCTTGCACGTGTGGCGAGAATCTTGTTGCCGTTATTGGCAAGCGAAACGCTTCCATAGTCAGCCCAGTCGTTGGTGATTTGTTTTACCTCACCCTTGAAGTTGGTCTGGTAAAGGTTCAATGTTCCGTGCCATACGCCTATAAAGGTAAGACTCTTGTTGTCCTTGTTCCATGTGAATCCCTCTACATTTGAGTCGAACTTCTCTGTTACATAATTCTTCTTGCCAGTGGCGAGATCGTATATGCAGAGTCGGTTGCGGTCGCTCTCGTATCCGTCTCGTGCCATGCTTTGCCATGCTATATACTTGCCGTCGGCAGAGAACTGAGGATTGGTGTCGTAGCCAGGATTGTTCTTCAAGTTTTCCGGAGCATTGACAGCCTGGTGCTTCATGCTCTTGGTAGCATCTACCTTAGGCTCCACGTAGCCGGCTTCCTTGCAAAGGTTCTTCGTCTCGCGCGTACCTATATTATATAGATAGATATCAGAGTCGGTAGAGATGGCATACTGCAATCCCTCCTTCTTGCGACAAGTATAGGCAATGGTCTTAGAGTCTGGGCTCCAAGCCAGCTGCTCGATACCACCAAATGGTGCCATAGGGCACTCGTAAGGCTCGCCCTTCAGGATGTCTTCTCCCTCATTGACGGTTCCGTCTTCAGCCACCTCAGCTACAAAAGGATGAAGGATGCTCTCCACGTAGTGGTCCCAGTGGCGATAGTTCATATCGGTAACGAGTCGGCCTGTAGCCAGGGGAAGGTCGGATGGATTTTCCTTGATGGTGCCGTGGTAGGGCAGTTCCTTGATGAGGATAACCTTCTTGCCGTCTGGTGAGAAACGGAATCCCTCGATACCGGCCTTGTCATGGGTGAGCTGTTTGCGGTCAGTTCCGTCAGGGTTCATGCTCCAGAGCTGTCCGTCGCGGATAAAGGCGATTTTCTTTCCGTCAGCAATCCATGTGGCATCACTCTCGCTCTTGGCATCAGTGGTGAGGGCCTTCTGGTTCTTTCCATTGGCGTCCATGATGAAGAGCATCTGGTGACCCTTGTTCTCCTTGACGCTGTAGTAACCTACTTGGTACACGATTTGCTTGCCGTTGGGCGAAGCCTCGGCACCACCAATTCGCCCCATGGCCCATAGAGCCTCAGGCGTCATCAGGTGGTTCTCCACCTTGATGTTGTTCTTCTCAATCATTGTTTGTGCATTAGCCATAGTGCCACTCATCGTAAGTGTGGCAGCGGCTAAGATCATTGTTTTAATCATGTCTTTTTTATGTTGTTGTTTGATTTATCCCATATATGGTAATCATAGTGCAAAAATAATGATAATTTTCCAAAGCAGCAAGAAAGTTGTGCAAAATGTACCCATGGGCGGCATTTTATCGAATGATGAGGAGCGAATGTCATATTTGCGGAGAAAAAGTAACAAACTTAGGATAAAATTTGTTTTATTCCTTAATAAATTGTATCTTTGCCTTTGTATAATCTATGTTCTTAAGTTTAGAACATAAGTTCGATAGTTTAGAACACAAGTTCCAAAGTTTAGAACATAAGTTCGATAGTTTAGAATATAACTTTATTGCGTGGTCAGAAACAATTTTAACCCATTATAATAACAAATATCAATAGAAAGGAATAAAAATATGGCTAAGTACAAGTTGCAAGAGATGCCGGACGTGCATCATGATGGTAAGCGAAGGGTGTATCCCAAGATGATAATCAACCGTACCCTGTCGCGCAAGGAGTTTGTCGAGATGATGCATGATTATCATCGGGGCACGTCGCCCAGTATGGTAGAGGCTGTGCTGATAGATGTCGAGGACATGCTGGTGAGAATGCTCTCCATGGGATATAATGTCAACTTAGGCAATCTGGGTCATTATTCGCTCTCGTTAGAGTTTAAGGACGACAAGCCTGCCGAGATGCGAGATGAGGACGACAAGATGATTTATCGAAGGGTGGGCGTGAAGGATGTCAACTATAAGGCTGCGCCCGAGTTTGTCAAGGAAGTGAAGCTTGAGACTGACCAGTATTTAGAGCGGGATATGGGTGGTGTGAAACGAGTGTTGAAAAGCAATTACACCCGTGAAGAGCGCATTGCCCGAGCCTTGCAAGTGATAGAGAAGAATGGCTTTATCAGCCTTGACGACTATGCCCAGCTCAACAATATGAGTCGTACGGTAGCCTCCACTGACCTGAAACAGATTGTCGACGACCCTCAGTCGCCCATCTGCTCGCACGGTCGTCACAGCCACAAGGTGTGGGTGAAGAGAGAGGCGTGAGCGGGAGTTACTGATTGTTGGTTACTTCTTCGCACACCACCATCTCAGTACCTCTGTAAATGACGACAATCTTGTGAAGTTGGGTGGTCTTCACGGCGGAAGTGACCACTTCGCTTTGAGCGTAGCGGTTCACTTGAACCTCGGCTTCTTTGAAAAGCTGTTGGATGTGTGCGTCAGTATCTTTCGATTTGGCGTACTTGAGTTCCACAATATAAGAGTGGGTCATGTCGCTATAGATGTCGAGCAGCGGACATAGGAAGATGTCAGCATATCCTTCCTGAGTATCTTTTTCGGAGATAGGACGATAGTACTGATTTTGGCAAGTCATGGCAAGCGTGAAGCCATGCACAAAATACTCCCCTTTCTGATGGTCTCGTTGGGAGGCGTATTTATGCAGGCTGTCGGCAATGTACTGGAAGTATGCCTTCCATTTGCCATCATAAGCAAGATTGCTTGCCAACTCATTCTTTTCGTAGCTGTCGAATGAGAGGTCGTTTTCTTTGTAGGTATCGAGCAGATAAGTAAATAGCTGCTCGCGCACAACCTCGTTTGGAATAATAAATTTGGTCTTTCCTTTGTATGTTCCGTCGATGGTGACCATTCCGAAGTAAAACAATAGGCTGACGAAATTGTCGGGATTGCCTATCAGCTCGGCAGGAAATCCCGACTTGAGTTCGCCTGTGATGTAACCTTGCTGCACCAGTTGCTGGATGATAGAGGCATCGTGGGCAAATTCCTTGTCTCTGCGGATGAGCATGCGGAGCTTGTTGTAGTCGGTACGGATGTTTTCGTCTATCATGTGGTCGGGCACCTCACAATCATTGTTCACATAATTGTCGATGAAGTAAAGCACCATGTTGGAGTTGTACATCGTCACTTTGCCGTACTTCTTGAGTGCAAAGCAATAGTTGTCGTACCATGGCTTCATGATGGTTATCAACTCATCGATGGTATGGTTGAACTCGTATTGGGTGGAGTAGTATTCGAGCATGTCACGCACTTCTTTCTCCGTGAATCCCGTCAGTTCATTGAATTGGGCACTCAGAGTGTAGTTGGTGCCGATGTTGAATCCACTGGTCAGGTCGTCTAATGTGACAGGGCTGACTCCTGTCACAAATACACGGGCGATGGTAGAATCTGTACCTGCCTTGATCGTGTCGAAGAAAGTGCGCAAGTATCCCTCGCCATGAGTCTCTTTGCGATATTTGTCCAGACAGTTGGGCTCAGCAAGAATCTTGTTGGTGAAATGGTCGTACTCGTCGATGAAGAGGAACACCTTGGCATTGGTCTTCTCGCATTCACGGCACAGAAAGTTCAGTTGCTTGACCGCACCATCCAGTTGGTTCATACCTTCTTTGATGCCTTTCGGTAAATATTGCGCATATACATCGCAGAAAAAATTAAAGGCTATGCGACAATGGTCGTCTAATCCCTTTTTATAGTCATTTAGTTCTGCATTTACTATTGCAAAGTTGAGCTTGATGACAAGATATTTGTTGTGCTCGGGTGTGGGATGTTGACCGATGTAGAGATACCCGAAGAGCTTGTCGAAGATGTTTGCTCGATTGATATCGTAGTAATGCTCAAGCATGGAGAGAGTAAGGCTCTTGCCGAATCGGCGAGGGCGGATGTAGAAGAAGAACTTGTTGGCTCTTTCAATTTTCTCCACGAATGGAGTCTTGTCGACATAATAGCAGTCATCCTCGATGACGGCTTTGAAGTTCATCATGCCGTAAGGGATGCGCTTGGGATATTTTCGAATGTTCGTTGATTGATTCTCTACCATATTTTTACACCTTTTTATATTGTTCTGCAAATATAAGGATAATTTTCCGAAAGAACAAGAAACTCTTCAAAAGATATGTTAAACATTTTACCATGTTCACTTTTCTTTCTACTTTTGTGCAAAGATATTCAAGAATACTCCCAATAATTGCTTCAGTCTTGTCGCCATTGGCTATTGTACCGAGTTTGTAGGTAACCACTTCGTAGGTTCCGTTCCTGTCCAAGGCTCCCCTCATTTACCAATTTTAGCGGAGCTTGAAAAATACCATAAAGTTCGATTACAGGTATATAATTGTTTGAAGATACCATTAAGTATTTGATGTTGTGGTAATCAAAAGAATCGGCATTACTTCTTCCACATGCAAAGTGTCTATTCCTTTGCTTGTGAAGTTTCCCACTATAGTATCTTCTTCATCATTATTTAAACACATTTCGATAGACAATGTATTTCACACCTTTATAGTCCTCATCAATGTAGATGCTTTTCTGTTTGTAGTCAGATACCCAATGCTTTCCATTCCAAATGGCAATGTGACCTAAGGGATGCTTCCATGTCATAGGGAAGACTACAATGTCACCTTTCTCAGGAATGTAGTGCGTATAATCTTCCACATAGTCGAAATCCGAGATATACAAGTAGTACTTATACGCCCAAGCTGGTACAAGAATCATATCCTTGCCTCCAGCATTCAATGCTCCCAAAACGTGCCAAGCTGCCCTCCCATGACTTTCTTCAAGTGCATGGGAGGTAATGTACTCACATGCAGGTTCGACATTGAGGCATGTGATTGAGTTCCAAATGAGGTTCAAGAGAATAGCTATAGCAAGGAAACAATATGCTATTCGCTTGATGGTTTTTCGTGACTTCTTCATGGGCTGCTTTTGTTTTCGGTTTTCGCAAAACTACATTATAGTTCGTCATTAGCTGGTTTTATATTTTTCTGTGAATACGATAATGCCGTACCAATCATTATTTTCTTTGTCACTGTCTCGTATCTGTAGCAAGAAACCACTGCTCTGACGTTATTCCTTCCGAAATAAAGAGTTTGTTCATAAGTTGTTGTATCCTTTGGTTGAACTGATGTTGGTAAATACTTATTCTCTATTGCATTCTTTATATTGTTGTAGTCTTGAATAGATTCTGCTTTATCAAGACTGCAATTACTAAAAGAAACTGCTTGTAGTACATCACCTTTTCTGTATATATCTAACATTTCCCATGAAAGCCCACCAAATGTAAAATATTGGCTTTCGCGAAAACTAAAATGCAATGATTCATCAGTACTATATTCTTTGATAAAATAGAATCCATGTTTTTCTAAAGAATTAACTATTTGTTCTACACTTGTTGGAGTTCCCAACTTCAAATCATAGAAGGAATTCTGTACCTTTTCGTTCCAAACGGTATCCAACTCTTCGGTGTTAGAAGCAGTCTTATTACTACTACAAGAGCAAAGACAAACTCCTAACAACACACCAAAAAATAAAACTAACTTATTCATAATTACATTTAATAAAAAAGTTTAATCAATATTCCAATAGGCACTCGGATCTCCATCAAAGATAGTGTCTATATCATCATCAGAGTAACCCATTTCATCTTGCGCATAAGAACCTCCATACCGTTCATAAGTAGCTGGTTCTTCTTCCCATTCCTGCCAATCAGAATCGTCTACATAATCGGAAGTGTCTTGAAATTCATAATCCATTCCAACATGTTGCATAACTGTGTCTGTTATTGCAAAATTTGGAAATAATAACTTTATTTGTTCTAACGCTTGCAGACTCATTCCGAAATTGTCGATATTATTTACACACCATATTAAATAAGTTGGGTCATCGGCCATGACATCACACAGAAGCTGATTTCTATGTTTGCCAAAGCCGAATGTATCACCTATATCAGAAAAATAACGATTAGAGCTATTCATCTTTTTTATTTGTATCTTCTGTTTTGTAAATATCCTCAGGGTCGAACAACGAATAACAAGGAAGTCCTGTTATGCTATTCGTATATGCGCACAAACACAAATAACGATTACTTATAACCGTATAACGACCAAAAGTCCTTGACAACACAAATTCTTCTGGTGATAGATTGTAGACAAGAAGACCGTCCTCATTAACACTTAGCCTATTAGGGGTATAATAAGGAGAAGTCTTCACCTGTCTAAGCAGATCTCCCGTTGTATATTCTAAGACTTTCTTTCTCTTGTCTTCAGGATAATCATCTCTTTCTACATTATGATAATAGCCAATAAAGCCTTTATTACCAAACGGAGTAAATAGTTTCCTTTGAATCAAACATTCCTCTCCCTCTTCTGCTAATCGAATCTTCTTCATAACAGGGTAAGTCATTTCAAACATAGGGAATTTTATTCGATATGGAGTAAAGATAACTTCACTATTTATATTTATTTGAGGTTTGTAAAAGTCAAGTGTGTCTAACTCATTGTAAGGAATAAAACCTATAAGAGTCATTGCTTGTTTGAAAGTAATGGAATAGACATTAACTTCTGTATCCATTTCTCCATTTTGTTGAAGAAGGCTGGCAATACTATTATTTGAAAGCAATTTGTCCATGTGTTTAATTTTATTGTATATCTATAAATTGTCCATGAAATTCTACTATTCTGAGAGGTGTCAACATGGCAAATCTAATGCAAGTCATATTGTTGAAAATGTTACATACCAAGGGCTCGTTTGGATCATTCCAACTGAACGAGTCTGGGATGCGCCCGTATTGTATTCTATCTTCCAATACATCTCCATTCTGAATGCCAAAGATAGGAAGTCCAAATCTTGTGTTGAGATTAGCAGGAACTTCGTCCAATAATCCCATACCAATAGTAGAGTCATCTAATACTTTAGCAACGATAGTTGTGTTCACGGCACCTTTATTGGTGCATACTCCATTAGAGTACTCTTCAAAGCGATTGGCTTTGAAAATAAAGTTCTTCTTATAAATAGAATTCATAAAGCTATTAAGTTTATCAATTATTTAACTTGTTTCTTTATCCAAAATATTCTGAAGCTGGAACTATTGATGGTTGAATCCCAACAGGTGTTCTGTGGTAAATTGTTATAAACAAGTCCCCAAGAAAGGACATCTTTGCAACGTTCAATGCATCGGTTACTACATTCTCGATGTGATAAGAACCTGTAATAGCATATTGAACTTTTGCAACAGCTGAAGCCATCATCATAAGGTCTGAATCAATAACTCTCCCAAATTTTGCAACATGAATACTTATCATCTTTTTTAATGTGTCAATCTTAGAAAGCCCATCAGTAAGACAATCATAAGCTTGCTGAATTTTTTCTAAATAGAAATCTATATCAGTCGCATTTTGCCACATCTGTTTTAATGAAACAACATAGTTGTCATAAACGACACAACGGTCTCCATCTGGGGACACCACAGTTTCTGCATCAATCAGTTTCAAACGTCCTTCTAAAGGTATACAAATTTGTACCTTTTCATTACTGATAAATTTATATGAGACTTGTTCCATATTTATTACTTTTTTGCTTATATTTTATTTCATATTGATGGTTTCTGCTATTAACCAATCACTTGATGGCTTGGTTATAAGTCTTGCATTGCTATATGCCATGTCCAAAGTGAATATTGTAACGGCTCTATATCTATGAGCAGGTGTCTTTGTCATAACTAACGCCAAAGAGATTTCCTCAGGTTCGTTCATATTTAAAGAAAGTGGTAGTATTAAATGCACTTTGTCATCTGTAGGGTAATAAACTGGTATTGCAGTTTTGTAATTCCATTCTACACGTAACTTTGCTCTTTCTACTGCCATATTCATAATACCAGAAATGACTGACAAACGCATTGGATCTTTTTCTAAGAACATTTTCAAATCTGATAGGTATGCTTCTTTTTCCTCATTAGATAAGTTTTCAGTATCTTTAATGCCAAAAGCACCAGAGCAGATTTGCTCAATTAAGGCATATGGAAGTCTGGCAATATTTTCTAAAACGATATGATTCCAATTTACATCTACAGGTAATGTGTAATCATACATAACATCATCGTAGCTATTTATATAGGATGCCCTTTGTGGCAAAACTGAGAAATTATTTGTCAATATTCGGCTTGCTATATCGCTACTTCCTGCAACACAAAATCCAACAAAATACCACGGTTGCTTATTGGGAATCTTATTCTTGTCAAAAACAGCGTAAATAGGTCTATAGAACTTGTCAACAAGTCCTGTGTTAAATGCTGCATAATCATTCGAAAATAAGATTTTATCTTCACGGTGCAACTTTACAAAAGTCCATTTTAAATATTTTGCCAAAATCGGTTTGGGATAATTCTTATTTTCTGTTTTATAAGACCATCTTTCTGGAATAGCCAAACAACTTAAAGTTTCAATCGAGGCTTTCTGATTGATGTTAGCCCATTTTGTCAAATGTAGTATGTCTTTTTTCTCCTTATTGTTATTGTTCTTCATTTGGTCAACTTTTCTTTCCAGATGTTGTCTAACCTTAACTAATGGTAAATTTGTTTTGTTGTCTATAGATACTTCAAATTCTTGATTAAGGTCTTCAAAATATGCCTTAACCTTATAGCCATTAGCCTTAAGATTGATATTGTTTGCACTCAATAAGGCACCGATATGTGCCATCTCTGCCCACCCATCTTCCCGCAAGTTTGCCGAGATAAGTTCTTTTATCTTTTCTATTGTATCTGGATCTTTTAGAATATCATTCATTTTATAGAAATCTTGAACATCCCAGCACTTCGGATGAACCTCTAATTAAACGTGAAGCGTGGTACTGACTATGCCACGTTCTGAGATGGAGGTCCTAGGAAAACCTTTTAGCACGAATGTGTAATAGCAGCCCACGCTATGCGTGAGAACCACTATGCTATCCATTGTGCTAAAGATGCAAATTTCCTAGGTTTCCATCATCACAAGATAAGCATAACGCTTCTTATCATTTCTAATATGTCTGGAGATGGTTTTCACCAAGTCCGCTACAAAATTACAAAAAGTTTTCAAAACACAATATTTTTCACAAAGAAATTATATGTTTTCGCTAAAGATTTTGTAATATTGTACTAAAAGGATATTATTGCAAGGAAAATAATGTTGCTATGTTTAGTGACGGTAAAAACAACCGGTACGATTTGAGTGAAAAATGTACCATATCAATATATGCGGCTCAAATATTACTATTTTTTTCACCATCTCTTGGCAGACTGTTGGTGTTTTTACAGATAAAGTTTTGTATGGTTAGGTAAAAAAGGTGTATCAAAAGTCTTTTGGCTGTTGATACACCTTTATTTAATAAATGATAAAGACCTCTATTTTTACGGTCGAGGGCTATCCTTATATTATATCTTGTCTAAAGCCTGCTTGATATCATCCAGAATATCCTCGACATCCTCGATACCTACTGAGAGACGGATCAAGTCTGGAGCTACACCAGCTTCTTTCAACTGCTCATCTGTCAATTGGCGGTGGGTATGACTGGCTGGATGGAGTACGCAGGTGCGGGCATCCGCTACGTGGGTCACGATGTTGATCATATCGAGCGAATCCATGAACTTGATAGCTGTTTCACGGTCACCCTTCAAACCAAAGGCGATGACACCGCAGGTACCATTTGGCATGTATTTCTGAGCAAGTTCGTAATAGGTATCGTCTTTCAGTCCACTGTAATGAACCCAAGCTACGCGAGGGTCGTTGTGCAGAAATTCTGCCACCTTTTGAGCATTCTCACAGTGCTGGCGCATACGCAGATGCAGACTCTGCAAACCCAGGTTGAGGATGAATGAGTTCATTGGGGCAGGGATACTACCGAGATCGCGCATCAGTTGGGCTACAAGTTTAGTGGTATAACCCATCTTGCCAAATGCCTTCACGTATGTCAAACCGTGATAGCTGTCATCTGGTGTACAAAGACCAGGGAACTTTTCTGCATTCGCCATCCAGTCGAAGTTACCACTATCTACTACTACACCACCCACCTGAGATGCAGTTCCATCCATATACTTGGTGGTAGAATGAGTTACGATGTCAGCTCCCCATTCAAAAGGACGGCAATTGATAGGAGTGGCAAAAGTGTTGTCAACAATCAGCGGAACACCATTTTTGTGGGCGATGCGGGCAAACTTCTCGATATCAAGAACGGCACATCCAGGGTTGCTGATGGTTTCGCCGAAGACAACCTTGGTGTTAGGACGGAATGCTTTCTGGATTTCTTCCTCGCTATCGTTAGGATTGACGAATGTACATTCTATGCCGAGTTTCTTGAGTGTTACACCGAAGAGATTGAAGGTGCCACCATAAATCTCATTGGAAGTCACGATATGGTCGCCAGCTTCGCAGATATTGAAAACGGCATAGAAGTTGGCAGCCTGACCACTACTTGTTAGCACAGCTCCCACGCCACCTTCAAGCTGTGCTATTTTCTGCGCTACAGCATCATTGGTAGGGTTCTGGAGACGGGTATAGAAATATCCTTCTTTCTTAAGATCGAAGAGCATAGCCATCTCTTCAGAATTGTCATACTTAAATGTTGTACTCTGAATGATAGGCACTTCAATAGGCTCACCATTCTTTGGCTGATAGCCTCCCTGTACACAGATGGAAGCTGTACGTAATTTCTTTTCCATTGTCGGTTATATTTTTAATGTTGTATTTCTATATTTACATTCCTCAATGAAGCTCATTATCCTCTTTGCATTCCTTTAATAGATATCTTGTAGCACCTTGATAATCTGTTGTTTATTCTATTTCATGAATACAAAATAAACTGCAGCGATGAGGCAGATAAATGCAGCAGCATGATTCCAGTGCAGACCTTGTCCCTGAAAGAGGATATTAGCGATGATTGCAAAGATGATGAGAGAAACGCATTCCTGTATGACCTTGAGCTGTACGAGGTTGAAAGGACCTCCGTTATCTACAAAACCGATACGGTTGGCGGGTACCTGACAGCAATATTCAAAGAAGGCTATGGCCCAACTGAAGACGATAACTCCAATGAGTGGCCAATGGCTACTTATACCTGTCTGCTGAAGTTTGAGATGCCCATACCATGCCAGCGTCATGAATATGTTGCTCAATACCAATAGAAGAATTGTATAAATTCCGTTCATCATTCTTGTTGTTTTTTACTTTTTTGTGTGCAAAGGTACAATTTTTTTTTGATATTTCGATAGTTTTTTGTACTTTTGCACTCGATTTGTTCAATCAATAGAGAATTAGTTATATCAGTAAAAAGAATATGAAGATAGGATTCGATAACGAGAAGTATCTGAAGATTCAATCCGAGCATATCAAGGATAGAATCTCACAGTTTGACGGAAAGCTCTATCTGGAATTAGGAGGAAAGCTTTTCGATGACCATCATGCAAGTCGCGTATTGCCTGGTTTCCAGCCAGATAGTAAGCTCCGTATGTTTCAGAAAATCAGCGATAGCATTGAAATTGTTATCGTGATTAGTGCTGCAGACATTGAGAAGAATAAAAAGCGTGCCGACTTGGGTATCACTTATGATGAGGATGTTCTCCGTCTTCGTGGCGAGTTCCAAAACCGTGGCTTTATGGTGGGTTCTGTTGTGATTACTCATTACAACGGTCAGCCTGCTGCTACAGCTTTCAAGCAGCGCTTGGAACGTGATGGTATCAAAACCTACTGTCATTATCTCATCGAGGGCTATCCTCATGATGTCAACCTGATTGCTTCTGATGACGGTTTCGGAAAGAATGATTATGTAGAAACTGAGCGCCCTCTGGTTATCGTGACAGCTCCTGGTCCTGGTAGTGGCAAAATGGCTGTTTGCCTCAGCCAGTTGTATAATGAGAACAAGCGTGGTGTGCGTGCAGGATATGCCAAGTTTGAGACTTTCCCAGTTTGGAATCTTCCATTGAAGCATCCGGTGAATATTGCATACGAGGCAGCTACTGCCGATCTCAATGATGTCAACATGATCGACCCTTTCCATCTGGAGGCATATAATAAGATTGCTATCAACTATAATCGTGATGTTGAGATTTATCCTGTACTCAATGCTCTCTTCGAGGGTATCTATGGTTCTAATCCATACAAGTCTCCTACGGATATGGGTGTGAATATGGTAGGTTTCTGTATTTCTGATGATGAGGCTTGCTGCGAGGCTTCGAAGGATGAAATCGTTCGTCGCTATTATGCTGCTACCAACAAGTTGGCTCTGGGTGCTTGTAATGAGGAAGAAATTGCCAAGATACAGATGCTTTTCAATCAGGCTAAGATTTCTACAGATTACCGTAAGGTGACTGTTGCTGCTAAGAATCATAAGAAGGAGACGGGACATACTTCGTCGGCTATTGAGTTGGAGGATGGCACCATCATCTGCGGTCATAGTAGTGAGCTGTTAGGTTGTAGTGCCGCCTTGTTGTTGAATGTCATGAAACATTTGGCTGGTATTGATCACAATCTGAAACTGATTCCTCAGTCTATGATTGAGCCTATTCAGCATACGAAGATCAGTTATCTCGGCGGTCGCAATCCTCGTCTTCATACAGATGAGGTTCTTGTAGCCCTCTCTGTTCTCTCTGAGAATGATGAGAATTGCCGAAAAGCTTTGGAGCAGTTGCCTAAACTTCGTGGATGTCAGGCTCACTGCACTGTGATGTTGAGTGATGTAGACCAGCGTATCTTTAAGAAACTCGGTGTCAATATCACTTGCGAGCCCGTACTGAAGAAATAGCACTTAACAAAGTAAAGATAAAAAAGCCTGAGAAATATGCTTGCATGATGCTTGACATTTTCTCAGGCTTTTTCGTTATAGAATAGTAGGCGCCTATTGAAGTCTTTGTGGAATTTAATAGAAGTAGTTATCTCACATTATATAACGTGTTAATTCCATTTTTTGAGGAAACTTATTCCTTAGTTGTAGGCATTCCTAACTTTTTCCAGTTGAGTATTCCACCCTCCATATCAAATACTTTTAAGCCCTGCTTCTGCATTTTCATACAGGCATGATGGCTGCGCTTGCCGCTTCGGCAGTATACATAATAGGTGTGCGACTTGTCGAGCAATTTGATTCCAGCATCGAAGACCGATGTATTGAGGAAGTCGAGTTGCTGGGCTCCAGCCAAATGCTCTTCTTTGTATTCTTCGGGTGTGCGTACATCGAGAATAATGGATGTTGTATCGGCTTTAGCCTGTTTGATAAAGGCTTGTGGAACCAATGTGTCAATACTGTTCGATTGTGCAGAGCAGTCTGTAGTTCCAAAACTGATGGCTGTCAATAATGATAATAATATTTTCTTCATTTCTTATTCTGTTTTATTTATATTCTGTTTTTGATGTATGTGGTCTGTGAGTGCAGTAGCATACCTTTTCGGGAGTAAACTATGAAATATTATTGCTTTTTGGGAATTCCATAAGAACAAGTAACATGAAGATATAATTTGAAATCAATCTCTATTCATGCTCGATTTCCTTCTATTCCTCTGGCTCTTGATGTTTCATCAGCGTTCCTAATTCTCTGACTTTTTTCTCAAACTCATTTCTGTCATTGATTGCGCCATTGCGTAGTTTTGCCCTATAATTATATATGGTGTTGACTGCATAGTGTAGGAATTCTGCAATCTTTGTACTATCGTCGATGCCCAGACGAATGAGTGCAAATACTCTTACTATGGCTGAGAGTTTGTTAGGGGAGGATAGATGAATTTGGTATTCTTCCTTCAGCAGTCCATTCAAATCCTCCACGAAGTTGGGGAAGAGGTTTAGGAATACCTTGTCGAAATTGGCGTATAGTTCTTCAAGTTCTTGCTCCTTGACCTCTGAACTCTTAGTCATAGAGTAGAGTTCGTTGTACTGTTTGTTTTTTAGCATCTTATTGACATTGAGGCGCATTTTGTCCAGTTTATCGATGTAGTGTGAACAAGCCCCCAGGAACTGGCCTATATATTCTTCCTTAACCCCATTCGACTCATTGAGTTTGTCGTTGGATGCTTTTAGCATACCATTGGTGGAAGATAGTTTGTTGTTGAGTTCTTCTAATTGAGTATTGGTTTTCTTCAGTTCGTTTCTTGCTTTCGACAGATACGATTTCTGCTTGTTGACATAGAATGTCAATAAAGCCAATGCAATGACCAAAAGACTCACACATATAATGGCAAAGATGAGACGATGGTTGGCCTTTTTGAGTTCTGCCTGATAGTTGTGGTCTATGGTGCCAAGCACTGGAGATATCTGCCAACTGCGTATGCGAGTACAGAATCTCTTGTTGGCGTTCCACGAAAAGTTGATGTATTTGTATGAGCGTTCCACATCTTTTTCCTTGCTGAGTATCTCTGCAAGAATCCAGAGTGAAGCTTGGTCGTTGATGGCACATTTTACATCACATATAGCAGATTGTAGTAGCCAGTATTTTACCATGTCCTCGTCTTTCAGCGAGCGGTATATTAAGTAGCGATAGTAGGCCACAATTCCATATTCGTGACTTCCTTTCTTGCACTTGCTTAATCGGATGTCGTTAATTTTAAGAGCTTCTTTCAACTTATTCTGGCTGGTTAGCAAGACCTCCTTTCTCATGAGGTAATCCTCGCTGTTAGGGGATAATATTGAAAATAATGTATCACGACAACAGTTTTGTTTTCTGTAGAATTCTTGACTTAGGTCAGTGTCAATGTGTATATTTGAAAAGCCCAGTTCGCCATAGACGTGATAAAAGGCTATGTAATAGTCTTTCTTGTTAGAGTTATTCAAAGTTTTTTTATCGATACTTTGTAGAACATGAAGTGCCTCCGTGAAAGCTCCTGATGTTGAATATTGTAAAGCAAGTAAGCTTCTCAACTTGGTAATGTCGCTCTTCATGTTGTTTCTTTTTGCCAAGTCGATGGCTTGGTGAATATAATAAATAGAAGAGTCGCTTTGGTATGCTTTGTATTCTTCGTATAGTTTGTAATATGCGGTTAGGAGTTGTTGGGGTGTATGTCCTTGCCGGCTCTGTTTTTTGATTTTAGTGATGCGGCTTTCTTTTTGGTTGATATAGTATTGTGATTGTTTGATAGCCTGATCAAGTTGCTCGTATAAGTCTTTTATGTTTTTATTCTGAGCAAAACTTGAAGTTAGTGCAGAGAAGCACAATATATATACCAAAGATAGTATCTTTTTCATTATGTTTTGTTTGTTGTAAGATTAAAATAGATTTAAATTAAGCCAGTTCTACTGCGTAAGCGAACATTCAAATGCAAAGATAAGTTTTTTAGTGGATAATGCCAAATGTTTGGCATGTTTTTTCTTTTTATAATTCAACTTCCGTACATGTGAAACTTCAGTAAATGACATCTACGTGATAAGTTCATTACGAAAAAGGCTGTCCCAATCACTTGGAACAGCCTTCAACCAATCAAAATACATATATTATTCAGTACTAAACCTAAATCTACTTTTAATTTCTTTTAGATGGGTTTACAAGTCACGTTTTTTTATTTCTTTTCTACTTTGAGAACTGCCTTGTCTACACCGGCAGTCAAGTCAACTGTAAATACGTATGTCTCGCCATCCTTCAGTTCTACTCCATCTTTCAGATAAACATTGCCGTCGTCGTTACCGTTACCGTCACCGATGCCGAATACCTCGCTCTCAGTTGAGATGAGATGGCTGTTATCCTTACCCTTGAACTCAATACCCCAGTTGGCCTGACCAAAGAATTTGAAGTTTATGTCTGTAGCTCTGAGTTGCTTGCCTATGGTGAGTGTAACCTGATATACCTTATCCTTGATAGGAGTGAGACAGACATCAGAATCGGTGCCAGTCCACCAACCATGATTTACAGCGTCCCAAGTAGGTTTGTTGATTCCTTCGTTTCCTATTATCCAAATAGCGCCAGTACCATCAGCGTTCAATGCCATAGGCTCGTTTCCATTCATTGTCCAGATGCGGAAAGACTTATGAGTGAAGTCAGCCTGTACGGTGTATCTGCCTGTGATGGCCTTGAAGGTGTAGGTACCATCTTCTTCTTTTTGGAACCAATCATTGTCGTAGAACCAATCGTCTGGTAAATTGTTGCCATTGATAGTAAGATTACAGGTAGCACCTTGTTTAATATCTCCCACCCAAGTCTTACCTGCATCAGAATCGGCAAAATCGAGCATGGTGATAGGTAAAACATCTGTAGGTCCTGCAGTATAGTTCTTGGCATCGAAAGTAACGACTACATGATCAGTATTCTCTGACGAGAAGTTGAAGTTGTTGGTTTCGCCCAAATTGATGTCCTTTCCTGTACTTGAACCAAACACGAACTTGCCATCCTTGGTAGCGAAATATCCCTTAAAGGTCTTTTTGGTGTTGGGAAGAACAGTCTGATACATGAAATTGCCAACTTCGGTCATGTCATACTTGGTTCCGTCAGCACAGACAAATTGCAAGTTTGTAAAGTGAGGACGCTTGATGTCGAATGATAACGTCTCAGTATTTGCCTTTGTCGACACATTTTGCAAAGTGAGTTGTATATCAACCTTGCCATCAGGAATGCTCTGAACGTAAGGTACTTTGAGCTTGACAAGATATTCACCCGGCTCCTTGGTACGGATAGTTGTTGCGTCTACACTCTGACCGCTGAAAAGCAAGTTGGCTTTCAAGGTAGAGAGAGCTACGCCCGCCTCATCCTTACAGTTTACTTTCACTTCTACCTCTTCGCCCATCCATACTGCTGTAGTAGGAGCGCTATAGCTCATCACTGGATTTCCAGTAGGTGTTGGAGCATTGTAGTCGTCTTCACTGCAAGCTGCCATTAGTGGTAGAGCGAGCAATGCTATGATATAATATTTGATATGTTTCATAATGGTTGTATCTATTGTTGATTAATTACTAAAATGACATTCATTATTTATTCCATTTGCACGAAATAACACCATTAGCAGGTACATTGCATGTAAAGTTATGGATGCCATCGCTTAGATTGATAGATTTTGTCTCATCTCCCTCGTTGATGATAACAGCAGCAAGGCTTCCGTCTGGATTCAAAAATTCTGCATGAGTTATCTTGCTGTCATTAATGGTACGTGAAGTAGTACCGATACGAACAGCACCAGGGGCCACCACGCTTGCCATGTGGTTGATGATGTAATAATGAGAATTATAGCTCAACTGTTTGTACCCATTCTGATTGATGTCGATGGCGCCATAGCAAGTTTGGCATCCACCATCAAGATTGGGACCCATTTTGTTGTCGAGCATCAAGTTCCAAACGAGTACGGCCTTGCAGTTTTGATTGACAGTAGCGAGTGCTACATTCTTCATATCTGCCATCAGACGTTTGCTTAAGTCGCGTCCATTATTCCATGTACCTATACTTGTTTCTGAGAAGATAAGTTCCTTGTCGGGGCGTTGGTTATGGATATCTGTCAATTCACTGTTGTTGCCACCATAGTCATGATATGCAGCTCCAACAACCAACTCGGAACCTTCAAAATTGTCACCGATAGCATTGTAGAGTTTAATAGGATAATCTTCTTGGTCTGCTATTTTGTCGTAATTGTAATTATGGTCGTAGACATATATCTTGGTTGTAAGACCACTTCTCTTGAACTCGGTAGCCAAAGCCTTTACGAAAGGAGCTTCTTCCTGCCATGGCATATATAGAGAAGCGCAGTTGGCCTTGTTCAATGGTTCATTTTGAGGACTTACAGCATAGATATTGATACCCTTTTCTTTCATTACCTTGATGAACTTCACAAAATACTTGGCGTAGGTCTCACGGTAATCAGGGTTGAGGTGTCCGTCAGTCCAGGAGTCCTTTGGAGTCTTGGTATTGATGTCAGCAACCTTCATCCATTTAGGACAAGTCCATGGTGCTGCTATGATTTTTAAACTTGGGTTGATAGACAAGATTTCCTTTAATATAGGAATCACATAGTTGTTCTCATCGCTATAAAGTTCGAAATTACTGATAGGATCGTTCTCGCTTCCCTTTTTATCGCAATAAGTATATTCAGTACTTGAGAAATCGTTGCAGCCTAATGAGATGCGAGCGTAACTAACGCCATATCCCTCTGTAGTGGAGTAAATGCGCTTTAAGAGAGCCAGGCGAGCCTCAGGATTCATCTTCATGAGATTGTAGCAAGAAGAGTAGGTGATGGCATATCCGAAACCATCGATAGTCTGGAATTTCTTATTTTTGTCTATTTCGATGGTTGTTGGCGCCATAGATACACCATCAAAAAGTTTGGCTTCTCCCTCTGCCAAGGAATATGTGCCATCGGCTGTTGTGGTAAAAGTCTTGGCAGTTCCTTGTGTAGGTATAGGGTTGGGAGCTTCGCTTGGAGTCTCAAAATCAATAGAATCTGAGAATGAATTACTATTGCTGCATGCTGTCACAGAAAATGCTGTGGCGCAGATAAACATCATAATTTTATGGTTATGGTATTTCATATGAATAGTTTTTTTTTATTGAAGTTTCGCATGTACGGAAGTTATAGTAGTTAAAGAAGTTATCACTCCCTTCGGTCGTTAGAAGTTATAGCCAATAGCCTTTTTTGTTGTATATTTAGTTATAAAGCATATGGCTTTAACTTCTCTAACTTCTTTAAATTCTTTAACTTCCCCTTTTGCGAAAGTTGAGTTTTTTATATTTGAAATAATTTTATCTTCACATTTTGAGATTGTGATTAGTAACCAGGGTTTTGTTCCAGGTTAGTGTTCTGGTCGAGAGCCGTCTGTGGTATAGGCAACAGGTAAGAGTTACTGTCAAACAGTTTAACTTGTTTGATGCGGCCTTTATCACGATTATCAATACCATTGAGATATTTTTCTACTTTGTTGTTGCGGCATAGATCGAACCAACGCTCTCCCTCAAAGGCAAGCTCTAAACGGCGTTCGTGAAGCACGGCTTCTATCATAGCTTCCTTGCTGTTTGTCTTATCAGAAGTCAGTTCCTTCAGTTTGGCACGTTTACGAATCTGGTTTACGAGTTTCGCACTCTCGTCAAGGTTGCCCTTATAGGCTTCCGCCTCTGCCTTCATGAGGATAATGTCAGCGAGTCGAATCCAATAAATGTTGCTGTAGGAAGAACGCAACTTATACATGAATGGGTAGTTGGAGGCTGGATAATAGTTGCTCCATGTACATGCATAATATACTATAGCCTGATTCTTGCGTATTTCATCGCCTTCTTTTTCAAAATCGTTGATGATGTCGCGCGAAGGAGTAATCCACTTTGCCCATGTGAAATAGTAATCCCAGTTGTCCAACTGGCGTCCGTACATCCATGTTTCCCAGTTTCCGCTACCTGTTGTCCAATGAACCTCCAAAATACCTTCTTTGGTATTACGTTTCAGGCAATCCTTGGTTGTCTCATCGTATCCCCAGAGAGTTTCATAACTATCTTCAAGTTCTACACCTGTTGTCTTGATTACCTTATCAGCGTAGGTTATTACTTTATCGTAATCTTGTACTTCCTTTTCGGCGTAGACCTTGGCAAGCATAGCTTGAGCTACAGTCTTGGTCATCTTGGTGCGGTCAGAATTATCATTGTCAGGAGCATATTTTTCAGCATCTGTCAAGTCGGCAATAATCTGTTCATAGCACTCCTTGGGTGATTTACGAGGAGGATAGTAAGTAGGGTATACCTCATTGATGTTATCAGAGGTGATTGTTTTTGCAATGGTTGTAATAACAGGGAATGAGCCCCAAAGACGTGCCATTCGGAACATCATCAATGCACGGAAAATTTCTCCTTGAGCCTTATAGGAATGATATTCTGTATCTGAGATTTGGCCACTTTCCTTCAGTTGTTCTACGCCATTGATGAGCACATTGGCTTGAGCGATATCCTCTAAGTATCGATTCCAGTCTCGGCTCAAAACAGAGTTACTGGCATCTATAGAGTTGGTTTCGTAAGGCACCACCTCGGCTCCTGTAGTACCAGCATACGCATTATCACTATGAGAGTCGCCTATCAAGAGATAATCGAGATGGGTGTGCTCCTGGCGGTTGCGGAACAACTCATAGAGAGACTTGAGTTGTGCTTCTGCGGCAGCCTTATCCTTTAAAACAGCTGTGGATGTTTCAGTCTGGGTGCCCTGTGTTATTTCTGAAGGATCGGATATAGGCTCATAGTCGAGTGAGCAACTTGCCAATGATATCATGGTTAAGCTACCGAGCGCTAAAGTCTTGATTTTATTATATGTTTTCATTGTTGTCATGATTTTTAGAATTCAACTTTTACACCTAATACTATGCTTTTGTTGAGAGGGTATGTGCCCCAGTCGATGCCTTGTACACTACCACTATTACCATACTGATTGACCTCTGGATCCATACCAGAATAATCGGTAAGGGTAATCAGGTTGGTAGCTGATACGTATGGCTGCAAACGAGTCAGTCCGAAGCGTGAGATCAGTTTGCGTGGAACATCGTAAGAGAGGGAGATATCTTTTAAGCGAATATAACTGCCATCCTCTACGAAGTAGGTAGAGTTACGGATGTCCCACTTAGCTTTAGGTACGTTGGTGATTTGTCCTGGAATTCTCCAGCGTGCCAATACTTTGGTGCTTTGGTTCTTGCCATCATACATTCCTTCTGTTTCCATTCGGGAGACATTATAGATGTCGTTTCCATAACTTCCCTGGATAAGAATACTGAGATTCAAACCTTTATATGAGAAGGTGTTGGTCATACCGAAAGTGAAGTCAGGGTTAGGGTCACCGATATAGGTACGATCACTTGCAGAAACGAGTCCGTCGCCAGTTACGTCCTTGTACTTCATGTCACCAGTTTCAGGATCAACCCCTTCTGCTATATATCCCCAGAAACTGCCTAAAGGCATGCCGGGAGTGTTGCGTACAACTGGTTCGTTGACATAGTCGGTGGTTTTAGCATCATAATATACTTGCGTTAGAGCCAGACTTTCCAACTTGTTTTTATTGAATGAGATGTTAAAGTCGGTGTTCCACTTAAATGTTCCAATCAAGTTCTTTGAGGAGAAGGCAAATTCCCAACCCTTATTGCTCATCGAACCGCCATTATAGGTAAGACTTGTTGCAGCTGCACTTCCTGCAGGAAGGGTGATGTTCATCAGCATATCCTTGGTCTTCTTGTAATAGTAATCGGCATAGAAAGTCAAGCGGTTTCCTAATACAGTCAGGTCGAGTCCGATGTTAGTCTGTGTTGTTGTTTCCCATGTCAACTCAGGGTTGCTCAAGTTGCCTTGTGAGAATGTAGGTATAGCGTTGGCGTCATTGCCCTCACCAAACCATTGTACACGATTGATATTGTATCTTGCCAAATAACTATAGTCGCCCAAGCCACTCTGGTTACCAGTCTGTCCCCAGCCACCACGAATCTTCAAGTCGTCTATCCACTTGATATCCTTCATGAATTTCTCATTGCTCACACGCCAAGCTCCAGAGAAAGATGGGAAATAACCCCAACGATGGTGAGGAGCTAACTTGGAAGAACCATCAGCACGCATATTGGCTGTTACCATATAGGTGTCGTTCCAGTTGTATTGTAAACGAGCGAAGGTAGAGAAGATAGCCCAATCAGCAGCAGAAGAGCCTGTTCCTGTCCAGGAAATCTTGTTGGCAGCATTCAGAGTAGGGAAGTTTTCATTCGCATAGTTGCTACCATTGATATAGTTTTGGCTCCACTTGCTTTGAGTCCATGAACTACCTGCCATGGCATCAAAGTTATGTTTACCCAATGTTTTTTTGTAATTCACCACATTGTCCCATACGATAACACTGCTGATATTACGTCCATCATAGCCTGTTCCAAATTCCTGACGACCAATGGTTGTAGAGATAGGGTCGAGGAAGTTGGTTGTTGTGCCTTGTGTGCGATCGAAAGACAAAGACAGGTTGTACGTCAACTCAGGCATGAAGGTAACTGTTGCTTTTCCTGTAGCCAACAAACGATTGTATGCAGATTTGTTGTTCTGCGTTCGGGCTATATTCTCAGCAGGTGAAGTGATATTTACGCCATAGAAGTTGTTGTAAAATTGATTTGGATTCTCAGGATTCCATACAGGAGCGTAAGTAGGCGTATTGACGATAGCCGTAACTACACCGCCACGGTTAGAACCCGTACCAGAAATAATACCTGTACCCTTGTTGGTATAGTCAGAATAGGTTACGCTTGCATTGAGGCGCAGCCACTTACGAATGTCGTTTTCAACAGATGCGCGGAAATTGTAACGCTTGTAACTTGATTTCTTGATGACACCATTTTCACCCGTGTAACCACCAGAGATGAAGTATCTCATTTTTTCTGTTCCATTAGTGATAGAGACCTGGTAGTCCTGTACGTTTCCAGTGCGGAAAACCTCGTCTTTCCAGTCGGTCATGTCTTTCAAACCTTCAGGGAGTTTTACCATACCAATCTCATCCATCAATTCTTTATACTGTGCAGCATTGAGTGATTCTTGATTATCGCGTACAGTATTAAACGCATAGTGTGCATTCAAGCTGATTTTTGCCACACCTGTTTTTCCCTGCTTGGTTCCGATAATGATAACTCCATTAGCAGCTCGAGAACCATAGATGGCAGCTGAAGATGCATCTTTTAATACTTGGATATTGTCAATATCATCAGCAGCCAAGAAATCAATATTGGTCATAGGCACACCATCTACCACATAGAGTGGGTCGTTGCTACCATTCAATGATGTAGTACCACGCACACGTATGGTGGGGGAAGCACCTGGCTGACCATTGGCTTGTGAAATTTGTAGACCTGCTGCTTTACCCTGCATACCAGCAGCTGCAGATACAATAGGACGTGTAGAAAGATCCTTCGCCGACACGCTTGAAACAGCAGTAGTAACATCTTTACGCTTCACTGAGCCATAACCGATGGCAACTACTTCATTTAGCATGTTAGCTTCCTCCTCAAGTGTGATTTTGATGCCATTTGAAGCCTTTACTTCTTTATTCTTATAGCCAATATAAGAAATCTTGAGTTTGGCACCTTGTTGTACTTCGATGGTAAAATGTCCATCCAAATCGGTGGCTACACCATTTTGCGTTCCATTTTCAAGAACAGAAGCTCCAATAATGGGTTCATTGGTGTTGTCGATTACAGTGCCAGTAATCTTCATCTTTTGACCCCAGGCAGTAGCCGAGATTAATAGAACGAGTGCTGTAGATGCTAATCCTCGCAACCTCGCATTACTTTTTGCTTTTCTCATAAATTTAAGTTTTTGTTATTTGATTTTGTGTATATCTCTTTTTTATAGCTTTTGTCTTTGTGGACAGTGCTATGTTTGCTCATGCAAAAGTAATAAAAAAAGTAACAAAATGTTTGTTGATTAAATCATTAAGTGGTGAAAATAAGCGGTTGTGAATATGTAAGGTATTGATTGTTAGTGTTATATGGCTTTTGCTGTTTTTCAATTTAGTGGTGTTTTTATGAAATGGAATAAAGGTTAATATCGTAGATGTTTGTTTATTTATGTCTAAAAAAAGAGTGTAATGAATACTTCGTGAAGTGATTCATTACACTCTTTCTTGTTTAATGAAGTTTGCCTATATATATAATAAGGTATATATATATAATAAGGTGTAACACCCCTATGCGATACAAACAATCATTTGTTATGCGTTGTAAGTTTCTTTATTTTCCGAGGTTCTTTTTCTTCTCGTTCAATTCTGCTTGCTTACGTGCAAGTTCAGCTTGCTGTTTTTGCTGCAATTCCTGCAGAGCCTGCATTCTTGCCATCAATCCGCTTGCCTTCTTAGGATTGCTCTTGTTCTCCTGATAACGTTTCTCGAGGATAGCAAGGAGCTTCTCGTCGTTGGTGGTCTTGCGTAGGGTCCACATGATGGCTGCACTGAAGAACAGAGAGATGAAGTAGTAGAAGTTCAAACCAGATGAGTAGTCGTTGAACATAAAGAAGAACATCAGAGGCATGATGAGCATCATCCACTGCATCATCTTCATTTGATCAGCCTGCTGGCCTACCATCTGGTCGCGCTGCTGGCGCATGGTCATCCAAGAGTAGAGGAGGTTGGCTACACAGAAGAGGATACAGGTAAGGCTCAAGTGATCGCCTATCAACCAAATGTTGGTGTTCCACTCGATGATGGGGTCGTAGGTACTCAGATCACTCATCCACAGGAACTTCTCACCACGAAGCTGAATAGCATTTGGCACAAAGTTGAACATTGCAACCCAAACAGGCAACTGAATCAGCATAGGGATACAACCAGATAATGGGCTTACACCATATTTGGCATATTCAGCCATCATAGCCTGCTGCTTCTGCATCTGATCCTCAGGCTTATTATACTGAGCGGTAGCAGCTTCGAGTTTTGGTTTGAGTACGCGCATCTTGGCAGAACTCATGTAGCTCTTCTTTACCATAGGGTAGGTGATGAGCTTGAGGAGCAGGGTAATGAGAATCAACACGATACCCATAGGGAAGATCTTACTCAACCAGTCGAATACATAGATTGTGAAGAAACGGTTAATCCAGCGGACGATAGGCCATCCCAGATAAACAAGCTTCTGGAACTCCAGGTCCTTGCCGAAGGTGCTTTCCTTCTCTGTATTCTTCAGAATCTGGAAGTCGTTAGGTCCGAAGTAGAACTCAAACTCAGAAGCCTTCTTTCCTGTTGGGTCAAAAGCGGTCTTCATCTTAGCCTGGAACTGCTTCAGATAGCCGGAGCCCTTCTCCTGAGGGATAGAAGTCATGAAGGCATCCTTGTCGAAGTTGTCCTTGGATATCATGATGGCAGAGAAGAACTGGTTCTTGAAAGACACCCAGTCGATGGTTTCTTCGATTTTCTCGTCGATTTTCTCGCTTGTCTCGTTCAGATGGTCGGTACCTCCCTCTACATCGTGATAGGTGAGGGTAGTGTAACGGTTCTCGAACATGAAGCCGCGCTCCTGTTGACGGGCCTTGTCGCTCCAGTCAACATCCATCTTGCTATAATTAGGTGAGAACAATCCAGCCATGCCCTGTGCTTGAAGGCTCATGTGGAGCATGTAGTCCTTGCCCAATGTATAAGTCATAGTGAGAGTCTTGCCCGGAACAGCCTCTGCTGTCATGGTGACAGATGTCTTTGTGACATTTGATGGAGTAAAGTAAAGGTCACTTGTGATAATGTTGGCTTCCTTAGCCTCGAGCATGAACTTGAGGCTCTGGTCGTTGCCATCGAAGAGAGTTACGTCCTTCTTGTCTTTTGAGCCGTCTTTCACCTTGAGGTCGTGACCCACATAACCCTTTACTACAGCCTTCTCGACAGTACCACCCTTGGTGTTGAGGGTCAGCTCAACTTTCTCGTTACTCAAAACGATTTTCTGAGACTTGCCCTTCAAAGCCGAGTAGAAGAGGGCTGTTGAGTCAGCCTCAACCTTGGCTTTAGCTTCAGCCTGTCGCTGCAGCGCCGCAGCCTTGTTAGCTTTTTCCATCTCGGCGTGTTTTGCCTTAGCGATGGAGTCCTGAACGAATGCTGCTCTCTGCTCTTCGGCAGAAGGCTGTGAGTACCAACTGAACCCAATCAGTACAAGGGCTATCAGGAGGAAACCGATAATGTTGTTTTTGTTCATATTTATTTTTTGTTTTCAATTGCTGTTTTGACGAAGTCCATAAACAGTGGGTGTGGCTTCAGCACGGTGCTCTGGTATTCTGGATGATACTGAGTACCGATGTACCACTTCAGGCCTGGAATCTCTACGATTTCTACCAAGTCGCTTTCGGGATTTCGTCCCACGCACATCATGCCATGCTTCTCAAACTCCTGCTGGAAATTGTTGTTGAACTCATAGCGATGGCGATGACGTTCCTGTATGTGTTCTTTCTTATAGATATTGAACACGCGCGAACCTTGTTTCAGCACACACTCGTATGCTCCCAATCGCATGGTGCCACCCATATTTGATATGTTCTTCTGCTCCTCCATGATGTCGATGACATTGTGTGGAGTCTTCTCGTCCATTTCTCGAGAGTTTGCGTCTTTGTAACCCAGGACATTGCGGGCAAACTCGATGACAATCATCTGCATGCCTAAGCAAATGCCGAAGGTGGGAATGTCGTGGGTGCGGGTATAGTGAGCAGCTATTATCTTGCCCTCTATTCCTCGCTGACCGAATCCCGGGCAGATGACTATACCGTCCTGACCTTTCAGTCGTTCTGCCACATTGTCTTCTGTCAGATATTCTGAATTGATGAATGTGATATTCACCTTGTGGTCATTGTAGGTTCCTGCATGAGAAAGGCTTTCGCGAATACTCTTGTAGGCGTCCTGCAAGTCGTATTTACCCACCAAACCAATATTGACAACCTCTGTGGCGTTGTTGCGTCGGTCGAGGAATGCTTTCCAAGGACCTAATGCAGGCTTTTCGCCTATCGGCTCATCCATCTTGCGAAGGATGGCGGTATCGAGTCCCTGGTTCTGCATGTTGACAGGTACCTCATAGATACTTGGCAGGTCTTCACTCTGGATAACGCAGTCGATATCCACATTACAGAAACTTGCCACTTTCTTCAGTATGCCCTCTTCGAGATGTTTCTCTGTGCGGAGAATCAAGATGTCGGGTTGAATACCTACGCTCTGCAGTTCCTTGACGGAGTGTTGGGTAGGCTTGGTCTTCAACTCGCCAGCTGCTTTCAGGTAGGGCACGTAGGTAAGGTGCACATTGAGAGCATTCTTGCCCAATTCCCATTTCAACTGTCGGATGGCTTCCATATATGGAGCACTCTCTATGTCGCCTATAGTGCCACCAATCTCTGTGATGACAAAGTCGTAGTGATACTTCTGCCCCAGCAATTTTACATTGCGTTTTATCTCGTTGGTGATGTGAGGAACTACCTGTATGGTTTTGCCAAGATAGTCGCCACGTCGTTCCTTGTCGATAACAGCCTTGTAGATACGTCCTGTAGTGAGCGAGTTGGCCTTTGTTGTCTGGATGCCCGTGAATCTTTCGTAATGACCGAGGTCAAGATCCGTTTCCATTCCATCTACCGTCACATAGCACTCACCATGCTCGTATGGATTGAGTGTGCCCGGATCGATGTTGATGTATGGGTCAAACTTTTGAATTGTAATGTTGTAGCCCCTGGCTTGCAGAAGCTTTCCGATGGATGATGATATGATACCTTTACCTAAGGAAGAAACCACACCACCGGTAACGAAGATGTACTTTGTTTCAGCCACGATGTTTTATATTTAAATTAGAATATTTTGGCTGCAAAGTTACTATAAAATTATGAATTAGCCAAAATTATTGTAAATATTGGCGTGGCTTTTATGATTTATTTGTTACCTTTGTGCCCAAATATGAATAAGCTTAGTATGAATTTAAGATCTTATATATTAGTGTTGGCCTTTTGTGTGACAGGAATGGTGTGTGCACAAAGGGGTGGATACGGTAAGAAAAAGGTAGAGAAAGACAGGGTGGCAGAATATATGGACTCGTTGACTGCAAGCAGACAGCGTATTGACTCGTTGGTGAAGCCCAAGATCAATAGTTGTTATTCGCAACTCTTTATTCCTCTTACTTTTTATCATGAACCAGCTGCCCGCTTTTTGCGGCTTGCTCCGGGGAAGTGTGTTGTTGCCGATTCTTTGCAGGCGGCTATCGACCAGGCTCTGATGCATGTGTATCTGAACCGTCCCGACTTGGTGAGAGTGCACGAAAGTCACCTTGAGAGTGTGGGTGCACCGATTGTCTCTGAACCAGCTCCACGTCATGTTGCTACAGATATTGTTAAAGAGGTCGCACCAGTGGCTATTGAGCCTACTGTGGCTCCGATGGATATTTTGGTGACGAAGCCTAACTTCTGGACTTTCAAGGGCGACTATTATCTTCAGTTCTTGCAGAACTATGTGTCGGACAACTGGTATAAGGGAGGCGAGAGTAACTATTCGCTCTTGGGTAGTGTAACCATGCAGGCCAACTACAACAACAAGCAGAAGGTGAAGTGGGACAACAAGTTGGAATTGCGTCTTGGTTATCAGACATCGCGTGGCGATACTATTCACAAGTACAAAACCACAGAAGACTTGATACGTTATACCGGCAAGGTTGGTCTGCAGGCCACCAAGCGCTGGTACTACACTCTGCAGCTCATAGCCCAGACTCAGTTTACGCATGGTGTGAAGAGTAATGACAAAAAGATTTATTCTGATTTCTTCTCGCCATTCAATCTCAACCTCTCTGTCGGTATGGACTATTCTGTAGACTGGCTCAACCACCGTCTTAAGGGAAGTGTGCATATAGCACCTTTTGCGCTTAACTGGAAGTATGTTGGTCGTGCTGACCTTGCCACCCGATATGGTCTTGATGAGGGACATCATGGAATGACCGACTATGGTTCGGAATGTACGATTGACTTGAACTGGGTGCTTGCTGACAACTTGAGATGGAAAACACGCTTGTATGGTTATACCACATACAAGCGTGCTGAATTAGAGTGGGAGAACACGATAACCTTTCAGTTCAATCGCTACATCTCCACTAATGTTTTTATCTATCCTCGATTCGACGATGGGGCCCAACGCAAGGATGGTCAAAGCTACTGGCAATTTAAGGAGTTCGCCTCTGTGGGTTTCTCCTATTCATTTTAGTAAATGCCATAAATCGTAATCCATACGCAGACGGCAATGACAAGCAGGGCGCAAACGAGAAGAAAAGCGAATAGCAACTTGCTAAATATCAAGCGCTTTTTGTGTCGTGGGCTGCATGCACGCATGGACGTGCTGCTGTGTTGATGTGTATGGTGCGAATGGTGTGTACGATGTGTACTTTGTTCTGATTCCATTTGCATACTCTTTTACTTATAGTTAATATTTCCGACTTGGCATTTCTGCCAAGTCGTTTTTTGTTGAATATATTTTGCTTACGGGCATCTTTCCTCGTTATTATGGCGGCAGAGTAAAAACAAGTTTTACCCTGCTTGTTTGGCTTAACGAAAAAGTTTTTTTATGTTGATCGGACTTGTTTTCCGGTGCTTTAGTTTTCCTTAGAATCGGAAGCAAACCTCTACGTCTGCCATGGAGTAGTTGTGCTTCTGCAGAGTGCGGTCGTTGATGAGCGCATATTCTGTGAGGATGGTGAAGTTCTTGCTGATATGATAATTCAGACCAGCCTCATATTGGGTTCTCATCATGTCGGTCTTGCCGTTGGCCTGATACATGTCGTAGCGTGCCTTGGCATAGAGCTTCTTGCTCACTATAGGGGCAATGACGAGTGCATAAACGCCCTGGGCCTTATTGCCTATCTTGCCGTTCAGATTGCAGTCTTTCGAGTTGGCATCTCCGTGGTTGGTGATGCTTTTGGCAAATGCCATACCTGTGGAATGAATGTATTCTGAACGGAGTGTCCAGTCGTTCACGTTGTACTCGAAGGAGAAGGCATATCGGTTTTGTGACAGTTTGCGTACGCCCGAGAAAGTTTCTTTTTTCGGATTTCCCTCTTCATCGAGAACAGGGTTTCCGGCAGCGTCTTTCTGATATACGATATTGCCCTGCTCGTCGTCGTTCCATGTTCCCTTGCGTGCATAAGAGCCAGTCCATCCGAAGGCACCGATGCGCATTCCTTTGACAGGCATGACCCATACTCCGCCAATGATGTTTTTCTGATTGTCTACGTCCTTTGTGTTGATGCCTTGTCCGTTGAACACACCTATTTGATAATGCAGCAGGTTACGGCCGTTGGCGTTCTTGAGGAAGTCGCCCTGCAACTGTAGTCCGATGTCGCGGCCATTGGAGGCGTGTTCTCCGGCACGGTCGCTGAAACCTGCCAGCTTGCTTACATTCTGTGAGTAGCTCATGAATCCCTGTACGATGGGGTGCATGGGGTTCTCGAAGGTAAATGGGTTTTTGAACTGACCGATCTTTACCTTGAACATCTCATATTTCTGCCATTCAGCAAACAGGTCAACCATTCTTGGACTGCTGCCCAAGTTGGATGTGTTGCCATTAAACTGTATTTGGGTTTTCCAGTAGAAATCTCCAGCTATGCGGCCTTCGAGTGCAATACGCGCCATGCGGATGTTGAAGGTATTGGATTTTGCTCCTTCCTGTCCGATGTATTGATACTGTGTCATGCCGTAGCCCGACAATTTCAGGTTGTCCAACCATGAGGGCAGTTGTATGCACCTCTTTTCTTTCTCCTGCGCTGAGGCCGAGAATAAAGTCATGGCGAGTAGAGTCGCCATCAGGAATACTCTTTTCATTTTTTATATGTCTCTCTGTTTTGGTTTTGTAATGGCGAAAATGTTATTTGTTCTTTTCGTCACTTAATAAGTTTAGATTGTGTTGTTGTTCTTGGAGAAATCCTCCTCGGAAATCCATGTTCTTTCAGAATTACCGAGGAGGGAATGTTGTTGGGGGAGAATATTGCTAAGCCTGGCAGGCTTTCTGTTCTTCTTCGGTCAGGTCTTCTGCTTGAGCTTCAACCTTGGCAAGTGCCTCAGCCTCTTTGGCAGCCTTGGCTTCTGCTATCGCTTGCTCTCGTTCCTTGCGCTCCTTGAGTTTCTGCTTGATGTCGGCATCGCTTCGCTTTTCAAGCAGTACCACGTTCTCTACATGCGGTGTATGAGGGAACATGTCGACGGGCTGTACGGCTCCTACCTTGTAATAGTCGTCCATCAGTTGAAGGTCGCGTGCCTGAGTGGCTGGGTTACAGCTTACATACACAATGCGGCCTGGTGCAGCATTCAGGATGACTTGGATGACATCAGGATGCATTCCTGCACGTGGTGGATCGGTGATGATGACGTCGGGTCGCCCATGCTGTGCAATGAAGTCGTTTGTCAGAATGTCCTTCATGTCGCCTGCATAGAAGAGCGTATTCTCAATATTGTTTACCTGCGAGTTGACTTTGGCATCTTCGATAGCCTCAGGCACGTATTCGATTCCTATTACCTTCTTGGCTTTGTGTGCCACAAAGTTGGCAATGGTTCCTGTTCCTGTATAGAGGTCGTACACGAGTTCTTTGCCTGTAAGGTTGGCAAACTCGCGTGCCACGCAGTACAAGTGGTAAGCTTGTTCGGTATTGGTCTGATAGAAACTCTTTGGTCCGACCTTGAACTTCAGGTCTTCCATCAACTCAAAGATATGGTCGTTGCCCTTGAAGAGGCTCAGTTCCAGATCGTTGAAGGTGTCGTTTCCCTTCTGGTTGTCCACGTACATGAGTGATGTGATCTGTGGAAATTTGTCGGCCACTTGCTGCATCAGCTCGAGAGCCTTCTGCTCATCGCCCTCCTCGTCGTAATGAAACTGGAATACGAGCATCCATTCTCCGGTGTTGGAGTTGCGTATCATCATGTCGCGCAGCAATCCGTGCTGTTCACGTAGATCGTAGAAAGTATAGTCATGTGAATCGGCATACTCGAAGACAAAGTTGCGAATCTCGTTGCAGAGATCGTCCATCAGCCAGCATTTCTTGATGGGGTAAATCTTGTCGAAAGCGCCTGTGATGTGGAAACCTATAGCATTCTGCGCATGGCGTTCCTTGAGCGAGGTCACAGTGTCGTCTTCTTTCTTTGGCAGCAGGGCGAGCTCCTCGGCTGTGAACCAGCGCTTGTTGCTGCAGCCGAACTCTATCTTGTTGCGATATTCCTGAGTCTTCACACTTCCCATGATAGGGCGGAAGTTGGGCAGTTCTATCTTTCCGATGCGTGTGAGCTGGTCTTCCACCTGTTGCTGTTTGGCCTTTATCTGCTCCTCGTAGGGAAGATTCTGCCATTTGCAGCCGCCGCAGATGCCGAAATGCTCGCACATAGGCTCTTGACGAACTTTGCTTTTCTGGATGAAGCGAGCCACTTTGGCTTCGCAGTATTTATGTTTCTTTTTTACTACCTGCAGGTCTACTATGTCGCCTGGTACACAGAAAGGGACGAAGACAACCTTGTCGTCTACGTGCGTGATGCACTTGCCCTCAGCGGCTACGGCTTCTATGGTGACATTTTCGAGTAATGGTAATGGTTTTTTCTTTCTTGCCATGATTCTTTTAAATTTTGGTTGCAAAGTTACAAAAAAAATGTGAACCATGAAAGACTTGTAGATATTTTTTATCCTTAGTCTTTCTGCAAGTCGTTTGGTTACTAAGTACTTGTCGGGTTTTATTTGTGTCCGATGTCGTTCTTCTCTTGTGTCTTGTCCCGCTCATCTATTACGACCGACTTTGGTCATCTATTATGACTGGCTTTGGTCGTCTATTATGACCGGTTTTGGTCGTTTATGATGGCTGAAATCGGGCTAAAGCAGAGTAAAAGCCGAATATTGAGGTTTTTTGGGGAAAAAATGATGGTGGAATCGTTTAATTGTATTATCTTTGTAGTCGTTTAGAGCAAGAAATGTTTCAAGCAGAAGAAATAACATTATATCAATGTACACTAACTGACAATTTAAAACTATAAATTAAACGAATTCATGAAGAAACTTAGAATGAAAGTATTAGCCATCATCGTGGTTACTTTTGGTCTGGGCATTCATGCGCAGACAACTTTTGAGGAAATTAGTGCAGATCTGAATAAGGCTGGTGGTGTTTATCTGGCTTATCCCAAGGTAGAAGCAAAGTTGACTCCGGCTCCAAAAGGCTATAAGCCGTTTTATGTGAGCCATTACGGAAGACATGGTTCCCGTTATCTTTTGGGCGACAGAGATTATCTGTGGGTTCTCCAACTGATGCAGAAAGCTGATGCTGTGAACGGCCTTACCACATTGGGCAAGGATGTGTTGAACCGTCTGGGACAGGTTTGGGCTGAAGCTCAGGGACGTGCAGGAGATTTGACTCCTCTTGGTGTGCGTCAGCATCAGGGTATCGCTGAGCGAATGGCAAAGAACTTCCCTGAGGTGTTCCGTGGCAAGCGTCACGTTTCTGCCCGTTCTACAGTGGTTTACCGTTGCGCAATGAGTATGGTTGCTTTCGGCGACCGTCTCAAGGGATTGTATCCTCAGCTCGACATCAGCTACGAGATGAGCGAGAAATACATGAATTATCTTAACTATCATTCTGACAAGTCGAATGCTTTCACTCATGGGGAGAAAGGTCCATGGGTAGAGGAATATCGTAAGTTTGAAGAGGCTCAGGTAAAGCCCGACCGTCTGGTGGCTTCACTCTTCTCCAATGCCGACTTTATACGTTGTGAGGTAAATCCTCGTGACTTGATGTGGAGTTTGTACTGGATTGCAGTAGACATGCAGGACATTGAGACTCCATTGTCTTTCTATGATCTGTTCACGGCACAGGAAATGTTCGATTTGTGGCAGTGCGTCAACTACCGATTCTATATCGGCAATGCCAATCCTTTGGCAAGCAAGGGCCTTGTGATGGCAAACTCCAAGTCTTTGGTCCAGAATATCATCGAGTCGGCAGACTCTGCTATCAAGAATCGCTCGATTGCCGCCACTTTGCGTTTCGGTCATGACGGCAACGTGATTCCTTTGTTGGCGCTGCTGCAGGTAGAAAACTTTGATGTGTCAGTAGCTGGACCTGCCGAGGTGTACAAGCATTGGTGCGACTTCAAGGCTTCTCCGATGGCGGCGAATATCCAGATTGTTTTCTTCGAGAACAAGAAAGGCGACATCCTGGTGAAGTTCCTTCACAATGAGAAGGAAGTGCATGTGGCTGTGAAGACTGATATGTGGCCTTATTATCATTGGAATGACGTAAGAGAATATTATCTGGATCGTCTGTCCAAGCTGTAATCGTTTTTCTTAACGTTGCCCGCTTGGCAATCATTACTATATTCCATGGTCTCTATATATAATAAGGTGTATAGAGCCGTGGAATCTTTTGTGTCGTAATGGCCAGGTAGGCAAAAAGACAGTCCCCGAATACGGAATGACGATGCTTTTATAGAGTAGTAGCATTGTTTGCTCTTTAAAATGTGTCTGTGTGTACGTAAACAGCCTAAAATGTAATGTGGAGATAGCAAAAAGTTGGTTTTATGTTTGGTGGAACAGAATAAAAGTAGTATATTTGCATCATAAAAAAACAATAACTAAAAATAACAAACCTATTCAACTATGAGTGTAAAAAGAGTTTATACCTTTGGTAATGGTAAGGCGGAAGGCAAGGCCGACATGAGAAACTTGCTTGGTGGTAAGGGAGCCAACTTGGCAGAGATGAATCTTATTGGTGTCCCCGTTCCTCCAGGTTTTACTATCACAACCGATGTTTGTAATGAATACTTTGAAAAAGGCAAGGAAGACGTTGTAGCCCTTCTCAAAGAAGAAGTAGAGAAGGCGGTTCAGCATATTGAGACTTTGATGAACTCGAAGTTCGGTGACGTGGAGAATCCTCTTCTTGTCAGTGTTCGTTCTGGTGCCCGTGCTTCTATGCCAGGCATGATGGATACTATCCTCAACCTTGGTTTGAACGACGAGGTAGTAGAGGGATTGGCTCGCAAGACAGGCAATGAGCGCTTCGCTTACGACAGCTATCGTCGTTTCGTACAGATGTATGGCGATGTTGTGCTTGGCATGAAGCCTGTCAACAAGGAAGACATCGATCCATTCGAGGCTATTATCATGGACGTGAAGAAGCAGCGCGGAATTACTCTCGACAACGAAATGACAGTCGAAGAACTGAAGCAACTCGTCAAGGCATTCAAGACAGCCATCAAGCAGCAGACAGGCAAGGACTTCCCCGACAATCCTATGGATCAGCTTTGGGGCGCTATCTGTGCCGTATTCGACAGTTGGATGAACGAGCGTGCCATCCTCTATCGCAAGATGGAAGGCATTCCTGCAGAGTGGGGTACAGCTGTATCTGTTATGGCCATGGTATTCGGTAATATGGGCGATACATCAGCAACAGGAGTCTGCTTCAGCCGTGATGCAGCAACAGGTGAGAATCTCTTCAATGGTGAGTATCTTGTCAATGCCCAGGGCGAGGACGTGGTTGCCGGTATCCGTACACCACAGCAGATTACTAAGGAAGGTTCTATACGTTGGGCAAAACTTCAGGGTATTGACGAGGAAACTCGCGCCACAAAATATCCTTCTATGGAGGAGAATATGCCAGAGATTTTTGCTCAGCTCAATGATATCCAGAACAAGTTGGAGAAGCACTATCATGATATGCAGGATATGGAGTTCACCGTACAGGAAGGCCATCTCTGGTTCCTTCAGACTCGTAATGGTAAGCGTACTGGAACTGCTATGGTTAAGATTGCCATGGACTTGCTCCACGAGGGCGAAATCGATGAGAAGACTGCTCTTAAGCGTTGTGAGCCCAACAAGCTTGATGAACTTCTGCACCCAGTATTCGACAAGTCTGCTCAGATGCAGGCCAAGGTGCTGACTCGCGGTTTGCCTGCATCGCCAGGTGCTGCAAGCGGCCAGATTGTATTCTTTGCTGATGATGCAGAGAAGTGGCACGAGAGTGGACACCGCGTAATCATGGTTCGTATCGAGACCAGTCCTGAGGACTTGGCTGGTATGAATGCTGCCGAAGGTATCTTGACAGCCCGTGGCGGTATGACTTCTCATGCAGCCGTAGTAGCTCGTGGTATGGGTAAGTGCTGTGTGTCAGGTGCTGGCGCAATCAATGTAGACTATAAGGCCCGTACTGTAGAAATCGACGGAGTGCTGCTTCGCGAGGGTGATTTCATTTCTCTGAATGGTTCTACTGGTGAGGTTTATAACGGTGAGGTAAAGACCAAGCCTGCAGAGGTGACAGGCGACTTTGCTGAGTTGATGAACCTTTGCGATAAATACACCAAGTTGGTAGTTCGTACCAATGCTGATACGCCTCATGATGCTGAGGTGGCACGCAACTTTGGTGCTGTAGGTATCGGCTTGTGCCGTACTGAGCACATGTTCTTTGAGAATGAAAAGATCAAGGCCATGCGTGAGATGATTCTTTCTGGTACGAAGGAAGGTCGCGAGAAGGCTCTCGCCAAGCTTCTACCTTATCAGAAGCAGGACTTCTATGGCATTTTGAAGGCTATGGACGGTCATCCTGTAAACGTTCGTTTGCTCGATCCTCCTCTGCATGAGTTCGTTCCTCACGATTTGGCAGGTCAGAAGACGATGGCTGAAGAGATGGGAATCTCTGTTGAGGAAATCCAGAAGCGTGTCAACTCTCTGAGTGAGGCCAACCCAATGTTGGGTCATCGTGGTTGCCGTCTTGGTAATACCTATCCAGAGATTACCGCCATGCAGACAAAGGCTATCCTGGGTGCTGCCATCCAGTTGAAGAAGGAAGGTTTCGATCCTCAGCCAGAGATCATGGTTCCTCTCATCGGTATCGTCAACGAGTTTGATCTGCAGGAGCAGGTAATTCGCAGCACTGCCAAGGAACTCTTCGAGCAGGAAGGCATTGAGATTCCATTCAAGGTAGGTACCATGATTGAGATTCCTCGTGCTGCCCTTACAGCTGACTATATTGCCAAAAAGGCTGAGTACTTCAGTTTCGGTACTAACGACTTGACTCAGATGACATTCGGCTACAGCCGTGACGACATTGCCAGCTTCTTGCCAGTTTACTTGGAGAAGAAGATTCTGAATGTCGATCCATTCCAGGTTCTCGACCAGACAGGTGTTGGTCAGTTGGTGGAGATGGCTGTCAAGAAGGGTCGTGGCACTCGTCCAGATCTCAAATGTGGTATCTGTGGTGAGCATGGCGGTGAGCCTTCATCTGTTAAGTTCTGTCACAAGGTAGGCTTGAATTATGTGTCTTGCTCTCCATTCCGTGTGCCTATCGCACGTTTGGCTGCGGCGCAGGCTGCTGTAGAGGAATAATAGCAAATATTTGACTCTCAATAAATTAAGTGGAAAGTCCTTGTAACAGAGGACTTTCCACTTAATTCGTTTTTAGCGGAAGTACCACTGAAATGCTACAAATGATGATGGATGTTTACAATATGTTTCTAATATTGAAAGTACGTATTTTTTATAAGTGATTGAGAATGAGATAAGTTTTTATCTCATAAAAAGAAGAGGTTACGAATTAGAAATAAACAGAATGTAGCATCCTGCTGTGATTTGCATAACCATCCAAAGAACTCTTTCGGTTGCAAAGGTACGATATTTAATCGTGTATAAAGAATGTTTTAAGATTTTTTATCCTCGATTTTTGCTTGGGTAAATCTGTTTTTATTAAGCCCTATTCTTCTCTATTCTTTGCTATTTCCATTTCAATCCATTCAAACTTATGTGGCAATGGTTCCTGTTTTTTGAATGGTCTATTTCGTTTGTATATTCTCATCCTTTCGTGTGTTTTGTATAAAAGTCAGCCGTCGTCGAAGAAAGACAGTCCTCGTACCTCAGACTAACTTCCTCCGACTATGGCACGGCAAGAAAAATCCTTGGCGGTATGCCTTGAAATACTTCAAGACTATACAGCCAAGGACTTTTCTTTGTTTGCCGTGCTGACAACGGCTGCTTTTATAGCCACAACTCGCAGTCCCATTTTTATTGCACAATCCAAACGACATGAAACAGTGGCACGCCACCCTTTCTTGTCTTAGTAGTACGGCATGAGGAAAAGTGCTTCTTTTTGTCGGTTGCAGGCTAACCGATCAAAAGAAACACCATTCCTTGATTTGCCGTACCATTTTGTTTGCATACTCCACCGCAAGAAAGAAGTCATTGATGTAAACCCCAACGACCACTTTCATGCTTGGCTGCACAGCCTTGGAGAAAACCCGATGCAAGAAGCATGGACAAGCCATACTCTTCTTTCACCGGAATTTCTCTGATGGATGTGCCATTTTTGTATGCGATTTCCATTTTTCAAGACGTTTGTAAGACGAAGTTGTATCCATTTCTCAGAAATGAGTATGCGATAATTGTGCAGTCCAAAAACTTCCGTGAAGTTTCTATTTTCATTTGCCGCTCTGATTTTCTTTCCTCCACAAGGTCTTTCCTTTTGGCATCAACCGTTATCGTGCAGGTGCAAAGGTATGGCAGCGGGCTTTGGAAATAAAAGGTCGAGCCTTCGGTTTTCGAAAAAATCTCCACACCGTTGGGTAGTATTTTTCCTTAAAACCTTGTATTTCCAGCCTCGCCGCCCTTGAAAGGCACCTGAAACGAAACGACCGATGCGACAGGAAGACGCAAAAAAAAATGTCGGAAAAGGGAGCGACAAAAAGGTGAAGAAACGAGAACTTCCCTTCAGTTCCTGGAACCGCAAATAAATTTAATTCAAGGCTATATGACAACAAACATCAATATAACACAGACTTGGTGGAGATTACTCTCCGCAGTCGGCTCAACCCTCATCACTTTGGTGGCTTGGTTGGGATATATGGCTCTCTGCATGGTCGGTGAAGTCATATTGGGAATTGTGAAGTTCATCTTCGGCATCATCATTTCCATTCTTTCTATGGTGGTACTGATTGGAACATTCATTTGGTTATTAACACTTTAAAGTACAAGCGATATGAACAGAAGCATTGAAGCGATACCTACATGGGCACTCTGCTACATCATCAATGGCGATGCAAGCGGACTGACTGACGAGGAAATCCGTATGGTGGACGAAGCCATGCGCAAGAACAATATAGAGATAGTAAGTCCAAGATACAACGAGGACATGTGCACAGAACCTTACTTCAGCCATTATCCGTTCTTCGGACTGCCTACAGAAGTTGAGGACTGCGACATCATCTATCACGAGTAACAACCCCTTTAACAACATCAGATATGAACACTACAGAATATTTCAAGAGAACCATACAAGCCTATTTGGAGGAGCGAGCAATGGAGGACGAACTCTTTGCAGCCAAGTATGACAACCCCGACAAGAACATAGACGATTGCGTCACCTATATCCTTAATTGGGTACAGAAGAGCGGTTGCAACGGCTTTTGCGATGACGAGATATATGGGCAAGCCATCCACTACTACGAGGAGAAGGACGTCGAGGTAGGAAAACCATTGAACTGCCAAGTGTCTGTTAACCACCACATCGAACTCACAGAGGAGGAGAAGGCACAGGCAAGACAGGAAGCCATCCGCCAATATCAGCAAGAGCAGATGAACAAGATGCGTAACAGAGATACCGCCAAGCGCACCTCACAGAGAACGGAAACAGAAGTACACCAACCATCATTATTCGACACGTTATGAAACCAAGAACGAAATATCAGAAGCAAGTCGTAACCTCAAACAAGGGGTTACGACCTATCAAGGGAGCGCAAATGCAATGGGCATTCCGTGAGTGTCTTGACCACTATGCCTTTCAGTTGAAGCACGGACAGACCACCTGCATGGACTGCGGACACACTTGGACTACGGACGAGGATGCGGACAAATGTGTCTGCCCGAAGTGTAAGGCAAAGTTGGAAGTGCAGCGCACCAAGCGACAGAAGGCAATGTCTTCTACCTATTTCTGCGTACTCACTGAGCGTAAGGGACTGCAACTTATGCGAGCATATCAGATGAAAGCCTATTACCGCAAGGGACAAAAGGCAGATATTTATTGTTGGGAGGTGGCACGCTATTGGATGAACGAAAAAGGCAAGGTGGAGGTTATGGCACGCAAGCGCACAATGGGTATCTATATGGACACGTTCTGCTACGACTCCGACATTGAACTGCGCAAGGACAACACCACCTATCAGCATATTGCTTCATTTCCGGTCTGCCCCGAGATGAAAGTTATTCCTCAGATATGGCGCAACGGCTTTGACGGAGCGTTTCACGGCATCGAACCGCTTACATTATTCAAGGCGATGCTGACAGACCACCGCATCGAAACGATGATGAAACAATGCCGTTACGGACACGTCCGCCACTTCATAGACCACCCACGGCACTTGAAAACTTGTTGGAATGCCTACAAGATAGCCAACCGCAACCATTACCTTATTACAGACATCGGCAAATGGGCGGACTACATCTGTATGTTGGTGGAAATGGGCAAGGACATCAGAAGTCCACATTACATTTGTCCCGACAACCTTGAAGCCGAGCACGACAGAATATCCGAGAAAATCAGAGCCAAGAAAGAAAAGGAACGCACCGAGGAGGAGATACGAAAGGCATTGAAGAACGAGGACAAGTTCAAGGAAATGAAGAGCCGTTTCTTCGGTTTGATGTTCACGGACGGCAATATCGTGGTGAGAATGCTTGAAAGCGTCAGGGAGCACGTTCTTGAGGGTAAGGCGATGCACCATTGCGTAGGTAGCGGTACAAACTACTCACTCAATCCCGACTGCATCATCTTCTCTGCAAGAATAGCCGAACAAAGAGTTGAGACCGTGGAGTTTTCACTCGAACAGATGAAAGTCGTACAATGCCACGGACTACAGAACAAGGACACCGAGCACCATGCCGACATCATAAACTTGGTGAACAGCAATGCAAGACTTATAGAGCAACGAATGGTTGCAACGACATGAAATCCATATCGGCGGAGCGATGAAAATTCGTTCCGCCACTTTCTTCATGAGCCGAGGAGCGGAAAGAAAGTGGCAAAGAACCGTTTTTTCCTTATCTGCGATGCTTGCAGAATAACAAAGGACAGCCCAAATCAAAAGGACTGTCCTTTATTCATAAATCGTTTTTTTCTTTTCCTTGGGAGATAGTCCCATCTGGCGATTGACACTTTTGCTTACTAATACGGCATGATGCCGTCCTGTGGATTCAGTGGCAAGCTGAGATTTTAGCCGTAGTCTTTCTTTTTCATTGGCGTACTCTTAATTTATTGTCAGAGGCGATACGACTTGAGACCTTCATCGAATGCAGCCTTGATTTCGGCTGCATAGGCATTGAAGTGTTCGTTGATGATGTTATCCACATAACTTGCAATGGAAATCTTTCCCTTGCCTACGATACTGACAAATTTAGTCACACGCTCATGAATGTCCTCGCTGATACCAACATGTCTGCCATATCTTGCGGTAAAACCTGCATTTGCCATGAACTTACCGACATACTGCTCAGCACGCTCTTTCTCCATTCTGTCGATTGGCTCAAATTCACCCACATCATAATTCTCATATGCTGCATCTTCATCAAAACACTCCTCCTTGTCGGAAATAGTTGACGATGTACGGTCTTGAAATGTCTCTTCAAGACAAGCGTCAATCTGTTTCCCAGCTTCCTCCATTGTCTCTTCATAATTTCTCATGAAAGCCTCATACAACTCCTTGGCATCTGTCGAAGTGAGTTGTCCTTTACCACAGTTTTTTGTTTTGTCTGCCATAATCATTCTTTTAATTGTTATACAAATTCTCTGCTATTGAAATACTTGTTGACTATTGAAAATCCAACCTCAACAGTTTTTGTCAGATACCTGACATATGCAATTCCATCAACGCATCTATTTTGCGTTTAATAATCTTTGAGCGTTCTGCGATTTCAGCTTGTAGCTTTTCTCTGTCCATTTCCGAGAATGTTTTGACCACATGTGCAAATCTATCCTTTGTTGCATTGTTCTCTTCTGTTCTTTCCATAATTCTCCTTATTAAATTGTTATACAAAGTCGAGGATATTGAAGTCCTCTATACTGTCTGGCACCTTAAACTCTTTCTTTGGCTTGGAAATCTCTACAATCTTGTGAGTTTGCAAGTAGAAGGTGACGTAATCATGGATGTTCTTCTTGCACTCCTCGCTGTTCTCCATGAATTTCTCATAGAATTGGTTGCCATCCATCTCATGGAAAACCTTGCCTGCATGTCTTTTCTCCTTGTCCGTTGCTTTCGGTGCCTTGACGGTATTCACAGCTGCGTCAATGTCCTCAAAACTTGACCCTTTGGCTTGTGGCACATCGGCATCTTCCTCATTATCAGAATATTTCACACCAATATCTTCTATGCAAACATTCGTAAACACATCATCAAGCTGTTCGTCAGAAATCCGTGCCGTACTCTTTGGAGAATCGTCAAATGTCACGTCATTATCCGATACGGACATGGATTCTGTTTGTTTTTGTTCCGTTTCTTCTTTCTTCCGCAGTTGGGACACTTTGAAAAGACTTTTGCCTACAAGTGCCATCGGGTCGATAGGCGTTTTTTTCTCCTTTTCCTTGTCGTTCGCAACTTCAAGAAGCAACTTGTTGTAAAAATAGATAGTCCAAACATTGAATGCAGCCAAGACTATCAAGAATATAGTTTCCATTGTCATGCTTGTTCCTTTTTGTTACACATTCCAATCGTCAATCTCTTTTCTCAGCAAGCCGTTGATTTCTTCTTGGTTCTCTTCAAGATGTCTCTCAAGAATAAGGTCGATGTAACCACCGACTGTCAACTCATGCTTTGCGAGCACACTGACTATTCTTGAAATTCTCCTGTGTATCTCACGGCTGATATAAACGCATTGACGAGTCTTTATCTCGTTTCGCTTGAAGAATGCCGAATCGTAACTTTCCGAAGAAGCCTTGGGAGGCTTGCGTGAAATTGGCGACTTATCGGTCTGCGAGCATTGGGACTTCCAGCCACCCTCTTCTTTCTCTTCGGTATCTTTCACTTGGGATTGGGAAGCTCCGTCAAGAATGGATGCCGTTGTCGTGCCAATCTTGCTCTTGCCAATAGAGGCAATGAGCAGATTTTCATCTATTGCGTCAGTGTTGATTTTTCTGCTTACCATAGGCTCATGTCTTTATGATTTCACAAATCTCGTCGGACAACTCCTTGATGCCACTCCCTCGCAACAGGTTTGGGTCTGATGGAAAGATGGTGGAACGGAACACTGCCTTTCTGTTCTCCGACAGCTCTCTTCTGAAACGTTTGCTGTCTGGCAGTCGTGTGTTGAGAACCGAATAGTCGAGAGACTTGAACATACCTTCATATACATCATACAAACTCGTTCGTTCTCGTTTGTCAATCATTGTCCAAAAGAAAGCAAGTTTCTTGGTGACCGACCAACCCTGTGTCAAAAAGTTGTCGTGGAACAACTGCATGAAGCTCATTGCGCTTTCTACAACAAAGCGGTCTGCGCTGACGGGTACAAAGATGTAATCCATCTGAGACAAGGTCTTCATGACGCCCTCACTTTTGATAGTCCCAGGCATGTCAAAGAAGATGAAGTCAAGTTTAACCTCTGTTTCATTCAACACTGTCTCTGCGTCGTCAAGCGCATTGACAGCATTGCTTCTCGTTACGCTGAAGGACTTCTTGCCCAGCTTTTTGAAATGCTCACAGGCTTGCGCCTTGAAATAGTCGCTGCTTTTGATGAGTTCCAGTTCCTCGTCTCGCAGGTCTGCAAGGTTGTATTGTGGCTCGTCACAGTCTATGACCGCCACATTGTAACCCTTGACATTGTGAAAGTAGTTGGCTACAAGAGCCGTGATGGTGGACTTTCCTATTCCGCCTTTCTGTGTTGCGAACGCAACAAATCTTGTCTTACTCATATCGTTAACTTTTTAAATTGTTGATTACTCGTTTCTATGATTTCCTGCCAATTCAAAGATATGAACACTTTGATGTCCATGTCTATCGGTCATTGCTCCATTATGGAGACCTTGAACTGTTGCAATGCTTCATCATTTCCATACGACAGTACGACAGTGAATCAGTAAGTCTGTACGTCAGTGGAGCATCATGGATGCAAAGAGACGCTGCAATAGTGACAGACTTATTCGTTGCTGCAAATGCTTGTTTCATCATATTTTCAAATCATTGGTTCAATGTTTGGCTGCAAAATAACAACGAATTTTCCGAAAAACAATGGTTTTCAAATCCTGTGGCAGCATGTTGCCGATAGTTGCAGTGGTTGTCTGGGGTAGCATTGTTACAAGGGCGCATTTTTAGCCGTTATTTTGCACCCGAAAGGCAAAGCAATGGATAGCGCATCCATATCGTTCCGACAAGAACAAGGCTTGATGCTCCGCAAAGGACAGGATTTCCCGAACAGCTTCCATTCGGGATGGGATAGCTTCTTACGAAGGCTAACTTCAATCCACCCTAAGCGGATTTTTATGTCCTCAAAGACATAGCAAGGTATGTTTTGAGTTACTCAAAACCTTTGGAGTTACTCTCCAAAGACCTTGCCCTGCCGGGTTGGTAGCCTCTCCGAAGTCGGGCTCCCCATGTTCCAATCTGACGATAGTTTGTGCAATTCCATCATTGCCATATGTACCACTTAATCCATTTTATATGAACACAGAAAGAAAACGAGGGGGACGAATCCCCAAGCTGAACCCGAAGTCGCACCATGTGATGCTTCGGTTCGACGATGACGAGTGGATGAAATTCCTCGTCATGTATGAGCAGACTGATGTGAAGGCGAAGGCTGTCTTTGCCAAGGCACGCATTTTCGGCGAGCCGTTCAAGGTGTTGCGTGAGGATAAGACGCTGGTGGAATACTACACCAAGCTTTCTTCTTTTCACTCGCAGTACCGAATGATTGGCAACAACTACAACCAGGTTGTCAAGGAACTCCGTTGTCATTTCTCAGAGAAAAAGGCGATGGCTTTGCTCTATAAGCTGGAGAATTGCACCAGGGAACTGGTCTCTCTTACCCGTGAGATTGTTGAACTAACCCATAAGTTTGAGGAAAGATGGTCGCAAAGATAAGTTTCGGAAGTTCATTGTATGGCGCACTGGCATACAATGGTGAGAAGATTAACAAGGAAGAAGGAAAACTCTTAGCTACAAACAAGATCTTCGATGATTGTTCGGGAAAGACGAGCATCACCAACGCCTTGCGTGATTTCCAGCGATACCTTTCTCCGCATATAAGAACGGAAAAGCCTGTCGTGCATATCTCCCTGAATCCGCATCCTGATGATGTGCTGACGGATATGGAGATGGAGAACATCGCACGGGAATACTTGGAGTGCATGGGATATGGCAACCAGCCATACATGGTTTACAAGCATGAGGACATCGACCGTCATCACATGCACATCGTGACCATCCGAGTGGATGAAAACGGCAAGTGTTTAGATAGCCGATACAACTACCATAGGAGCAAGGCTATCACCCGTGACTTGGAGGAGAAGTACAATCTCCACAAGGCAGACCGCAAGCAACGCCAGGCAGACAATCCGCTCCGTAAGGTGGATGTAAGCCAAGGCAATATGAAAAAGCAGGTTGCCAACACCGTGAAATCACTCTGCGCCACCTACAGGTTCCAGTCCTTGGGCGAATACCGTGCACTTCTTTCCTTATATAATATATCCTTAGAGGAGGTCAGAGGCGAAGTAGGCGATCGTGAGTATCATGGTTTTGTCTATTCTGCCACGGACGGACAGGGCAATAAGGTTGGAAATCCTTTCAAGGCTTCCAAGATTGACAGGTCTGTCGGTGCGGAGGCGATAGAAAAGCGGTTCGCTTATTCTGCCAAGAAGTTCAAGGAGGACAAGAAACTCTCCGAGATGACTCGTCATAGCGTGGAAGCTGTCTTGAAGCAGACGTACCATAAGGATAAGTTCGTTGAACTGCTGAAAGCAAAGGGCATTGATGTCGTTTTCCGCCATACAGCTGACGGCCGTATCTACGGAGCAACATTCATTGACCACCGCACCCAAAGCGTTTTCAATGGTTCAAGGCTTGGAACGAATCTTTCTGCCAATGCCCTGCAGGAGCACTTCACCTTGCCTTACGAGAATGTGCAGCCGATACCGCTTACCATCCCGAAGGAAGATGGCACAATGCCGGAACAGGAATATCATGGTTCTGGCTTGTTCGATGAGTACGGCAGCGGTCTTGGACTTATGGCAGGGAATGGTTCTTCTAACGAAGCACAGGAAGCAGCATTCGATAGAGAGTTACGCAGAAAGAAAAAGAAGCGAAAAGGGAGAAACCTTTAATCATATTATCAAGGTATAACTTCAAAACAGAAAAACAATGGCACAAGAAGACGATTTGAGAGCATTGGGAAAAATCATGGATTTTCTCCGTGCTGTGAGTATCATACTCGCAATTATGAATGTATATTGGTATTGCTATGAGGCAATGCGCATGTGGGGAGTGACAATCGGGGTTGTTGACAGAATCCTAATCAACTTCAACCGTACAGGCGGTTTATTCCATTCCATTCTCTACACCAAGCTGTTTTCGCTTCTGCTCCTGGCACTCTCATGTCTGGGAACCAAGGGCGTGAAAGCGGAAAAGATGAGTTGGAACAGGATTTGGACGGTTCTTGCTGTTGGCTTCTTCTTGTTCTTCCTCAACTGGTGGATATTATTGTTGCCTATATCTAATTTGGGCAATGCAACGCTGTACATATTTACAATGACAGCGGGTTATATCTGCCTGTTGATGGGAGGACTTTGGATGAGCAGACTCTTGAAACACAACCTCATGGAGGATGTGTTCAATAATGAGAACGAGAGTTTCATGCAGGAGACTAAACTCATGGAGAACGAGTATTCCGTCAATCTGCCAACACGATTCTATTACAAGAAGAAATGGCAGAGAGGATGGATCAACGTGGTCAATCCGTTCCGAGCGACCATCGTGTTAGGTACACCGGGTAGTGGTAAGTCCTTTGCTGTAGTGAACAACTACATCAAACAGCAGATAGAGAAGGGGTATTCAATGTATATCTATGATTTCAAGTTTTCCGACCTTTCGACGATTGCCTACAACCACATGATGAACCATCAGAATGGATATAAGGTCAAGCCCCAGTTCTATGTCATCAACTTTGACGATCCTCGCAGAAGTCATCGCTGCAATCCGATTCACCCGGATTTCATGAGTGATATTTCCGATGCTTATGAGAGTGCATACACCATCATGCTCAACCTCAACAAGACGTGGGTTCAGAAGCAGGGCGACTTTTTCGTGGAGAGTCCGATTATCCTCTTTGCAGCCATCATCTGGTACTTACGCATCTACAAGAACGGGAAGTATTGTACCTTTCCCCATGCCATCGAATTGCTTAACCGCAGATACGAGGATGTCTTTCCGATACTGACGAGCTATCCCGAACTGGAGAACTACCTATCTCCGTTCATGGATGCCTGGCAAGGTGGGGCGATGGAGCAGTTGGCGGGTCAGATTGCAAGCGCAAAGATTCCGTTGTCACGAATGATTTCACCACAACTCTATTGGGTGATGTCGGCAAGCGAGTTCACGCTCGACATCAATAATCCCGAAGAACCAAAGATTCTGTGCGTAGGCAACAATCCCGACCGACAGAACATCTATGGTGCTGCACTCGGCTTGTACAACAGCCGCATCGTGAAACTCATCAACAAGAAAGGACAACTCAAATCATCCGTTATCATTGACGAGTTGCCGACCATCTATTTCAAGGGATTGGATAACCTGATTGCTACGGCACGGAGCAACAAGGTTGCCGTCTGCTTGGGCTTCCAGGACTTCTCGCAATTGGTCCGTGATTATGGAGACAAGGAGGCAAAGGTGGTTACCAATACCGTTGGTAATATCTTCAGCGGACAAGTTGTTGGCGAGACCGCCAAGACTTTATCCGAGCGTTTTGGAAAAGTGCTCCAAAAGCGCCAGTCCATTTCCATCAACCGTCAGGATGTCTCTACATCCATCAATACCCAGATGGACAGTCTCATTCCGCCGAGCAAGATTAGCGGACTCACCCAGGGTATGTTTGTAGGCTCCGTTTCCGATAACTTCACCGAGCGCATAGAGCAGAAGATCTTCCATGCCGAGATTGTAGTTGACACCGACAAAGTGAAACGGGAGGAAAGTCGTTATCAGCCGATCCCTATCATTAACGATTTCAAGGATACCAATGGCAATGACTGCATGAAGCAAGCTATTCAGGACAACTACAATCAGATAAAGGAGGACGTCAAGCAGATTGTCAAGGACGAGCTGGAACGCATCGCTGCTGACGAGAATTTGAAGCACTTGATACAGAAACAATAATAGTTGATAAAATGAATTTAGGCAGCAACGTATCCCTATGGATTTCGTTACTGCCTAAAATAAGTAACGCCCCTCTATTATGCTGCCTTACGGCTCGCTTGAGAGGCTCATTATCTTTTATTTGTTATTTTGTGCGAAGATAAATCAAATCAAAGTACATCAGTCGTGTCTTCATCGGCTCTATCGGAGTTGTTTGCTCTAAACCTTTGTTATGCAAAAAGGTCCATTCTTCTTCATCTGACGAAAACAAGAACTTGAAACCATTTCGTTGATAATATTCAAACACTTTCGGATGGTTGACGGCATCAACAATGACATATCGGCATCCTGTTTTATTCAATGGGTCTATAAACCATGATTTGATGAAATCCAACAATTCATCTCCCACATGATGCCCACTGAATAAATCGCTTACTGCCAACTGTCCAACCAACACTGCTGGATACTGCGGTCTTCGCTTGGCATTCGGAATCTTTCTATTAAGCTTATTCCGAAGGTTTGAAGGAAGTGAATCTACTTTTACACTCGAATTAGCGACTGTAAATGCGCAGACTATTTCAGATGTATCTGGTTTAACAAAACAATATGATTTTCCAAGCAACTGATAGGCATAGTCAGCATAGTCTTGGGTGAAGAACTCTGTTATGTCCTCATCCTTACAAGTGAAGCCTTTGCATTGCTGCAAGACTTCCTCTGTCAGTTCCATAAAATCACATTGCTCTAACATTTTAAATGTACAGTTTTGAACGTTTTAATATAGCACGTGCCTTGGCTACTTGCTTGGAGAAGTCAATGGAGCCACGCTTTTCCAATGCCTCATCAGCCGCTTCAACGAAACGAGCTGCTGCCTCACCATGAAGGACAGGTATTGTTTTAATTTCTATTGCCATAATCTTCTTGTTTTTAATGTTATGTACTTATTTAATCTGCAAAAATATGCTTTTATTTTCACTTTACCAAACTTTTTGTTAACTTTCTGTTGAATTTCTACGAAAAAATTCCAAATACCAACTTCATGCATTTTCATCTCCTCATTCTTTCCAATTCATCATCCCTCCGCATTTTCTCATTCAACTTCTCCTGCATCTTGTCCAGAAAATAGGTGCGACTATAGTTCTTGCGTCTTCTGATGTCGGTGTAGAAACGATAGCAGTCCTTGGCTTTGATACCAAAGAACTGGTACATGGCTTGCGCCAAGTCCTTGAACTTCACATCGCCATCGTTCACGCTTCCCATGACGCAGATGCCATATACCATTTCTACAAGGTCAACGGCATTGCCAGTCCATTTCACAAATGGCTTTGATTCTGATGATACTGGCGGAGAGGCTTCTGAAGTGGATGTGGTCACATGAAGATGATATGTTGCTGCCACATGCTCTTGCATTCTGCGGACAAATGCAATTGCTTTGCGCACATACAAGCCTACGGTTCCCAAACAATCCTTTATATGGGGCATTGACAGATAAAAGTCAAGCTCGGTCTCTGCGTATGACAGTGCAAAGACCGCTTGCTTCACGTTGGTGCTGCATAAATCAACCACAACCTTGATAAACTCACGATATGAGTTCTCCAAAGCGTTACCACCTTTGTTCTTATGACCTGCATTCAGCAAGTTGAAAAAATCAGTCTCTATCAATATGTTGTATTCCATGTTGCTGTCTCTTTTATGGGTTTGTACTAATTTGATGTATTCTTGCGCACACCATTTATTAGTCCAATACCTATGCCATTCCAAGACAAACTAAACAATAGGATGATGATATTTCCTGATAATCAGCAACTTTATCAAGAGAATAAGATTTTCACGAGGAAATTGCAAGCAGAAATAGTGTAAGGAAAACCGGACACTCGTCCAATCTTCCTTACACGGTTCCTATACCATTACAACTTATTAGTAGGAATACCATACTCTTTCATACGGGCATAGAATGTAGTATGGCTCATTTCCAACATTTTTGCCGCATCACGCTTGATGCCATTGCATTGCTTCAAAGCCCACAAGATACGCTCTCGATTGATCTTGCGTTCTTGTTCATCAAAGTCCAAAGCCTCTTCTGTCAATGTCGATTGTGACAACTGCAAGTCCTCGACATCTATTATCTCATTCTCGCATAACAGCATAGCTCGCATGATACATGATTTCAACTCACGCACATTACCTGGCCATGTATGGCTTACAAGTGCCCTTTGCGCTTCCTTACTGATACATTTTATTTCTTTGTCCGTATGCCTATCATATAGTTTCAGAAAGAAGTTAGCTAATGGCATAATATCTTCCTTGCAATCTCGCAATCGTGGAATCTCAATAACCGCTTCGTGAAGTCGATAATACAGGTCGCTTCTGAATCGTCCTTCCCGAACTGCCTCTTGCAGGTTTTCGTTGGTGGCGGCAATAATGCGCACATCAGCCACTTTATCTTTTGTAGCTCCCAATGGTCGGTAGCTCTTGGATTGCAACACACGCAGCAGCATCGCCTGTACGTCTTTCGGCAGGTTGCCTATCTCGTCCAAGAACAGCGTACCTCCAGCAGCCAATTCAAAGTAACCTTTTCTTGCTGCGTCTGCACTTGTGAATGCTCCTTTCTCATGTCCGAAGAGAGCGGAAACGGCAAGTTCCGCAGAAAGCGTACCGCAATCTACTACTTCAAAAGGCTTGTCGGCTCTTTTGCTTTGCAGATGTATCTTTTCCGCTATATGTTCTTTGCCTGTTCCGTTGTCTCCCAATATCATAACAGCCATGTCGCTTTTGGCAAACAATTCTGCCATTTTGTATATACGGCGAAACTTCTCACTTTTGCGGTAAACAATCTTGTTATTCAACTCTACGAGTCGTTTCTGCTTGTCTATGATTTCTTCCAAACGTTCATAAACTACATCAAGCAACAATTTCTTCGGTATATAGTCTTCTGCTCCCAATTTCATAGTCCTCACGGCACTCATGCTTTCATCGTAAGATGTCATGATAATAAATGGATTCTGATAGCCGTTACTACGCATCCATTCCAACAGGTCGATACCGTTATCATTCCCCAAGCGCATATCCGAAATGACAACATCCCATTCAGAGGATTCCCTCACAGCTTTCAGACCATCTCTGTAATTGTAGCATAAGATTGTTTTCCATCCCTTCGCTTCCAACTTCTTGCCCAACATATTGCAAAATGTAGGGCTGTCTTCAATGATTATTACTTTCTTCATGCTGTTACCTCCTCAATTTTCTTTTGTGCGGCTTTGATGATTGCCTCACCATGTGCGAAAACATCCTCAACCGCTTGGTTGATAACGTCGTCTGATGATGTAGAATCTTCAATCAGGTCAAAGAGATGGTTCAAAGACTCGTCAGATTGTACCATCATCCACGAGCTTCTTGCGTGGTGAATGGCATCGGACATTTTCTTGCGGTTCTCCTCTTGGGCTGCATTACGGATACTGCCCAATGTGTCAGTCATTTCCTTTACGAAATTCTCCAAAGTCTCTTTTTCATTGCCGTAGGTCAGCAACATAGAAAAGTCTATTTGTTTTTCTGCTATCTTGCCATTCACACACTTTCTTGCAGTGTTTATCAAATCCTTGTCAGACATCGGCTTGAACAGACAAGCGACAAATCCTGCATCAAGCAGTTCTTGCTCACTCACATTTGGTGCTGCTGTCATAACGACAACAGGAATGGTCTTGGAGTTACGCACGTTCACCATACGCATCATTTCCAGAATCTCGATACCATTCACTTCAGCCATCTTCAAATCCGTTATCAGCAGATCATAAGATTTTTTGCGCATCATATCCAATAAATCCGTGGCATTATTACAAGTGTCACATACGATGCCGTTTGATGCAAACGCTTCACGGATGGTACTCAGTTGCACATGGCTATCATCAATGGCAATGACAGTAAACGAATCTTGTCGTTTCGTTCTATACTGAGTTGGTTCTACATTCTGCTTTTCGGCTGCAGCCATAGGAAGACTAATGGTAAAGATACTTCCCAGCCCTTGGTGACTGGACACATCGATTTTTCCTTTCATCAGTGAAACGAGGTTCTTGACAATGGAAAGCCCCAAGCCAAATCCCGGTTGGGTAACCGCATTTCCCAATCTTGCAAATTCCTTGAAGATTTGTTTTTGTTGCTTGTCGTCCAATCCTGTTCCTGTATCCTTAACCTTTAGCATGAACACACCATCTTTATAGGTTGTGGATAATACAATCTCACCCTTTCCCGTATATTTGATGGCATTGGAAAGCAGATTGCGTCCTATTGTAAGCACCTTTTCCTTGTCTCCATTGACAACACCATCTGCCTTATTGTTGACGCTCAATTCCAGTTGTTTCTTCGCAGCAAAGGGCTCATACTCCATTTTTAATTGCTCGGCAATGTCCATCATACGGAAAGGGCGTTCCTTGACGGTCGCCTTTCCATTCGCTAATTTGGAGTAAACCAGGAAACTGTCTATCATAGAAGTCAAGCCTTTCGATGTGTCAACAATCAAGTCGGCATACCGTTTGCTTTCATCCGTAGCATCTTCAAGTCCGCTAATCTTGCGAGCATAATCCTTGATGGCAGACAAGGGACTGCGCATCTCATGCGTTACAGTCAGCATCACCTTTCTTGTTTCTTCCTTGCTCTTACGTGTCTTGAATGCGAATCGCCACACCAATAGGAATAATACGAAAAACACCAATATCAACAATCCTATCATCCCTATATAATAATAGGTATAATTGCCTTCCAAGTCTGCGATTTGTCGCTCACGAACTTTGATGCCTTTATCCACATTCTCATCAGCTATGCTGATTACTCTTTGCAACTGCTTATTGATACTTTCATTTCTGTTTCCAAGACTATCCAATATCTCCACTACCTTACGGCTTTGCTGGTGATGTTTAGCAACAACCGTTTGGTTTAGGTTGGTGAGCATCTTTTCAGTTTGGGTTAAACGGTTTCCTGTTGTTACTGCATTTTCTTTCTTGCCGAACAATCTGCTGAAGAAACCTCGCTTCTTTGGCTTTGCCTGCTGTGGCATAGCTGAAAATCTTTTGCTTTCAGTCTTATTCTGCTCTACAATTCTTGGAACTTCTGCGGTCAGCTTTTCTTGAGTGGCATTCAGTTCCTGCATAGCATCCTTTATATCCAGAAGAAGCTGTTCCTTTTCTGCAAAAAGATGGCAGATTGTATCAGCATCTTTCTTCGGACAGATACCTGCGATGCCTTGAAGCATACTGTCCACTTCCAATCGAAGCGAATGATACTCATTTACATCTGTTGAGTCCCAATCCGCAACCATTTCACCAAGCAGTGACAATTTCGTTATGTGCAAGTTTAAGTCATGCACATTCTTTCGCCACTGATGCAGTTCTGCATTTCTACACTCAATCTCCTTTCTGTCGCGCCATTCAAATAGGCCGATTACAATGGTACATCCTACGATGACGATGGCAGTCATGATGCCTAAAGCCATCCATCTACAGATATGCCCGGTCTGTTCTTTGCGTTCCATGTTGTTTACTTTTTACGTTTCTATTACTTCATTATTGCTTTGCACTAACATTTTAATCGGCAAAGATAATGGCAGAAAGCATCAAAGACGAATATTTACATATATTACAACAACTTTTATGTATTTTCTTGGTAGAAATAGTATATTGTTAGAAAAAAACAGTTGTTGTTGAACAATAATCATTGACAACAAAGTCAAAAACTAACAAAGTGTAGATTATGGAACTCAAATCGAGTAGGAGGAAAATCACGCTAACTCAGGGAACCTTTTACTTTTTCAGCGGGGAGACGATCCATGTTGTCAAAAACAAGGACTAATTTACGTTGTCCTTTTTCCTTGATAAAATCAGAAATGTCTTGCATCCATGTTTTGAACTCGTAAACCGTTGGTTCGTCTTCGCTCAAAGTCTCATAGCAAACGTCCTTTTCGACTTTATCTTGATAAATAGCTAACATATAACTCCATCCATATTTATGATCTTTGCTATATGCCCATTTCCAAACGCACAATGCAATAAGAACTGGCAGTGCAGCTATGATAATAGACAATAAAGAAAACCACCATGTTGTGGGTGTAGGTTTTACTGCATACGCAATAAATGTAAATATCGGAGTTAAAACTGCAACCAAAAATGCCGCAACCATACCATTACTGATAAGGGGATATTTTTCGGTTACGGTCTCCGTTTTACGGGCTAATAAATATTTCAGCTTTTCAGACCATGATACGGTTTTCGTACCTCCACCTTTGACTTTTATTGTTGCATTTCCAGATAGGATACCATCATCAATAAGTTTGCTTGTAAGCAATTCCAATATAGAGCGGCGTTGCAAGTCCTCTTGATGTCCCCATGCGTCATACTCAAAAAAGTAATAGTCGTCTGATAATTCACGTTCCAACATTTTAACCACGTTGGATTTTCCAGATCCCCAAATACCTTCGATGCCGATAATTCGAGGTAAAGTACATTCCTCATCCAATGAATCATTCTGACAAAAATGGCGAGCAATAGTTTTTGCCAACCTTTCTTGCGAACCTCCATCGAATTTGTCAATACCACACGGTTTATTTTGGATAAACCGCGGATATTGCTGTTTGGATTGTAGTTTTGTTTCCATATACGTAATTTATTGATTATACGAACTCCAAATAATTCTCCCGATTTACCACATGAAACTCGGCATAGGGATAGGCTTCTTGGAAGGCTTTCGGTGCGGCCGGCATTTTATTTCCCCACTTGAACTCCAAGGCGGTAAGACTGTCGGCACTCTCCTCAATCAGGTCGATTTCCTGTTTGTCGTAGGTGCGCCAGAAATAGAACTCCCTGTGCAGTCCCTCATTGAAGTTCGCTTTGCGCCGCTCTCCGATGATGTAGTTCTCCCACAGCGCATCGACATCCTGCCGAATGGCCAGCGGTGAGAAAGCCCCGATAATGGCATTGCGAATGCCGTTGTCGTAGAAGTACCACTTGCCAGCTTTTGTAACCTCCTTGCGTAGGTTACGCGAATAAGCCCCCAGACGATAGATAACGAAGACCTTTTCCAATAGGTCGAGGTATTTTTCAACGGTCGTCTTGCTCATGCCGAGTTGTTTACCTAACTCTTCGTAAGAAACTTCGCTGCCCAACTGAAAAGCTATCAATCGCAGTAGATCGCGCATCTTGCTCGAATTTTTTAAGCCGTCAATTGCTAAGATATCTTTAAGCAGGTATGCACCGACAATATCACGTAGGTAGTCTGTTTTACGTTCATAGTTCTCCATCATTACTACTTCGGGATAGGAACCGTAAATCAAGCGCGCTTCGAGGTTCTGGCGGGTTTCAAGTGCCGTTTCCGTCTGTGCGATTTCCCGTTGCGAGAATGGTGTAAGGAGAAATTGCGTACTGCGGCCGACCAACGGTTCACCAGTCTTATTCAGCAAATCGAATGACGAAGAACCACTTGCCAAGACACTTATTCCCGGTATTTCATCAACTATCAACTTCAGAATACTACCGATTTGTGGTATGTTCTGTGCCTCATCAATAGCCAGCAAATCAATACCATCCAATAAATGCCGATAATTGGCTATTGAGCGATTCTCCAATAGTGCTAATGTGTCGTAGTCTTCGCCGTTGAGCATCATCGTCCTACCTGAATAGTTGTCCACAATTTTACGCATCATTACCGTTTTACCAACACGGCGAGCACCAAAAATCAGTACTGCTTTATTGGGCGCGATTCGTGCTGTAATCTTCTCTTGAAGTATTCTATTTACTGTTTCCATACCTTATAAAATATAATGCAAAGATAATCATATTTTTTTAATTGGCGAATTTTACAAAAAAAACGGGCTATTAAATGGCGATTTTTACAACCACAATCTTATGGAAGTTGTTTCATTGTTTTTAGTAATGATATATGTTCATACTATGATGACTCAATAATTTACCAGACATACGTTTCTGAAATTTGTCCTTATAGGAATGAAAAACTCACATATATTGTGCTAATTAATATATAATTAAATGAAAATAAAAAGACAGGATACGAGTATTCCTGTCTTCTCATATGTAATGGATATTTTTTTATTTTCTCATCCGCTCCAACTCCTCATCACGCAACATTCTCTCGTTCAGTTTTTCCTGCATCCTGTCAATGAAATAGGTGCGGCTTTCGTTCTTCCGGCGTTTGATATCAGTGTAGAAGCGGTAGCAGTCTTTAGAATCAACCCCGAATATCTTATAGAGAAGTGGGGCGAGCTGTTTGAGCGGCATATTGCCGTTGTTGATGCAGCCCATCACGTCTATGCCGTAGATAAGTTCCACGAGGTCGATGGCATTGCCCGTCCATTGAAGAAGGCTGGCGGTGGTTTCTGTTGCGTTGTTGGCGGATATTAGTGGTGGCACTTGGGGCGTGGCAAGGAATTTCTGCATCTTTCTTACGAAAGACAGAGCCTTGCTGACGTAGGCGGCAATCTCTCTTTTTTCTTCTGACAGATTACGTACGGGATGGTGCTGCAACTCGATTTCGATGTAGGCAAGCGCGATGACGGTAAGGTTCATGTCCATGCCGCCGTTGCACAGTTCGATCACTTGGGTGGCGAAAGCCGTGTATGCCGTTTCCATATTGCAGTCGCCGGCTTCGTTTATCAGGCGGAAAAAGTCGGTTTCCGCCAGCAAGAAATAATTCATGGTTCTGTCAATTTTGAAAATTACACTTTGTTTTCTGCGTGCGCACATGAATATAATTGGCAAAAAACGCGGCAGAAAATAAAAAATCCAACACTCAATTTTACAAAGTGCTGGATTTCAGAGGTATAAAATTCAGTATTTTTTCACAAGGACAAATTATCTCCGACTTAAATTGTTTGTAATCGGAACATTTATTCTATTCCTGAAAATAGAAATGTATGCTTGCCGCACATTTTGGCTATCTTGCTTTTTTATCAAGGATATAGATAATGCGACATACACCGTTGGGATAGCTTTTCAAAGAGGAAAGCGTCCAGTGTTGCTCTGGCAGAGCCGACTTAAAAAAATGTCGTCCGCTTCCGGATATGAAAGGAACGGTGTATAGTATGATTTCATCCACAGCGTGCATCCGCAGCAGTCCGTTTATATAGTCTGCCGTGTCCGGTGTGGCTTCCGCGAGGTAACGGATGTTTGTGCAGTCTTTTCTCCATTCGTGCAGCATTGAAATGGAATAGTCCGGTGTCACACGGTAAAAGGCTTTCTTCCTGATTTCATCAAGACCGCAACGGTCAAGGCACAAATCCTGATGTGCTTTATCATATAACTCTGAAGAAAGACATCCGTCCATCGTCAGTACGGCGAGAATCTGAACTTTACCCATAATCGTTTCCTTTCGTTAGGCAAGGGTAAAAAAGTAGCGTGCAATTCACACTACCTTCAAGCGATGGCTCTGGTAAAGCCTTTACGGAGAGTACGTGAATGCACGCTATGCGTAAGCATAGCATAAGCATCACGCAATCGTCTCCGTAGTTCCAATTTACCAGATTTTCGCTTGAAACGCCTTGCGGTCTTATCCTATATGTTGGCGGCGAAAAGCTCCTGCCAATCGCCGTTTTTCTCAAATGTTATGCAAAGATAGCCAAATTCAGTGAATTACGGGCTATGATTGCTTGAATTTATATTTAAGTCCATACTCTTCAAGTTTGCTGTATAGTGTTGTCCTGCCTATGCCGAGCAGTTCTGCGGCGACACTCCGGTTGCCGTTTGCCTGTTTCAACGCACGCAATATCCGCTCCTTATCCTCCGCGTCATTGCGCAAGGCGAAGCTGACAGTAGAGGTCGGTTTCGTCACGGCAAGTTCCAGATGCTCTTTCATGACAACACCTTCCTGCGCCTGCAATACAGCACCCATAACTTTCTGCCGAAGTTCCCGCACGTTGCCCGGCCATGCGTGTGTCAGCAACGCTTTACGTGCTTCGGAACTGAACCCGCTCACGCTACACTCCAGCTCTCTGTTTGCCATATCACGGAAGAACTCTGCCAGCGGCATAATGTCTTCTTGACAGTCACGCAACGGAGGAACGGTTATCCCGAAGTCGTGCAGGCGGTACAGAAGATCCTGCCGAAAACGCTTTTCATTCACCGATACCTCCAAATCTTCATTGGTAGCAGCGATGATGCGGACATTGAAATTCCGGTCTGCCTTGTCTCCGACCGGGCGATACCGCCTCTCCTGTATGGCACGGAGCAACATCTGTTGGGTTTCCAACGCGAGGTTTCCTACCTCGTCCAGAAACAACGTGCCGCCTTCCGCCTCATGGAAATATCCTTTCTTGGCATTGTCCGCACCTGTAAATGCACCTTTGACGTGTCCGAAGAAAGCCGACGGTGCAAGCTCTTTGGAGAGTGAACCGCAGTCTACCGCCACAAATGGCTTGCCTGCACGTTTGCTCTTGTCATGCAACAGGTGGGCAATATGCTCCTTGCCCGTGCCGTTCTCACCAAATATCATCACGCTCATATCGGTGGCGGCTACCAGCCTTATGCGGTGCATGATTTTCTGAAAGGCGGAACCTTCACGGGCGAATATAGGCATACGGCGTTGTCCTGCCTGACGTTCTTTCAGTATGGAACGGATCAGGGGGACAAGTTTATCCTCCACAAGCTGTTTGGGAATATAGTCTATCGAGCCGAGTTTCATGCTTTCCACGGCGGTATTAACTTCGGCGTAGTCGGTCATAATGATGAAGGGCTGCATCTTTCCCTCCTTTCGCATCCAGCACAAAAGGTCTATGCCACTGCCGTCAGGCAGACGCAGGTCGGCAACCACGATATCATTATCTGTTGCCTGTTGCAGATGTTTCTTCGCGGTTGAGAGGTGGTAAGCCTTCATATTGCGGTAGCCCTCCCGTGACAGCATATTGCAGACATATTCGCAATACACGATGTTGTCTTCCACCACAATTATTTTTGTCTTATTCATCTTCGTATTTTCTCCTTTCCTCTTCTGCCAACCGTATTATTTCCACTCCCTTATCCAGCACGGCAGTCACGGCATGGCTTAACGCTTCACCATCCGGGAGAGCATCGCCACGAAGCAATCCGTAAAGTACATTCAGCGGTTGGTCGGCACGGAGCACCTCCCACGAACTGCGCAGGTGGTGGATCAGGGAATCCAGCTTTTGCAGGTCTTTTTCTTTTGCTGCATCCCGTACCGCCTGCATTTCCTTTTCTGTTTCAGTTATCAACTTTTCCAGCATGACGGCTTCATTGCCATAGGACAATAAGGCGGAAAAGTCCGGTTTCCCGTCCGGTGTCGCTTTTATGGCACACCTGTCGGAAACCTCCATCAGTTCCGATATGGAGAACGGTTTGAACAGGCATCCGGCAAAGCCTTTTGCCAATAGTTCCCCTTTGTTACAACTGCCCGAAGCGGTTGCCACAACCACCGGGATTGTTGGTGAATTGCCCACGTTGGACGAACGCAACAGTTCCAGCAATTCGAAACCGTTTATATCGGGCATATTCAAGTCTGTCAGCAACAGGCTGTATTCTTTCTGGCGTATCATTTCCATCAGTGCCGCAGCATCGGTGCAAGTGTCGCAGTGTATTCCTTCTTGGGAATACATCTCTTTCAGCATCAGAAGTAATACCTCATCATTGTCAATGGCGACAACATCATGGAATTTATTGTTATGATAAACAGGTGTATTGCTTGTATATCCAAGCTGTTCTTCAGCTTCCTGCATAGAAATTTCAACTGTGAAACGACTGCCTTTCCCTTTCTTGCTGTCTAAACGGATTGTTGCGCCAAGCATCGACACAATATTACGCATTATGGCAAGCCCAAGCCCGAAACCCTCCTTTGCGGCGGCATTTGATAGACGTTCAAACGCACCGAACGCTTGTTTCTGTTCCTCTTCTGTCATGCCTGTACCTGTATCTTCAACGACCAGTGTCAGAACTCCATTATCATATTCAGTAATCAAAGAAACACCGCCTTCTTCTGTGAACTTGACAGCGTTTGACAGCAGGTTATTCCCGATTTGTATTATTCGCTCTTTGTCGGTCAATACAATGGCATCGTGTCCAGTCTTCACGGACAAGGACAGCCCTTTGTTCACGGCAACAGGCATGAACTCCGTTTCAAGTGTGTGCGTGATTGCTGAAATCCGGCAGGGTGACAGACGGGGCTGTTCCTTGCCGTTGTCCAGGCGGAAGAAGTCAAGCAAAGTGTTAAGCATATCCCGCATACGGTCGGAGGATTGCAGTATGTTTTGGATATACTGCCCGGACTTATCCTCACACTGTTCTTTCCGTATCAGTCCGGCATAGCCTGTTATTGCTGTCAGCGGTGTGCGCAGTTCATGGGTGATAGTATGTACCGCCTTCTTCCTTGACGTTATCAGTGCCTCGTTCCGTTGTACGGATTGTTCCAGTTGCCTTATCAAATCAGTTGTCTTGTGCTTGTATTGTTTAATGCTTTTTGCATCACGATGTATGATGATGTAGGAAATTAACAACAATAGAAGAACGAATCCCATTAAACCGCCTACTTGCATAAATGACTTTTCACGCATGGCAACTATTTCGTTTTCCCGGCTTTGCAGTTCGGTTTGTACCTTTTCTTCTATTTGGCAAATCAATTCTTGCAGTTGTCTGTTAAGTTCTGCATTACGAGCTGCAAGGCTGTCGGCTTGTTCCGACAATTGGCGATCCTGCACTTTCTGTTCGCTGATTACGTTTCTATTGACCGAATGAAGGATAGTGGTTGATACTGCTGGAGTTACTTCCTTTTTTTTGCCGAATATGCCTAAGAAACCTTTTCGTTTTGGCTTTTTGGACTGTTCCTGCACACTTTTCTGTACAATAACCGGAATTTGATTGGCTATCTTCTTGTTAATAGATTGTTGTTCATCCATTAACCGGACTATCTGGAACATCTGTCGTTCCTTATCCTCTAAAAGACTGCGCACACTATCGATGCGCTCTGCTGGATAGGTGGCCTTGAAACGGCAGAGCATACTGTCCATTGCCATACGCCGTGCATGGTAATGCTCGATATCTTTATCGTTCCATTCCAGTATTGTTTCACCCAATAGAGAAAATTTTATCATTTGAATATTGATATTGTTTATTTCTTTTCGGAGCTCGTCTATTTTTTTATTGCCAAGTTCTAATGCTTCTATCTCCTGCCATTCATAGAGGCTATTATATGCCATACATCCGATAAGAATGGAGATAAGTATATATCCCAACCGTATTGCCTTATAGAAATTTCCTGACCGCTCCATTATTTTAATGACATTGATTTTTCGAACATGAATAAAAGTTTATCTTTTTCGTTCATGCGGATATTATCAGAATAACCGTCTTTTGTTATTTGATACCCACATGGCTTAACCATAAAAATGCCTAAGCCCTTAGTGTACGAACTTACTTCTGAGGCATAGTCTTTACTTGTATTTAATGGAACTTTCCCTTTAATATGACACCACTCATTATTACAACTGATGTCTTCAATCTCAGACATCAGTTTTTGCAAATCTGTAATAGCTTTGGAACTCGCTACTTGGGGTATCTGCAACTCAAAACAGAGCATCGGTTCGAGAATGTCCACACCTGACTGTTGCAAAGCCAGCCTGAAGACATAAGGGGTCAGCTGTCTGAAATCAGCAGGTGTACTTACCGGGCTATAATACTCGGCTTGAGTAAAAGTTACTTTCAGATCTGTCACTTCCCATCCATGTAAACCAGATTGGCAAGACATACGAATCCCTTCAAAAACGGCATTTTGAAAAGAATGGTTCAGATAACCATAGGAGATGTCACTTTCGATTTGCAACCCTGCCCCTAACGGTAAGGGTTCAAGAGTCAGCCCTATTGTGGCCCAGTAAGGGTTGGGTGGTACTTCGATCTGAATAATCTTATTGACCTTTTTTATAGGTCGTTCTTTGTAGATAGTCTTGATCTCATCAAAATGGACCTTTACGGAAAATCGTTCTTCCAGCAATGTCTGTATGATTTCCTTTTGGGTCAAACCATATAACGAGATTTCCAATTCATCACTATATGAGTTTATGGAAAAGGACAAAGACGGGTCTTCAATCCACAATGTATTCAGAGCGGATATCACCTTGCTTCTCTCTTCGGGCTTATTTGGCCGGACGGAGGATTTGAGAGCGGGATGCTGATGAGATAATCCTTGAATCAAACAAGGTTTAGCACCTAAATAATCTCCGATTCGAAAATCTTCTATATCTTCTACAATCGCGATATCATTGGCACCCACTTCATCAACATTTATCTCTCTGCCCTGATAAATAGTCTTTAGATTTTTAATCTTGATGAATTTTTCCGAATCGTTGATTCTTACAACGTCTCGAAGTCTCAGACTTCCGTCAATTATTTTAAGAAAACTTCTTTTATGCCCTTTGGGGTCATGCTCTATCTTATAGAGATAAGCTGAAAGTCTGTTTGAGACTGATGCCGGAGGAAGTATAAAAGAAGAAATGGCGTCCAACAACTCATTGATACCGATATTGAACATTGCTGATCCATGTAGCACCGGATAGACTTTGGCTTTTGCCACAAGAGCGATTATCGTATTCCAATAATCAGCCGGTGAAATTTCGCTATCCGCCAAATATCGTTCTAATATATCGTCGTCATGGTTGCATACAAATTCTTTGTATTCTTCCTTTATATATGTTTGGGAGCAAACCGGATAAACCGATCCATCGACAACAGTTTGCATAAACAGGACATCTTGCGACAGATTTGTTTTTATATCCATATACAAACGCTCCAAATTCACACCGGCACGGTCAATCTTATTGATAAATATAATTGTCGGGATTTGCAGCTTTTGTAAAGTACTGAACAGCAACTTTGTCTGCGCTTGTATGCCTTCCTTTGCGGATAAGATGAGGACTGCTCCATCAAGCATTTTGAATGTCCGCTCCACTTCCGCAATAAAATCCATGTGTCCCGGAGTGTCAATGATATTGCATTTCACTCCATTCCAGATAATAGATGTCGTAGAAGCCCGGACAGTAATTCCTCTACGTTTCTCTATATCCATAGAGTCCGTTATGGTGTCACCATTATCCACACGGCCGCACTTTTCCGTTGCTCCACTGGCAAACAGCAGATTCTCGGTTACGGAAGTTTTTCCTGCATCAATGTGAGCAAGAATTCCTAAATTTATAATATTCATTTGGATTAAGCAATAATATTGTCCAAAGAAATCTTCCCATAAGGTCAACTGACTATTATCGTAGTCATTCTGAGGACGTTTGGGTTTAACAAATAGCTCACCTAAAGGTTTCCTTTCAAAGAGGACTTTACCAATGGCGGCCGATAATATATAAAGATTTTGATCAATACGATATACCTTCTTAGCAATGACAAGCAGCAGATAATCGCATATGGCATATCTCGTCATGAATGCAGAACAAATTCTCGCTGAGATTTCTTTCCGCTTTTTGACACTCTTCCTTACAAGAGTCAACAATCTCCATTGGGTCTTTACCACCAGATTCAAGAATCTCAACCCAAAGGGAAAGTTCATTCTTCAATCTGTTTCTCGCATCCTCGTATGCACTATCGTTCAAGAAAACATTCTTGATGGCTTTTCTACGAGAATCCATATTCTCAACACCTTTGATAAGTCCCTTCAACAACTGGAAGCCTCCAAATTTATCCAATCCAGACAGGCTTTTCTGAAGGAGTTCCGCAGGATTTGCTACAGTTTGTCTTTCCTGTAGTTCCATTCCGGCGGACGAAGATGCCAAATTCTGTTCTTCTACTGCCATAATAATAATCAATTTTAGTTGTTAATCTGCGTCCTCAAGCTCTGCAAGGAGAGACTTTAACGCATTCTTCAAATCTTCATGCGCAGCATCATTTTTCAATGCGTTACGCAATGTCTTGTTCTTCTCCAACTGACGAATTACAGAATTGTATGCGTCAATCTTTGACTTTTTTCCACTAAGCAACTCACTCTGAGCAATAAGCTGCTCATCCTCGAAGTCTTTCATCTGCTTAAACTGGAAATCTTCATATACAGCACCACCTTCTTCCGTAGAGAGGGTTACGCCCTCTTTTGATGGTTGGAAATGTTCGAAAACTTCCTTCATGCTTTTTGCTTTGAAGCCTTCTCGGTCTTCATCGGTGTTGGGAGCAGCGTCAGTAAACTGGTCTACATAGAGTGTCCTATTTTGTGGAAACTCAATGACACCATCCTGAGCATTTTCCTCAACAACTTTGGAAATAACGGTTTTTCTTGCCATTGTTCTTCTATTTATTATTGTGTTACTTACTTCTTGTTGTTTTTTGGGGGTAATGTCTGTATTCAACAGACTTTTCAGCCATCTGAAAAATCTCATGATAAATTATTGTAATTAATCAGGAGTTTCTATGTCCCATGCTATTTCTTTAGTCTCTTCATTGTATTTCTTTTACCTTTGCACCCAGGAATCAAGTTAGGATATTTGGTTAATGGGTGTTAAGGTGAACTATCTTTCTTTCAAGGTATGCCCTTTCTCATGTCATAGTCCTTATATAATCCAGCCAA
>NZ_JARJVV010000019.1:0-72134 GCF_029348455.1 Segatella intestinalis
TTATCAGGTGGTTATTGCGGTGGGGTCCCACCTCTTCCCATTCCGAACAGAGAAGTTAAGCCCACTTGCGCCGATGGTACTGCAATGCAATGCGGGAGAGTAGGTAGCCGCCTCCTTTTATAAGAAACCTCAGTTATCTTTTGATAATTGAGGTTTTTTTTGTATCTTTGCATCCATACTTTGTCACATTTTGATCTTTGATTCGTTCTAATCTTTGGTTCATTCTGTATATGAGTGATGTCCGTTCTTTGGTGTATCTCTTTTGGGGTTTACACCGATCTTTGTGACATTTCAATTTTGAAATTATATATTTGTTATTCATTCTAAGTGATTATGCTTTATTTTTTGAAATCTTCATGGATTTGGCTGAAACGATGTACTCATTGTCGCGGTTTTGGTGTTCAGTCTCCTTCGGCGTATCGGTTTATCCGTTACGTCATAAATGAGCATTATCCTTATTATGCTTATGAAGAATTGAAGGAGCATATGAATATGTTGTCCAAACATCAACATAAGTTGGGGAGGCTGTTCTTTCGTTTAGCTAATTTTTGGCAGCCAGATATCTGTTACTGTGATCAACCTCAGTTTTTGAAGTATGCTCAGGCCGGATCTCATCGTATGAAGTCAGGTGCGATTTCTGAATTCTTGGAAAAAAGTGCAATTCGTTGCGTTCCGAACACGGACCGCATACTGATTTGGGTTGACCTGGAATATGCAGCTGATGTGCTTGATGAATTGTTGACCAAATGCACATCTCAAACCTTGTTGGTAGTTAATGGTATTAACAATAAGAATCGTGCTTTGTGGAAAAAACTTCAGGCTGATGTACATGTCGGTATTACTTACCATCTATATTATTGTGGCATTGTGTTTTTCGATAAGTCCGTTTACAAGCAGCATTATGAGGTGAATTTTTGATTATTGTGGGTAAATATGGATAAAATAATGTAATAATTGCATTATTCTTCTGTTTTATTAAGAAAAAATGCTCCAAATGCTTGCAGATAAAATATATTTTATTACTTTTGCACGCAAATATAAATCTAAAAAAAGACAGCTATGTATTGGACACTTGAATTAGCTTCGAAGCTTGAAGATGCACCATGGCCTGCTACAAAGGAAGAGTTGATAGATTATGCAACTCGTTCGGGTGCGCCTCTGGAGGTTCTGGAGAATTTGCAGGAGATAGAAGATGAGGGTGATGTCTATGAAAGCATTGAGGACATTTGGCCCGATTATCCTTCAAAGGATGACTTCTTATGGAATGACGACGAATATTAAAAAGTCGATGATAGGGCTGCTCATTTTGGGCAGCCTTTATCGTTTGCACTTTGTAGTATCTTGTGTTTCCCGTATATAATATATATTAAATAGGTATATAAGACATGTTGTTACTATAAAAAGGTATTCTATCTTTAGGATGGTTATTATTATTCAGTTTACCTTATAATGATATGTGATAAATCGAATATTGCCTATATACAATAAAAATCGTATTATTTCGTTATTTAATTGTGTTGAAACGTCTCATTATATTATACGTCCTGTTGCTGGGTGTTCTGTCTGTGAATGCTCAGTACGATCCTTCGTTTAGTCATTATTTCGATATGGAGCCTTCTTTTAATCCAGCTTCAGTTGGAAAACAGGCTAAATTGAACGTAACGGGCGCTTATGCCATAGACCTGGCAGGTTATGAACACAACCCACGAACAATGTATGTATCGGCTGACATGCCTTTTTATCTTTTGAAAAACTATCATGGTGTAGGTCTTCAACTGATGAACGATCAGATAGGCCTTTTCACCCATCAGCGCCTGGCAGCCCAATATGCCTTCAAGCGAAGACTTTTTGGTGGAATGTTGAGTGCAGGTATACAGGCAGGTTTTATCTCTGAAAGTTTCGATGGAAGCAAGGTGGATGTAGAGGAAGGCAACGACCCTGCTTTACCGAAGACTAATGTAAATGGAAATTCTGTTGATATTGGTGCAGGTGTTTACTATATGCATGGCGCTTGGTACGTAGGCGTTTCTGCCCAGCACCTCACTTCTCCCAAGATAGAGTTAGGTGAAACCAATGAAATAGACATCTCTCCGGTATATTATTTGACTGGAGGATACAATATTAAGTTGAGAAATCCGTTTTTATCAGTGAAGCCTTCTGCTCTTGTGAAGTATGACGGAGTAGCTTGGCGAGGAGATGTTAGTTGTCGTCTGGTGTATACTCATGAGAAGAAGATGCTCTATGGAGGCGTCTCTTATAGTCCCACCAATTCTGTGACTGGCCTCATAGGTGGCCGTTTTCATGGTGTTGTGTTAGGTTATAGCTATGAGTTCTATACTTCAGCCATCTCACCAGGTAATGGTAGCCACGAACTCTTTGTAGGTTATCAGACCGATATCAATCTTGTTAAAAAAGGAAGAAACAAGCACAAAAGCGTAAGAATATTATAAGCAAACATGAATATGAAGAAATGTATATTATCCCTCTGTTCGGCAGTAGCTCTCTTGGCATTAACTGGATGCTTTGGAGCCAAGTCAGCCTCGGTCTCCGGTAGAGGCGGTGAGGTAGTGGGCGTCGGTGGAAGGAATTTTGCAGAACCAGCACCTTATGGAATGGTAAAAATCAATCGAGGATTCCTGAAGATGGGATTAGAAACAGAAGATTCGCTGTGGGGAGAGAAAACACCTCGCAAGGAAGTTTCTGTAGATGGTTTCTGGATGGATGATACCGAAATCACAAATTCAGAGTACAAGCAGTTTGTATCCTATGTGAGGGATTCTATTCTTCGTACCCGTTTGGCAGATCCCGCCTATGGTGGCGATGAAACCTATATGATTACTGAGGACAAGCAGGGTAATCCTGTAACTCCGCGTGTCAACTGGAAGAAACAACTTCCCAAGAAACCTAACGAAGATGAGCAGCGGGCGATAGAGAGTCTTTATGCTGTCAATCCTGTTACGGGGGAGAAATTGATAGACTGGCGCCAGTTGAACTATAAATATGAGATTTATGACTATACAGCTGCGGCTTTGCGTCGCAACCGTATCAATCCACAGGAGCGAAACCTGAATACAGATATCAATATTGATCCAAACGAGGTGGTGATGATATCCAAGGATACAGCTTATGTGGATGATGAAGGAAAAATCGTCAGTGAAACCATTAACCGTCAGTTGTCGGGTCCTTGGGATTTCCTCAACACCTACATTGTTAATGTATATCCCGATACTACTTGTTGGGTCAATGATTTCAGAAACTCAGACAATGAGACTTATCTGAGAAGCTATTTCAGCAATCCAGCTTATAACGACTATCCCGTAGTAGGTGTTACCTGGGAACAGGCCAATGCCTTCTGTGCATGGCGTACAGATTATCTGCTGAAAGGCTTAGGCCCTGAGGCAAGGTTCGTTCAGCGTTACCGTCTCCCTACTGAGGCAGAATGGGAGTTTGCCGCTCGAGGCAAGGATCAGAACGAGTTTCCCTGGGACAACAAGGATGTAAAGAACGGCGATGGTTGTTTCTATGCCAACTTTAAACCCGATCGTGGTAACTACACCAAGGATGGCAATCTGATAACCAGCAAGGTGGCTATATATTCACCCAATTCCAATGGTTTGTATGATATGGCCGGTAATGTGGCAGAATGGACCAGCACAGTATTTACAGAGGCTGGAGTTGATGCAATGAATGACCTGAATCCTACTCTTGTCTACAATGCAGCCAAGGAAGATCCCTATCGTCTGAAAAAGAAGAGTGTACGCGGAGGGTCATGGAAAGATCCAGAGTCATTTATCCGTTCGGCATGGCGTTCTTGGGAATATCAGAATCAACCACGGTCATATATAGGATTCAGATGTGTGAGAAGTCTTGCTACCACATCGAGTGCTAAACAAAAAACAATAAAAACAAAGAAAAGGAGATAATAGCCATGGGCGAATATAGTAAATTCAATATCGTATACCGTCTGCAAAGATGGATGGACAGTGTGCCTGGTCAGACCTTTCTGAACTATGCTTACAGTTGGGGCGCTTCTGTCGTTATTGCTGGTGCGTTGTTTAAGTTGACCCACCTGCCTGGAGCTAATTTCATGATGTTCCTTGGTATGGGAACCGAGGTCGTGGTATTCTTTCTTTCCGCCTTCGACCGTCCTTTCGACAAGACTGCTGACGGGCGAGATATCCCTACTCATGTGACTGAGGAATATCTTGAGACAGGTAAGGTGACCTATGAAGAAGGACGTGTTGCTTCCTCTCAGGCTTCACCTGTTGGTAATGTTCAGCCTTCTGTCGTTGTCGTAGGCAATCCTCAGGCCTCTTCTTCTGCATCAACTATCAGTATGGAAGTTCCTGAGGTAAGCGATTCTCTCGAGAAGCCTGTTCAGACAGTGGCCTGTGGCAGTGATGATAGCACGCAGCAGTCTGTAGCCAATGGTGTCTGGATAGGAAGTCAGCAGAATACTACTCCCGAGATGGCCGAGGCTCAAAGCAACTATGTGGAAGAGTTGAAAAAGTTGGTAGAGACCTTGGAGAAGGTGAATGAGCAGAGCAACCGACTTACTCGTGACAGCGAGGAGATGGAGAATCTGAACCGTACTCTTACCGGTATCAGTAAGGTTTATGAAATGCAGTTGAAGGGTGCCAGTCAGCAAATTGGCACTATCGACCAGATAAATGAGCAGAGTCGCAAGATGGCTCAGCAGATAGAGCAACTCAACAAGATCTATACTCGTATGATTGAGGCGATGACTGTCAATATGAGGGCAGCCGCACCCCATGTGAGTGAAGATTAAAAAGCATAGAGATACGAACTCTCTCTACGGACGAAGAGGGAGAAAACAAGTGAAATAAGCAAATTAAAGAATGGCAATAAAGAAAAGACCTATATCGCCTCGCCAGAAGATGATCAACCTGATGTATCTCGTCTTGATGGCTATGCTGGCATTGAACATCTCGACCGAGGTGCTCAATGGATTTTCTATAGTAGAGGAGAGTCTGAACCGTACAACAGCCAACTCTTCTGCTGAGAATGCTGCCTTATATAGTAATTTTGCTGATCAGATGAAGCAGAATCCTGCCAAGGTAAAGGCATGGTTTGAGAAGGCGACACAGGTTAAGGAAATGAGCGATTCGCTCTACAACTTTGCCCAGCAGCTGAAGGAAGCCATCGTGCGTGAAGCTGATGGAAGCGATGGAGATGTATTGCATATAGAGAATAAGGATAATCTTGAGGCGGCAGGTATAGTGATGCTGGCTCCTGGTTCTGGTAAGGGTGGCAAATTATATCGTGCCATCAACAGCTATCGTGATCGTATATTGATGATGGTCACCGATGAACATCAGAAGAAAATCATCCAGAGCAATCTTTCTACCCGTGTGCCTAAGGATGCAAAGAATTTGGGCAAGAACTGGCAGGAGTACATGTTTGAGAATATGCCCGTGGCAGCAGCCGTTACTTTGTTGTCTAAGTTGCAGAGCGATGTTCGTTATGCCGAGGGTGAAGTGTTGCATACCTTGGTTTCCAATATCGACATGAAAGATATAAGAGTCAACAAGCTTGACGCCTTTGTTATTCCCGAGAAGACAACTCTTTATCCTGGCGAGCGTTTCAATGCCAACATCGTGATGGCTGCAGTCGATACAACTCAGCAGCCTGAGATCTATGTCAATGGAGTGAGAGTGAACACTGCTCATGGTCAGTATTCGTTCACAGCAGGTGGAGTTGGTGAGCACCAGTTTGGTGGCTATATCCTGATGCAGAATGCCAGAGGCGATGTGATGCGTCGAAACTTCCTGCAGAAGTATACTGTAATTCCTGCACCTAATACTGCCACAGTGGCAGCAGATATGATGAATGTATTGTATGCAGGTTTCAAAAACCCTGTCAGCATCAGTGTGCCAGGAGTTCCTGCCAATGCTGTATCTGCAACCATGACAGGTGGCTCGTTTATATCGAAGGGCAACGGACGTTTTGTGGCAGTACCATCAGCAGTGGGTAAGGACGTGACGATACATGTTACAGCCCGTGACAAGGGGCAGACGAGAACGATGCCTCCATTTGTATTCCATGTAAGGAAACTACCCGATCCAACAGCTTACTTGGCTTTGGGTACCAACCGCTTCCGTGGTGGCGCCTTGTCGAAAGCTTCCCTGATGGGCGCTTCAGGTATTCATGCGGCAATTGATGACGGATTATTGGATATTCCTTTCCGTGTATTGAGTTTTGAGACTGTTTTCTTCGACAATATGGGTAATGCAGTACCTTTGGCTTCGGCTGGAGCCAATTTCTCTGAGCGTCAGCGTGAGGAGTTCCGCAGACTGTCGAGAAACCGTCGTTTCTATATCTCTCACATCAAGGCTGTGGGGCCTGATGGAATTACCCGTAACCTCCCTGCAGCCATGGAGGTGATTGTGAGGTAGAGAAATGCAAAGAGTGAAGAATCTTATTGTTTAGAAATAAAGATATTATAATGAGAAAGATATTTTTGTTATTGATGCTTGCGGGGCTGACAATCGGTGCGAATGCCCAGCCAGAAGCTCGTAGACAGGCACAGCAGAAAGCCAAGCAGCAGTCGAATGCCAACAACATGACGACTCGTGCGCAGATAATGTTCCCTACATCGGCCACCATGGGCGACGATGTGGTATGGAGACGTGATATCTATCGTGAGCTCGACTTAAATGATGATGCCAATGCACCATTGTATTATCCTGTGGAGCCTGTCGGTGGTCAGATGAATCTCTTTACCTATATGTTCAAGCTGATGTTGAGCGGTCGTGTTCGTGCCTACCAGTATCGCTTGGATGGTCATGAGAGTTTCAACTACGAGGATCGTGTTGTGCCTAAGGCCTTCATGGATAATTATCACATCTATTATGAACGAAAGAATGGAGCTTTGACCCTCGATGACAGTGATATTCCTTCTCGTGAGGTAAAGTCTTACTATGTGAAAGAAGCCACATACTACGACCAGCATACCGCCACATTCCATACCAAGGTAATCGCCTTGTGTCCTATTATGACACGTGAAGACGATTTTGGTGATGCCGGAACCAAGTATCCTCTCTTCTGGATGAAGTATTCTGACCTTGCTCCCTATCTCTCCAAGCAGCAGATAATGACGAGCAATCTCAATAATGCTGCCATGATGAGTATAGACGATTATTTTGTCAAGAACCAGTATAAGGGCAAGATATACAAGACGACCAATATGTTGGGTAAAACCTTGGCTCAATATTGTCCTACCGATTCAGCTCTGAGCAAGGAGCAGAAGAAGATAGAGTCAGAACTGGCTGCCTTCGAGAAGAATATCTGGGGCGATCAGGCGCGCAAAGATTCTCTTGACAGTATTGCCAATGCCGACAAGAAAAATGCGAAGGGCGTGAAGGGTGTGAAGAAGAATCGCAGAAGCAGAACTTCTGGTTCTTCGTCTACAGTCAAGACCCGTCGTCAGCGCAGTTCCGGTTCGTCAGGATCCAGTACAGCCCGAGTTTCGGTTCGTCGTCAGCGTCATTAATAATAGGTTTATAATATAAGGTATGAAGAAAGTATTATCATTTATTGTGTTGGCGGTTTCGCTCTTCTTTGCTAATCCTGCTCAGGCACAGATTAAGTTAGGTGTAAAGGGTGGCTTGAATGTCAGCAATTTGAAGCTCAGTAGAGACAACTGGGATGCGGAAAACCGTGCAGGATTTTTCTTTGGTCCTATGGTTAAGGTGACAGTGCCTGTTACAGGCTTAAGTTTTGACGTTGCCGCTTTATATGATCAGAAGGAGGCTAAGGTGAAAGTTGCCGACGATGTTGTGGGCGGAACTTATAATTCAACCACAGTTACACAAAAATTCATTGATATTCCTGTGAATGTCCGTTATGGTTTTGGGCTGAGCAGTCTGGCTAATATCTTCCTTTTTGCAGGTCCGCAGTGGGGAATCAATGTAGGAAATAAGAATTTCAAATGGGATAAATCCACCAGCTATTCCTTGAAAAAGGCAAACTTCAGTGTGAATGTGGGCGCTGGTGTAACTTTGTTGAGCCATCTGCAGGCTTCAGTCAATTACAACATTGAATGCAACAAGTCCGGCAGTATGGATATGGGAGTTTCTGATGCCAATGGTAATCCTGTTGTCGTGAAGGGAAGAAACAACACTTGGCAGATAGCTCTTGGTTATTGGTTCTAAGCATAGGAGATACATATTAAAATATATAAAAGCAGATACCTGATGTTGGGTATCTGCTTTTTTATTGTTACCTTTGCAGGGTATGAAGTATGTCGATGTCATATTGCCCTTGCCGCTACCTGGCATGTTTACCTATTCTGTCCCCGAAGGGATGGAAGGGTGTGTTGTTTTTGGTAAACGGGTGCTTGTGCCATTGGGCAAGAGTAAGAAGTACATTGCCATGGTGGTAAAGGTGCATCAGGAGAAGCCGTCCTTTAAGGTCAAGCCGATAGAGCAGGTGCTGGATGCTACTCCCACACTTCTTGACCGACAGTACAGGTTATGGTCGTGGATATCCAACTATTATATGTCACCTTTGGGCGATGTATATAATGCCGCAATGCCTGCAGGCATGAAGTCTGCAGAGAAGTTCAAACCCAGGATGGAATTGTATGTGGAGCTTACGAGCAAATACCGCAACGAAGCTTCCCTGCATGTGGCTCTTAACATGTTGCAGCGTGCCCTGAAGCAATCTAAAGCCCTTACTACATTTCTCAGCCTTTCCCATTGGGACAGTTTAGAGAACGATACGCCTCGCGAAGGCATCAAGAAGGTCACCAAGGAAGAACTGATGAATGAGGCTCATTGCACTTCTGCCATCGTCAAATCGCTCATCGACCGCGACATCCTCTTTACTTACGAGGAGGAGGTGGGACGACTGAATACCTCAGGTGAGAGTCACTTCGAGCAGATCAAACCACTTTCTATAGCCCAGCAGGAAGCTTACAACCAGATTCTCCTTCAGATGATGAAGAAGAATGTGGTGCTTCTTCATGGCGTGACTTCGAGTGGCAAGACCGAGGTGTATATCCACCTCATCAAGCAGGCTCTTGACAATCACAAGCAGGTGCTTTATCTTCTGCCCGAGATAGCTCTCACGGTACAGATCATGGAACGTCTGCACAAAGTTTTTGGCGATCGTCTTGGCATTTATCATTCCAAGTATAGCGATGCCGAACGAGTGGAGATATGGCAGAAACAGATGTCGGCCCATCCCTATGATGTTATTCTTGGGGCTCGAAGTGCAGTCTTTCTCCCTTTTCAGAATCTCGGACTTGTCATCATCGACGAGGAACACGAAACATCCTTTAAGCAACAAGACCCAGCCCCCCGCTATCATGCCCGCAGTGCTGCTATTGTGTTGGCAGGTATGTATCCCGACTGCAAGGTTCTTTTGGGTACAGCCACACCCTCTATGGAGAGTTATTACAATGCGCAGGAAGGCAAGTTCGGATTGGTGGAACTCAAAACCCGATACAAGGACATACAGTTGCCCGAAATCCAGGTGGTGGATGTAAAGGATTTGCGGCATCGCAAGATGATGACTGGTGCCTACTCTCCTCAACTTTTAGCAGCCATACGCGAGGCTTTGTCGCATGGCGAGCAGGCCATTCTGTTCCAGAACCGTCGTGGTTTTGCACCGATGGTGGAATGTAAGGTGTGCGGATGGGTGCCTAAGTGCAAGAACTGCGATGTGTCGCTTACACTTCATAAGAATATCAACCTGCTCACCTGTCACTATTGCGGATATACTTATCCTGTGCCAGTGGAGTGCCCCAACTGTGGAAGTACAGAACTCATGGGGCGAGGTCTGGGTACCGAGCGCATCGAAGACCAACTGACGGATATCTTTCCAGAGGCTCGTATCGCCCGTATGGATTTGGACACCACCCGTACCCGCAATGCTTACGAGCGGCTGATAGATGATTTCTCGTCGGGTAAGACCAATCTGCTCATTGGCACCCAGATGATCTCCAAGGGACTGGATTTCGACAAGGTGAGTGTGGTGGGCATACTGAATGCCGATTCCATGCTCAATTATCCCGACTTCCGAGCCTACGAGCATGCCTTTATGATGATGGCTCAGGTGAGCGGGAGGGCCGGGAGAAAGGGCAAGCGAGGCAAGGTGATATTGCAGACCAAGTCGCCCACGTTGCCTGTCATCTCGCAGGTGGTTCATAACGATTATACAGGCTTCTACCAAGACTTGTTGGAGGAACGAAGGGCTTTCCATTATCCTCCTTTCTACCATCTTGTCTATGTCTTCCTGAAGCATAAGCACGAGCAGGTATGCCATCAGGCGAGTATGGAGTTGGGACAGACTTTGCGCTCCTGGTTTGGCGACAGGGTCCTTGGACCCGACAAGCCAGCGGTGGCAAAGGTGAAGACCATGAACATCCGTAAGATTGTTATCAAACTCGAGAATGGCATCAATCAGGCAAAGGTGAGAGAATATCTGAGATATGCCCAGGAGCAAATGTCGAAGGACCCTCGCTATGGCGCATTGCAGATTTACTATGATGTCGACCCCATGTAGACTGATATGATGGCAATGATTTTGTCTTTGTATGGAGCCAATGAACATAAAAATAAAAAAGGCTATCCCTTTCAAAAGATTGGGATAGCCTTTTGCGATTGTATGTAGTTATGTTTTTGGAATGTTGCTCTTAGAAGTTGATGTCGAGACCAACTGCGAAGACGTTGTTGTTACGGGTATAGTCAGAAGAGTAGTTCTTGCTTCTGTCTGCTGTGAGCTGTACTGTTTCGGTAGTCTTCTTGTGCTGATAGAATGTGTGGAAGTAAGCCACGTTGAGATCCATCTTCTTGTTGATGTGATAAACACCACCGATGGCAACGGAGTTGGAACTTACAACGAATGACTTGTCATCCATATACTCGTCAGACAAACCATAGTTGGTGTTCTGCCAACCTGTACTCAGAGTGATCTTCTTGTTGACGTCTACCTCTACACCGGCATTATACTCCAGAGTACCACGCTTCAACTCCTTGTTGCGGTTGTTGTAAGATGTGGCATTCTTGTCGTCGAACCAGTGGAAACCTGCGTTTACTCTTACTGCATCTACAGGGCTGTAGCCTACTCCCAAAGCCAAGTAAGCAGGAATGTCGCCAGCAATCTTCTTGCCGTCCTCATATTCACCAATGGCCTTGTCTATCTTTGAGTCAAACTGAGTCTTCAATGCGACCATGGCTCCTTGAATTTTTGGGTTGCTCAGAATAGCGTCTGCAGCAGCCTCTGGCACACCATTAGCGATGTAGGCATTGCGCAGATTGTCGGGCAGGTTGCCGATACTTGGTATCTGATTTACTGATTTGTTCTTCAGACGTATACGGGTCTTGAACTCATACTTAGCAGAGAAGTTCCAACGGCCGGTCTTGTAATCTACGCCGATGATAGGAGTGAAGCCTACGCCACTCTGGTCGCAGCTCAACTCGATATTGGCAGAACTTTCCTTAGCTGGGTTGAGTACCATATAAAGAGGCATTTGTCCTACCTGAATGTTCTCTACATAACCATAGTAATTGGTCAGGGCATAAACACCACGAACACCCAAGAAGGCACTGAAGTTGTCGCTGAACTTGTAAGCAGCACCTGCAGAGAGACCGTAGTAATACTGGCGTCCGTGCATATAGCTGTTGTAGCTGTACTTACCTTCAGTTCCGAAGCACTGGTTGCTTGAGAATATGGCTGGTACACCATAAGCACCTGCCACCTGGTCGACAGCACCTGCCAACTGGCAAGCTGCAATGGCAGTCTCGGCTACAATCTTCTCGAATGATCCCAGTCCGTCGTCGAAGGTACACTTACCGCCACCGCCAGTGAGGGCGAAGCTGGCCTGGAAAGACCATTTGCCCTTGTTGTAGGCATACTGGAAAGAAGGGATAACAGGAGCAAAAGCCGTACCCTTGAAATCACGAGGAGTGATGGGATTGTTTACATTGTTGGTAAACAAAGCATAGTCATTGTTGATAGTACGTGTCTGGAAAGCCAACTGCCAGTTGATGGCGAGATGGTGACCTTCACTCATGAATACAACTCCGGCCGGATTGTAATAAACTCCGTCAATACCGATTGAAGCCTCACGGCTCATCATTCTGTCGAATGCTACGTGCTGGTTTGTGTTTGTGAGCAAACCACCTGCCAATGTAGGTGTTGCACAGGCCATCGCAATGGCAACACAAACTAATTTTAGTTTCTTCATTTTAATAATTTTAAATAAAAACGTCCGCAAAGGTAAGAAGAATGTTCTATTTGGATACGGAAAGGTGTGCTTATTTAAAACATATTAACAGAAAAAGAAGGTTTTGTTGCACAGATTTTAAAATATGTGCAGAGTTTTACTTCTGTTCGGGATAAGAAATAGGGGGACAAAAGTTGGTAACATTACCCAACTTTTGCAAGTAACAACTCAGCACCCCTATAGCCATGTGTTTTTACTTTAATAGCATACAAATTGTTTCCTGTTTGTTATGAATTTGTTCTTAGACAACTATAAAAAGTCCGTTCAAAGCCTTTGAACGCACATTCAAAGCCTTTGAACGGACATTCAGAGCCTTTGAACGGACATTCAAAGCCTTTGAACAGACATTGCAAAGGGCGGAACAGAACTTTTTATAGGCTAAAGAGATCATTTATCTTTTTCGCTACTTTGTATCAAAAAAGATTCTGAAAAAGGTGTTACATTTAAAATATTTTATTTACCTTTGCAGACAGATACCCATTCTGCTCAAACAGAGTTTAAACATACTTTCCTTGTTGTTTATAAATCAATTGTTTCACATTAAAAAGTACGATTATGGTACGACCCTTTGATGTAGAACAGGGCAAAGAGGAAAGCGATAGCTGACTATGTCTGTACACATGTTTCAAAAGAATATAAACTAAAATAATAGAACTATGAGAAATTTTACATTTAAAGGACAGCTTTTAACTGCGGTATTTATGTTGCTTGGCTGTTTATCAATTCAAGCAGCTAATGACGACTTGATTACCAAGCAGATTACAATCAACTTGGACAAGGCTGGTACTTTACCTAACAAGATTGCAAGTAGTGAGATGTATAAAATTACGAATCTGAAGATTATTGGTGAGATAAATGGTACGGATTGGAACATGATTCGTGAGATGGCAGGAAGAGATAATCGGGGATATGGTACAGAAGGAAAGCTTTCTGTATTAGATTTGTCTGAGGCGAAGATTGTAAAAGGTGGGGATAGTTATTATCCTGGTGATAATTGTTATACTTCTAATGATGAAATAGGCGAGAAAGCATTCAAAGACTGTAGCAGATTAACGAGTTTAACCCTTCCTGTTGGTATTACCTCAATAGGCTATGACGCATTCGCATACTGTAGCGGATTAACGAGTTTAACCCTTCCTGCTGGTATTACTTCAATAGGCGAGTACGCATTCTATGGCTGTAGCGGATTAACGAGTTTAAACCTTCCTGCTGGTATTACCGAGATAGGCGAGAGCACATTCTCTGACTGTAGCGGATTAACGAGTTTAACCCTTCCTGCTGGTATTACCTCAATAGGCATTAGCGCATTCGCATACTGTAGCGGATTAACGAGTTTAACCCTTCCTGCTGGTATTACCTCAATAGACAAGTACGCATTCCTGGACTGTAGCGGATTAACGAGTTTAACCCTTCCTGATGGTATTACCTCAATAGGCAGTCGCGCATTCTATGGCTGTAGCGGATTAACGAGTTTAACCCTTCCTGCTGGTATTACCTCAATAGGCGATGACACATTCTATGGCTGTAGCGGATTAACGAGTTTAACCCTTCCTGCTGGTATTACTTCAATAGGCGAGTACGCATTCTCTGGCTGTAGCGGATTAACGAGTTTAACCCTTCCTGCTGGTATTACCTCAATAGACAAGTACGCATTCTCTGGCTGTAGCAGATTAACGAGTTTAACCCTTCCTGCTGGTATTACTTCAATAGGCGAGTTCGCATTCTCTTACTGTAGCGGATTAACGAGTATATATGTATATGCAGAGAAAGTACCAAGAATAGGTCGTTATGCATTCGAAGGTTGTGCTTCCAGGAAATGTACACTTTATGTACCTAAGGGAACTTATGATAATTACAGGCTCTCTGAATTTGGCTACTTTGAGAATATAGTAGAATTCGATGCAACAGGTATCGACAAGACTACAACCTCTACTGATGTTGAGGAGGTATCTCGCTATTCTGCAGATGGTCAGCGATTGGCTGTTCCTGTTAAGGGCTTGAACATCGTGAAGTATAGCGACGGAACTGCGAGGAAGGTTGTTGTGAAGTAAAAAATCTTAATTGATAAATCGATATGAAAAGAGTGAGGGTGCGTCAGCAGTCAATGACGCACCCTCGTTTCTTTTATGCAAAAATATTACTTGTTCAGGTGTGGATAGGAAATCCTGGTGTGGTAGATAGATTTCAGTCGTTCAATGAGTACAGACTTGGCCAAGGCTATGTCGCGGAAGGTGATAGGACACTCCCTGAAGAAACCGCCTGCTACCTGACTATCAATGAGCTTATTGGTCAGTGCGCTGATACTCTCTTCGGTATATTCTTTGAGCGAACGTGATGCCGCCTCCACAGTATCAGCCATCATCAGAATAGCTTGTTCGCGCGTGAAAGGGTTAGGACCAGGATACTGGAACATCTCCTTGTCCACCTGCTCGTCGGGGTGCTCGTTACAATAATTAATATAGAAATACTTGGTGAGTCCTGTGCCGTGGTGGGTAGAGATGAAGTCCTTGATGATGCCTGGCAGATTGAATTTCTCGGCAAGCTTCAGTCCTTCCGTAACGTGGCTGATGATGATTTGTGCGCTCTCCAGGTCGGAGAGTTGGTCGTGAGGATTGACACCAGCTTGGTTTTCGGTAAAGAATACAGGATTGGTCATCTTGCCGATGTCATGATAGAGCGCACCGGTACGTACCAGCAGACTGTTGGCATGAATACGGTTGGCAATTTCGGCAGCCAGGTTTCCCACGGTGATGGAATGCTGGAAGGTGCCAGGAGCTATCTCGCTCAGGTTTCGGAGCAGTCCCTTGTTGGTGTTGGAAAGCTCGAAGAGTGTCACGTTGGAGATGAATCCAAACATCTTCTCGATGAGGTACATCATCGGGTAGGAGAGCAGCAGGAAGATGCCGTTGATGATAAAATAGGTGTACATGCTCGGGTCGATGTTGAACACCTGGTTGTCCTGCATGAGCTGAAGTGCTAAGTAGACGATGCAACTCGAAATGGTGACGAGTATGGCTGTGATGAATATCTGCGACCGCTTGGACAGTTCGCGGAGCGAGTAGATGGCCACCAGTCCCGATGCTAACTGCACGATGATGAACTCGTACTGATACTTTACTGCTGCGGCACAGATAAGAATCATCGTAACATGGGTGATGAATGCCGTTCGGGAATCCATGAACACCCTGACGAAGATAGCAGCCATGGCAAAGGGGATAATATAGACCGAGAAGAAGTTGTGCTTCATCATCATCGACACGAGGATAGGGAAGAGGGTGATCATCGTGTAGAGCATGGTGATGCTTCGTGGCTTCTCGAAGTAGTCTTTGCGGAAGAGCGTGAGGTAGGAGGTGAACATCATGACGAGTATCAGCACGAAGAGAATCTGGCCGATGAAGGTGGTCATGATTTCGTCTTGAGTGGAGCTTCTGCGCTTCATCTCCTTATCGAAAGAGTTGAGCACACGGCAAGTGTAGTCGTTGACGATTTCTCCACGGTCGATGATTTTCTGTCCGCTCATCACCATGCCACTTGCCAAAGGAATGCTGCTCAGCAGATCGTTTTTCTCGGCATCGCTCTTCTCTTTATCGTACACGATATTGGCCTCTATATAGTTGTTGAGGTTGCACCGTGAGAGGATGGCTCGCTGGGCTGCGAGTTTCTCGTTGGCAAAGATGTGCTCGTATGCAGCTATGGTGGAGTAGAAACTGCTCACCTTGAGACTCTTGGCATTTTTACCACTCACGAATCGTATCATGCTGGTGGAGTCCTTGAAGATGTTGTTGTATTCGTTGGTGTTGATGATGCCCATCTGGTATATTTCCTGCATCTGTCTTGCCACGATGCCCACATATTCTTTGGGCAGACCGTTGATGCCCTGCTCGTAGTCGTGCAGGAATCGCTCCACCTGCTTTTTCTCGATAAGCGGGTTGAGACTGTAGTAAGGCTGGAAGTGCTTGAGCAGGGAATCCTGTTCGTGCTTGATGGCCTCGTCTGTTTTGTAGATAGGGAAGTCGAACTTGGCAATGACCGATCCATACATCCATGGCTTTCCTACATCGTAGCGATACATTCTGCCCTCGTTGCGTGGCAGGAACCACACGATGATGGCTACGGTGATACATACGAGTACGGTCTTGGTGGCGAGATTTCGCCAGTAATTCTCTTCTGTGTTGTTGAATATGCTCATTTTATACCACTATTTTTAGATTACTCTGCGAAAATACGAAAAAAAACTGCTAAAATCGCAAAAAAAAGTGTAATTTTGCAGAAAATTTAAAAAATAGCTATTTTCAGACATGACTGATAGAAAAGTAAGAGTGCGTTTTGCCCCCAGTCCTACGGGTGCATTGCACATTGGCGGTGTTCGTACTGCCTTATATAATTATTTGTTTGCTCGCCAGCATGGTGGTGAGCTTGTGTTCCGTATTGAGGATACTGACTCACATCGTTTTGTGCCAGGAGCTGAGGAGTATATCCTGGAGTCATTCAAATGGCTCGGTATCAAGTTTGACGAGGGTGTAAGCTTTGGTGGAGAGCATGGTCCTTACCGCCAGAGTGAGCGTCGCGACATCTATAAGAAATATGTGCAGCAGTTGCTTGATGCGGGTAAGGCTTATATCGCTTTCGATACTCCCGAGGAGCTTGAGGCAAAGCGTGCCGAGATACAGAACTTCCAGTATGATGCTCATACCCGTATGCAGATGCGCAACTCGCTCACTCTTTCCAAGGAGGAGGTTGACCAGCTCATTGCAGACGGCAAGCAGTATACTGTGCGCTTCAAGATTGAGCCCGGTGAGGAGATTCATGTCAACGATATGATACGAGGAGACGTGAAGGTGATGAGTGATATCTTGGACGACAAGGTGCTCTATAAGAGCGCAGACGAGTTGCCAACATATCATCTTGCCAACATCGTGGACGACCATCTGATGGAGATTTCCCACGTGATTCGTGGTGAGGAGTGGCTGCCAAGTGCTCCCTTGCACGTGTTGCTCTATAAGGCATTTGGCTGGGAAGACACTATGCCACGTTTTGCCCATCTTCCTTTGTTGCTCAAGCCAGAGGGTAAGGGTAAACTGAGCAAGCGTGATGGCGACCGTCTGGGTTTCCCTGTGTTCCCATTGGAGTGGCACGATCCCAAGACCGGTGAGGTGTCATCAGGCTATCGCGAGAGTGGTTACTTCCCCGAGGCAGTGGTCAACTTCCTGGCTCTGTTGGGATGGAATCCTGGTACAGAACAGGAAATCTTCTCGCTCGATGAGTTGGTGAAGGCTTTCGATATCTCACGTTGCTCGAAGGCTGGTGCCAAGTTTGACTTCAAAAAGGGTATTTGGTTCAACCATGAGTATATACTGATGAAGAGCGATGACGAAATAGCCAATCTCTTTGCCCCTATCGTTGCCAACAATGGTGTGGAGGAAACGATGGATCGTGTGAAGCAGGTTGTGCACATGATGAAGGACCGTGTGAACTTCGTCTATGAGTTGTGGCCTCTTTGCTCTTTCTTCTTTATTCCACCAACCGAGTACGATGCCAAGACAGCCAAGAAGCGCTGGAAGGAGTATTCGGCTCAGCAGATGACCGAGCTTGCAGAGGTGCTTGAAGGTATCGAAGATTTCTCTATCGAGGGACAGGAGCCTGTCGTGATGAAATGGGTAGAGGACAAGGGCTATAAGCTTGGCGACGTGATGAACGCATTCCGTCTCACACTCGTTGGCGAGGGCAAGGGCCCAGGCATGTTCGACATCTCAGCCTTCCTTGGCAAGGAGGAAACCCTGAAGCGCTTGCGCAAGGCCATCGAAGTGTTAGGATAAAGTGTCAATCAAACTTCCGGTATCATGATTTACAACGTAGTCATTTATTTGGTCCTCTGGGGCATAGCCATTGCGAGCCTTTTCGACCATAAGGTGCGCAAGATGTGGCGTGGCGAGCGTGAAGCATTCAGACTGCTCAAGCAGAAGGTAGACCCTACTGCTCAGTATGTGTGGTTTCATGCAGCCTCGCTCGGCGAGTTCGAGCAGGGGCGTCCCCTCATGGAACGTATTCGCAGGGATTTCCCTCAGTACAAGATATTGCTTACCTTCTATTCGCCATCGGGCTATGAGGTGCGCAAGAACTACGAGGGAGCCGACATTATCTGTTATATGCCGGTGGATACTCGATTGAATGCCATCCGTTTCCTGCGTCTGGTGCGCCCGGTGATGGCTTTCTTCATCAAGTATGAATTCTGGTCAAACTTCCTTCACATTCTGAAGCATCGCAATATTCCTACCTACAGTGTGAGCAGCATCTTCCGCGAGGACCAGGTGTTCTTCAAGTGGTATGGCAGGAGCTATGCCGGAGTATTGAAGTGCTTCACCCGTTTCTTCGTGCAGAACGAGGAAAGCAAGCGCCTGCTCGAAAGTATTGGCATAACTGCTGTCGACGTGGTGGGAGATACTCGTTTTGACCGTGTGCTCCAGATCAAGGAGGCTGCCAAGCAGTTGCCTATATGTGATGCTTTCCGCAAGGGACATGTTGCAGAGGCTTTGGCTGCTGGAGAAATCCCTGCTAAAGAGGACTATAAGGTTTTTGTGGCAGGCAGTTCCTGGCCACCTGATGAGGAGATATTCATTCCGTTCTTCAATGAGCATAAGGACTGGCGTCTGCTGATAGCTCCTCATGTCATAGGCGAGGATCATCTGCGCCAGATTCTTTCTCTGATAAAGGACAAAAAGGTGGTGCGCTACACACAGACCACTCCCGAGGAGGCAGCTCAGGCTGACGTGCTGATCATCGACTGTTTCGGATTGCTGAGCAGCATGTACCATTATGGTGATGTGGCTTATGTAGGTGGAGGCTTCGGTGTTGGTATTCACAACACTTTGGAGGCTGCAGTATGGAATATGCCGGTCATCTTTGGACCTAACAACAAGAAGTTCCAGGAAGCCCAGGGCTTGCTCAAGTCGGGTGGTGGTTTTGAGATTCAAAACTATGAGAGTTTTGAGGGCTTGATGAATTCTATGATGAATGATGAGGCTTTCCTGAAGCAGGCCGGTGACAAGGCTGGTGCTTTCGTAGCGAGTCTTTCGGGTGCTACCGATAAGGTTCTGTCTAAAGTGGAGCTTTAAACTCTTTCACAAGAGCGGTGCTTTTCACAAAGCGGGATGGTTCTTTTTCGCAAAGAATCGAGGTGCTTTTCACAAAGCAGTATTTTTGTAATTACGGTTGCAAAAGTACTGCTTTTTTCTGTAACCACCAAATTTCAGTGTGCGTGAAGGGGCTGTTTTCTGCAAATCTTAGTTTTGTAATGAAGAAAACTAAGATTTACTTCTCGTTATCTTATGACTTGATACCGTACGTTTCATACGGTATCATCTCCTAAGACATGAGGCAGCCGTGCGTTTCATATGGTCGCCTCTCTGTAAGAAAAAAGATGGTATTTGCTGACGCTGACACTGACAGTCCAATTTTCCGCAGGGTAAAAAGGGTAAGGGTAGAAGTTTATATTTATATATATATAATATTATATATATATAAATATAAAAAATAATTAACACTCTTTCACTCTCTTAGATAAGGCTCGGAAAATTGGACTGTCAGCGTCAGCGTCAGCGGTTTGTCTTTTGTTTGTATGATGGAAAGTGCTTGAAGTATGGCGGTAAGTCGTAAAAAATAAATACTTACCACCATATTTTCTTGTTTTATTCAAATAAAAGTCTTATCTTTGTGCCGTCAAAAAGTGGTGTCATACCACGCAAAAGTCATAGTTGATTATAGGAGAAAAAACGTATGAAACAGTTATTAAAATTATCAATCTTACTCTGCTTGTCGCCCCTTGCGTTCTGTGCGTGCGACAAGAATGATGGTGATGATGACAGGGGATGTGTTTACCCAAATCCATCTCAGCCATCGGAGTCTATTTACAATTATACAGGGGAAGTGGAATTTGTAGTGGATGCACCACAAATTAAAGAGAAAATAGAGCAAGACTTGACGGAAAATCCTCCTTTCGGTGGGGCTAAAAAGTATCAAATTCTTGTGAGAAAAGTTTCTTCAGCTCTTGCTGCAACGTATACATTAAATGTGGAGGACACCAAGGATGAGACTTCTTTTTTCAGCTATCGTATGAGTTTGGTGGATCGTGCTGAATGGAAAGAAAATTATAAGTTGTTTCCTGTGGGCTCTGGAATTTCTGGTAGTTGGTATAAGTGGGATATAGTGCCTATTGCCACTGGGGATGGCAAGGCAATCGCAACATACGATGTGTTTATAAAGCAAGATATTCCTGCTTCCTTGGTTGGCAGTAAAATGTATTTTTGTGAGGACCTCACGGAGAAATGTCGCCAGAAGTTCCCTCAAGACGACATCCATGCCGTGGTTCGCCGTTTGGTTCTTTCGTATGTCAAGGGAGGAGATGTTGTCAAGGATTAGTGCTTGTATAACCTCTTTTTATATTATGGCAGGGATGCTTTTTACAGCATCCCTGTCATATACAGCGGCAAATAGGTGATTCCATCTTCAATTTTTAAGTCAGCCGTATGGATGACGTAAGGGGTGGATAGATAATTTCCGTATTTGGCGATACACTTCTTGAGAGAGGTCAACGTGTATCTGTTGGTTGATTTCACTTCGATAGGTGAAATGTTGTGCTTCGTGGTGATAGTGTCCTTGGCTATGAGGAAATCAATCTCCATTCTGTCCTCTGCCTCCTTGCTGTATTTGGAGAAGAAGAATAGGTTATGCCCAGCCGAACGCAACATTTGGGCGACGATGTTCTCTATAACCATGCCACAATTGAACTCCAACTTGTCAGTGAGAAGTTTGTTGTAAAGGCTTTCTGATACGATGGCTTTCTCGTTGAAAGCATGGCTAATGAGCAGCCCTGTGTCAGACATATAACATTTGAGAGTTGTGTCGTCGGTGTTCATGCCCAAACCTATGTTTGGCTCGGTCGTATTGTAAGCCATGTTTACAATCATGGCGTCACTTAACCAAAAGAAAGCGGTTTCATAATCCCTCATTCTTGCCCCTTCGGTCAGTGCCTTCAACATAAATTTCTTCTCATGCTTTTGGAGTTGAGAAGGGATGGTATCGAAAATCTTGGTTACTTTCGATACATGGGTAGATGCATATTTCTGTATGTCATTGCGGTAGAGGGTCAGTATCTGTCGCTTCACATGGTCAACTTTGTTGAAATCTCGTGTTTCCACGAATTTTGCCACGGCTTGTGGCATACCACCGACGATAAGATATTGCCTGAAATAGTTCATTGCCTTGCGGTGCATCATTTGCCCCATCTCGTGCTTTTTCTCAAAGTTCATGCAGATAAGAGGCATGAGTGTTTCATTGCCAAGAGCCCAAAGAAACTCTTCGAAGTCCATAGGATACATGAGAATTTCATCTTCTTCGGATGGAATCATGATGTTTTCCACATTCTTCTTGATAGAGACGAGCGAACCTGTTTCGATGTAATCATACCTTCCGTCTTCTACCAAATATTTGATGGCTGTGCGTGCACGAGGGAAAAGTTGAACCTCATCAAAGATGATGATAGACTCTCGTGGATAAAGTGGGGTGTTGGTATAACTGCTTAGATACATGAAGAATGTATCCAAGTCGTCCAAATAATCTTCGAATAATGCTTTGATGTTGGAACTTACTTTGTTGAAATCCAAAAGAATGTAGCTTTTGTATTCTTTCTGGGCAAATTCTTTCACTATATAGCTCTTGCCGACACGTCGAACACCGTTGATAAGAACTGCACTTTCTCCATGCTGTTCTTCTTTCCATTTTAAGAGTTGTTCATATACTTTTCGTCTCATAATTTCACCTAACTTAGATTATTGTTCGCTCAAAAAACCACCTAACTTAGATTATTATTTGTGAAAATATACACCTAACTTAGATTAATTTTGCTGCAAATATACACCTAACTTAGATTATTACCAAATATTTCGGTGATTTTTAGGCAGAATTAACATCCACAAGGGTCTATTATCGTACTTTTCAAATAACCAAAAAGGATAGCTTCTGTGCTGAGGCTATCCTTCTATATGTTTTTTGTGATTGTCGCTTTACTTGATGATGCGATAATAATCCTCCTTGCGAGGCTTTACGGTGTGGGGGTGAGCCGAAGCATAGCCCAGAGCCAAGGCGCCGATACCCATCAGGCCTTCGGGTAGGTTCCATTCCTTCATGAGTTTCTTGCCTTCCTCGCTGGCAAACATCGCGTCCTCACGGTTTATCCAGCAAGAAGCAAGCCCGATGGAGTGGGCGGCAAGCATCATGTTGCCAAGGATGAGGCTTCCGTCTTTCACGCTGTTCACTTCGTCGCAGGGTGCCAGAACGATGACGATGGTTGGCGCGCCATAGTAGGGATCGCTCTCCACTCCCATCACCTCAGCGTTCATCCTGCGCAGTTGGGCGCATGTTTCCGTGTTCTGTACGGCAACGATAAATGGCTTCTGGGTGCCATGTCCTGTTGCGGCCCAAGTGCCAGCCTCCAATACTGTCTTCAACTCCTCGTCGGTAATTTGGTCTGCCTTGAAGCGGCGAATACTTCTTCTCTCTTTTATAGCTTTTAAAACATCATTTTCCATATTGATTTGATTTTGAAAGAACTTTCTGTTTATATATGTTTCTGTTTCTAACATTATGCAGGGCAACCGCTCAAGTCTTCTTCGTCCATATACTGACTCAGAACACGTGCGATGCGAATCAGTCCCTGCATTAAGGTCTGACGTGGACACGCGATATTGAGGCGCAGGTAACCTTGTCCTGCCTTTCTGCCATACATCGTGCCGCTGTTGACGAATACTTTACCATCGTTCATTAGTTTCTCGTAAGCTTCGTCGCTTGACAGCTCGAATGGCAGTATGTCGAGCCATACAAGGTAGGTTCCCTCCAGTCGGGTAACGCGAACCTGTGGCAACTCTGTATTGAAGAACTCTTTCACTGCCTGGTAATTTTCGTAAAGGTATTGATTGAGTTCGTCGAGCCATTCCTCTCCCTCGTTATAGGCTGCCTGGAGGGCAATCACGCCAAATGGATTGACATCGCAAACCTCGTTGATGTTGATGGATCGGTCGATGCGGCGGCGCAATGATGCATCAGGACAAATAATGTTGGCAATCTGCAGGCCGGCGATATTGAAGGACTTTGATGGAGAATTCAATACCACGCAGTTGTCGCGGCAAGCCTCGTTGATGCTGGCAAAGGGTGTGTACTGATAGCCAGGCATGATAAGCTCGCAGTGTATTTCGTCGGCGATTACCTTTACACCATGCTTTTGGCAGATGTTGCTCATGCGTTCCAGTTCCTCTTTCTTCCATACACGTCCTGCCGGATTGTGAGGGTTGCAGAGCAGGAAGGCTGTCGTCTTCTCGTCGGCGCACTTGCGTTCGAAGTCTTCGAAGTCGATTTCGTAGGTGCAGTTGCCGACACGTTTCAACTCATTTTCTATCACTTCGCAACCGCTGTTTCTGATGCAAGAGAAGAAGCAGTTGTACACTGGGGTTTGTACCAGAACTTTCTCGCCTGGCATACAGATTGCTTTCAGACAGCAAGAGATGGCTGGCACTACGCCTGATGTGTAGAGAATCCAGTCTTTCTGTATGTTCCACTGGTGGCGACGCGAGAACCAGCTGATGATGGCCTCGTAGTAAGAGTCGGGAACAAGGGTGTAACCGAAGATGCCGTGAGCCACACGCTTCTGCAGGGCTTCGATGACGCAAGGGGCAGTCTGGAAATCCATATCCGCCACCCACATGGGTATTACGCCTTCTTCTTTCACCAAGTCCCATTTGTAGGAGTTGGTGCCACGGCGGTCTATAATTTCATCAAAATTGTATTTCATAATTCAGTTTCCTTCCTTTTTACTTTGACTTGTCAATGATTTCGCATGCTTCTTTGGGCGCTTTGGCGAATTCTGTATAGGTGATGCTTCCTATTCCGTCTGCTTCTATTCTGCCCGAGATGGGGTTCTTGATATTGGTAATATCCCCTTTAATGTGTGCATCGATGTTGGAACAGTCCTCAAAGGCACGGTCGCATCCTGGGTCGAAGGTGCAATCCTCCAATGTCACATGGTCCATGTAGCAGAGTGGTTGCTCTCCACTGATATGACAACGCACCAACTTGATGTTCTTGCTGTGCCAGGCAAGGTATTCGCCGTTGAGTTCTGAGTCATAAACCGTCACATTCTCACATTCCCAGAAACTGTCCTTGGTTGTGATATGTGCGTGGTGTACCTCTACGTTGTGGCAGTATTGGAATACATATTTGGAGTCGCTTTCCAAGCCGTCTACAAAGATGTTCTTAGAGAACATGAAAGGGTAGGTGCCATCGTGCAACTTAACGTTTTTCAGTTTCAGACCGTCTACCTTCCAGAAAGTCTCGTCGGCATCATTGATGGATACGTTCTCTAACTCGAGATTCCTCATTTCGCGAAAGAACTTGGGACCGTCAATGGTACAGTCTTTCATCACCATATTGTCTGAATACCAGATGGCGGAACGGCTCTCGGGTGCGAAATAGCAGTTGGTGATAAGTGATCCGTTTACATGCCACCATGGATATTTGCCATAGAACTTGGAGTTGTGGCATTCTATATTGCTGCAACACTTGATGCCCGATTCGCCATCGATAATCGTAATATCTTCCAAACGAACGTCGTGTGCGCCAAAGAGCGGACGCTCGCCTCCGAAAGTCTTGTTTTCTATCTTTTTCATTTTTTTTCTATACCTTATTATATATATGCTATTATCTGTCAGGAAAGAAATCTTTTCCATTTCGGTTGCAAAGTTACAAAAATAATGCCAAAATGTGATTATCATTTTTACGGAAAGATGTAACTTTATTACTTATAAGAGGTGACGGTGACAGAGCCAGTTGGAAAATCCGCATGTATATGCTCTGATATTCTAGAAAATATATTTTGAAGAAATATTTTGCAAAACTCTTGGAAAATAGGAAATGAAAACGTATCTTTGCCTTATCAAAATTAAAAATACAAAAATATGCCAGAGATAAGTCATTTTTATGGGATAGTTATTTATATGTATGTGAGTGAGCATAATCCGCCACATTTCCATGTGTGGTACAATGATTACAAAGCAATTGTTACCATAGAGGAAGGTATCGTCAAAGGTTCGCTTCCCAGAAGAGCCTTGACCCTTGTGTATGAGTGGTTGGACTTGCACAAACGAGAGTTGATGGAGAATTGGGAACTCTTACGAGAGTTCAAGTCTCCTAATAAAATTAAACCTTTGGAATAACATGGATGATATTTTGACGATAAAGAGTGCAAGCTATGTCGGCGATTATAGTATAGTTGCTGAGTTTAGCAATGGTGAGACAAGATTGCTTGATTTTAGCGAACTTGTTACATCGGGTAGGGGTATGCTTAAAATGTTGGCAGATAAAGAGTATTTTCGTCATTTTACCCTTGACCCATTTACGATCGATTGGAATAATGAAATCGGTTTTGAACCAGAATATCTTTATGCGATGAGCAAGCCTCTTCCGAAATATTATGCTGATAATGTAAAGCATGATATGGTGGCGGAAGAAGTACATCGAGGCTAAAAGTGGAGTGTAAAATATAAGTAACTATAAATGCAAAGAAATATGAAGAAGTTATTAACTCTAATGATGGTAGTAATGGTCTCACTAACATCATTCGCTCAAAAAGATGTGACTAAGTTTTTGGGTATTCCTGTAGATGGAACAGTTGCGGCTATGAAGCAGAAACTCATGGCAAAAGGCTTCAGACAGTCGCCATATTATGAAAACCAACTTGAAGGGACTTTCAATGGGGCTGAAGTTTATGTGAATCTTATGGGGAACAATGGTAAAATTTGGCGTGTTTCTGTGGGGGATAAGAATCTAACAGACGAGACGAATGTGAGGATTCGTTTTAATAATCTTGTTCACCAATTTAGTAAAAACAACAAATATGTTGCAGTTAGTGATGTTGAGAGTTATATTATACCAGATGATACAAATATATCTTTTGAAATGTCTGTTCATCGGAAACGTTTTGAAGCGGATTTTTTTCAGGTACCATCTGATTCCATGACTGTTAATGCTGCATTAAATAGTTTGATGAAAACATATACTATAGAGCAATTCAATAATCCTACACCAGAGCAAAAGGAAGATATGGATAGAATAATAGGCGAAGCTACTCAAGAGGTTTTTGAAAAACATCTGGTATGGTTTATGATTAATGAAAATTATGGCAAGTATAGTGTTATGATTCACTACGAAAATGGATATAATCAAGCTAATGGTGAAGACTTGTAAGTTTAGATGATGAAAATGAAGCAACCATACCTTACATATGCAGTTGATAGCAATGGTAAGTTGGTGCATGTTGATGATGTGCCAAAAGGTAAGGCGTGTGGTTGTTTCTGCCCAAATTGCAAGGAGAGGTTATTGGCAAGACAAGGAGAAAAACGCAAACATCATTTTTCGCATCTTTCAGGAACTGAATGCGAACATGCTTATGAGTCAATGTTGCATTTGTTGGCAAAGGAAAAAGTACAAAAGGCATTTTATGAGCAGCTGTCGTTCTATATTGAGTTTGAATATACCTCATATTGTTCAAATGTGAATTGTATATTTAAAAGTGATTTTGGCAAATGTAGTCTAACCTCAAGAAGGCGTTTTGACATCAAAAAATGGTATGATTCTTGTAAACAAGAAAAGGCATATGACAATATAACCAGACGTTCTGATTTAGTGTTCTTTTCCAAGGGGCATCCTAATGTTACGCCTATTTATATTGAATTTTGTGTAACTCATGCAAGTGATGATGCAAAACTCAATAGTGGCAATCGTATTATAGAAACAATTATTGAGACAGAAGAGGATATTAATGCAATAGTAAAAGAAGGTTTGGTTGAAAAACAAGTGCCTATAGATGAATTTGCGTATCGGTTTAGGCAAATAACTGCATTTTATGGTTTTAAAAAGTATGACAATAACAACAATATGAGTTCTGATGTTCCTGTTATACGTTTTGTGCTTTATCAGTCAGGAAAGATATTTTGTACTTATAGTTCTTGTAATTGTAAGGCTCCAAAACGCACTTATCATAATTCTTTATGCGAAATAATCATGTTGAGACAAAATTTTGACACAATACCTGCTGCTTGTGATTTTGCAAAGTATATAGCTTATCAGAAGTTCGGGATAAAAAACTGTGAAATGTGTAGTAATTATGTTCCTGCATGGTCTATAAACGCACGCAATATTTGTAAACTTTATAAACATTTGCAAATCCCTAAATGGCAGTTTGATATGTATGGTGGTTTTGATAGCTCAATTGCAAAGACTTGTAAGTGTTTTTATTTCGATATTCAAGAGCAACAACGGCAATTCTCTTTTCATAAGGATACTTTTTATATAGTGCTATGATTTCAGCATTGTCTCTCTTTCTTTAAACATCAACAAAATGAAAAGGCTGAATGAAAGAGAAACCTCTAATCATTCAGCCTTTTATTTTATCTTATAATCTTTCTACGAGAGAAGAATTACAAGTTTGGATTCATCTCTTTCCACTCATCTACTGCAGGAACGATGCCCAACTCAACGATCTCGTCGCGCATCTTGCAGAGGTGCTCGTAAGACTTGTTCAAGGCAGCGATCTCCTCCGCAGTACCTGTAGGCTCTGTGAAGTGAACACCAGTCTTGTCGATAGTAGTAGGCATTGCCATCATTACGTTCTTGAAGCCGAGTTTATCATGATTTACATAGCAACCTGCAGGCAATGTGAACTTCTCACCACCCATAGCAGCCTCGATCATCTTGACAGCATTGTAGGCAGGACTCTGGAATGAAGAACGGCCACGGAGCTTGATGATGTTAGAACCACCCTGTACTGTGTGGTGCTTGATCTCCTCCCAGCGCTCAGCTGAAAGACCCATCTCTGACAATGGCTTGCCGTCTACCTTTACCTGAGAAGCAAATACAGCCATCTGCTCACCGTGACCACCATAAGTGTGTGCACCTGTTACCTTATCCTGCTGTACACCGAACTCGAGAGCCAAAGCCTGCTGCAAACGAGTAGAGTCAAGGGCTGCGAGAGATGTGAGCTGGTTTGGTTTCAAACCAGAGTGGATAAGTGCAGTGAGGGCTGTTACGTCAGCAGGGTTGAAGATAACAACAACGTGCTCTACGTCTGGGCAGAACTTCTTGATGTTGTCACCGAATTCAGCAGCGATCTTGCAGTTGCCCTTCAAAAGATCCTCACGGGTCATACCTTCCTTACGAGGAGCACCACCAGAAGAAATGATATATTTGGCACCAGTGAAAGCCTCCTCAGGATTTACTGTATAAGTTACGTTAACGCCTGGGAATGCGCACTGCTGGATTTCGTCGAAAACACCATGAACACCTGGCTCATAGATGTCATAAAGACAAATGTTGGGAGTGAGGCCGAGCATCAAAGCGCTCTGTACCATGTTAGAACCAATCATACCGCCGGCACCGACGATCAAAAGCTTGTCATTACTTAAAAATTCCATAACTACAATATATTTTAAATTGTTTATAATTTCTGTTGAAAAGTTTTGACTGAACCTTCAGCGCTCCTTCTGAGTGCTTTTTTCTTTTTCGACCGCAAAATTACTAAAAAGTAATGTAAATCGTGCAATATTTTTCGCTTAAATTTGTGATTAATTCTTAAAATGTTTATCTTTGTAATCTCTATTTAGCAATTAAGGATATGGTAGATGTGATAAAACAAAGATTAGATAGTCTGAGAGAAGTGATGAAGCGTGAAAAATTGGCGGCTTTTATCTTTCCCAGCACTGATGCGCATCAGAGTGAATATGTGGCTCCTCATTGGCAGGGCCGTGAGTGGATATCGGGCTTTAATGGTTCGGCTGGTATTGCTGTAGTTACTCTTACGAAGGCTGCGTTGTGGACGGATTCGCGCTATTTCTTAGCTGCAGAACAGCAGTTGAAAGGCACTGAATATCAACTGATGAAACAGCGGGTGGAAGGTACGCCTACTATAGCTCAGTGGTTGGGAGAGCAGTTGGCTGAGGTTGATTCTCCTGAGGTGGGACTCGATGGAATGGTTAACTCCTATCATGAGACGCAGGCGCTGGTTGCCGAACTTCGCCAGAAGGGAGGTATCACTGTACGTACCAATTTTGATCCGTTAGACATTATCTGGAAAGATCGTCCGTCTATTCCTGATTTTCCTGTTGAGATTCAACCTCTGGAATATGCAGGTGAGACTTTGCGGTCTAAGCTCTTGCGTATTCGTAAGGCTCTTCGTGTGCTGCATGCAGATGGTATGCTCGTGTCGGCTCTCGATGATATAGCCTGGACACTCAACCTTCGTGGTACGGATGTTCATTGTGTGCCGGTCTTTGTGAGTTATTTGCTGATCTCTTCCAATAAGGTTTCTCTTTTTGTGGACGAGCGAAAACTTACACCGCAGGTGACGGCTTATCTTGCCGAGAATGGTGTCTCCCTATATAAATATAATAAGGTGGAAGATGAACTGAGGACTTACTCGGAATATAATATCTTGCTTGATGGTGACGAAACAAGCTATCGGCTGTGGAAGGCTGTGAAATGTCAGGAGATTGTGTCTTCGGCTTCGCCTATTCCTGTTATGAAGGCCGTAAAGAACGAAACCGAGGTGAAGGGATTCCGGCGGGCTATGTTGCGGGATGGAATAGCAATGGTGAAGTTCCTGCGTTGGTTGAAGCCGGCGGTAGAGATGGGTGGACAAACAGAAATGTCTGTTGATCGCAAGTTGACTTCCCTCCGTTCAGAACAACCTCTTTTTCGTGATATTTCCTTCGATACCATTGCCGGTTATCAGGAACATGGTGCCATCGTTCATTATGAAGCCACACCGCAGACGGATGCTCAGCTTCGTCCTGAAGGGATGATTCTTATCGATTCTGGTGCCCAATATCAAGACGGAACCACAGATATAACCCGAACGATAGCTCTTGGACCTGTGAGCGAGAAGATGAAACGCATCTATACACTCGTTCTCAAAGCTCATATACAGATAGAACTTGTTAAGTTCCCTGATGGCGCCTCGGGTACACAGCTTGATGCAGTGGGGCGCAGATGCCTTTGGCGTGAAGGCCTTAACTATTTGCATGGAACCGGTCATGGTGTGGGTTCTTACTTGAGCGTGCATGAAGGTCCTCATCAGATACGTATGGAATGGAAGCCTACACCTTTGAGAGCAGGAATGACCATTACTGATGAACCTGGCATCTATCTGGCAGGAGAGTTTGGCGTTCGTATAGAGAACACTCTGCTTGTTACAAATTACGTGCAGACAGATTTTGGAAAATTCCTACAGATGGAGCCTCTTACTCTTTGCCCTATAGACACTGCTCCTATAGAAATGGAGTTGATGACGCCCGAAGAGAAGATGTGGCTTAATGATTATCATAGAATGGTGTTTGAAAAATTGTCACCTTGGCTCGAAGAAGATGATAAAAACTGGCTTAAGGAAGCCACAAAGCCACTAAAATGAACAATTTAGAACAAAAAAACGTGTAAAATCTTGGTAGTTTGATAAATAAAGCGTAATTTTGCACCCGCAAATTGTGGCGCTATGCCCTTTTAGCAAAGAAACAACATAAGTTTAACATAATAAATTAAAAGCAAAACAAAATGATTATTGTACCAGTTAAAGACGGTGAGAACATCGAGAGAGCTCTCAAGAAGTTTAAGAGAAAGTTCGAAAAGACAGGCATTGTTAAGGAGCTCCGTGCTCGTCAGCAGTATGACAAGCCTTCTGTTTTGAAGCGTCTCAAGATGGAACACGCCATCTACGTACAGCAGTTGCGCGCAAACGAGGAATAATAGTAAAAAAAACTCAAAAAATTTGGTAGTTCAAATTAATTTTCGTATTTTCGTTGCCGATAAAGGTAATGAGTAACGTAAAATGACTGTCAAAGAATTCCTTGATTACCTGTCGCAGGAGCTTAATAGGTCTCCGAGGACGGTAATAAGTTATGCTGAAGACCTGTATGCATTTGAGGCATACTTCTTGGATAAAGATGAAGGATTGACGTGGGAGACCATAGATACCGACATTATCCGAGACTGGATGGAAAGCATGGTAGATAAAGGAAATTCCCCCAGTTCAGTGGCTCGCCGTCTTAGTGCGGTGAAAGGCTTTTTTAAGTTTGCTCTGGCAAGGGAATTTATCTCCTCTGATCCTGCTCATGCCATTCGAAGCCCTAAACGCAGCAGGCCTCTCCCGCAGTTCTTGAAAGAGAATGAGATTAATGACTTGCTCGATAAGCAGGCTTGGGGAGATGACTTTAAGGGGCTTCGGGACCGTTTGATAATCATGATGCTCTACGAAACAGGAGTTCGCTTAGCGGAACTTGTAGACATGGATGATGAGGCGGTGAACTTGACGGGGCAATTCATAAAGGTGACAGGAAAAGGCGACAAGCAGCGCGTTATTCCCTTTGGCAACGAGTTGAAATCCATGATAGAAAACTATGTGGAAGAGCGAAACAGGACTGTAAGTCGTAAGACGGCGGCACTGTTGGTATCGGAAACAGGTTTACGCATCAAACCTGATTTGGTGCAGCGCATCGTAAAGGAAAACCTTGCAAGGTTCTGCTCGTTGAAAAAGAAAAGCCCACATGTGTTAAGGCATACGTTTGCAACAGCTATGCTAAACCATGGGGCAGATATTGAGAGTTTAAAGCAATTGCTTGGTCATTCGCGGCTCTCCACAACGGAGATTTATACGCATACGACCTTTGAGCAGTTGAAGCGAGTTTATACAGAAGCCCATCCCAGGGCATAACCTTTTAAAAAATGGAGGTCACTATGGAAATTAAGATTCAGTCGATTCATTTCGATGCTACCGAGAAGTTACAGGCGTTTATCGAAAAGAAAGTCGCCAAGTTAGAGAAAACTTATGAAGATATACAGAAAGTAGAGGTGCAATTAAAGGTCGTGAAACCAGCCACAGCAATGAATAAGGAAGTTCAGCTGGAGGTCGCAGTGCCAGGATCTAAACTCTTTGTCGAAAAAGTATGCGACACTTTTGAGGAAGGAATAGATCTGACAGTGGATGCAATGAAGGTTCAGTTGACCAAATTTAAAGAAAAAATGCGCAATCACTAAAAAAATAACGAAAAGTTTTGGTGGTTCCAAAAAATAGTCGTATCTTTGCAGCCGTTTTACAACAGCTTCCTTTTTAAGCCTTAAAATGGCTGCAAGGATTTGCCTCTTTAGCTCAGTTGGCCAGAGCACGTGATTTGTAATCTCGGGGTCGTTGGTTCGAATCCGACAAGAGGCTCAAGAAAGAAAATAAGGGTGGTTACCAGAGTGGCCAAATGGGGCAGACTGTAAATCTGCTGGCTATGCCTTCGGTGGTTCGAATCCATCACCACCCACTTTTTCTTAACTTGCGGAAATAGCTCAGTTGATAGAGCACTAGCCTTCCAAGCTGGGGGTCGCGGGTTTGAGCCCCGTTTTCCGCTCAATTTATTAACTTGCTGTAATAGCTCAGTGGTAGAGCACTTCCTTGGTAAGGAAGAGGTCCTGAGTTCAACTCTCAGTTACAGCTCTATCGTTCTAAGAAGATAGTAGAATGGTAGAGGAACAGATTATTCATTTATATAAATAAAAAGAAAAGCTATGGCTAAAGAAGAATTCGTGCGTACCAAACCGCATGTTAACATTGGTACAATTGGTCATGTTGACCATGGTAAGACTACTCTGACCGCTGCCATCTCTAAGGTATTGAACGAGAAGCTCGGTACATCTGAGGCAGTTAAGTCTTTCGATCAGATCGATAATGCTCCTGAAGAGAAAGAGCGTGGTATCACTATCAACTCAGCTCACATTGAGTATGAAACAGCAAAGCGTCATTATGCACACGTAGACTGTCCTGGTCACGCTGACTATGTAAAGAACATGGTTACTGGTGCTGCTCAGATGGATGGTGCTATCTTGGTTTGTGCTGCTACTGATGGTCCTATGCCACAGACACGTGAGCACGTACTTCTTGCACGTCAGGTAAACGTACCTCGTTTGGTTGTTTTCTTGAATAAGTGTGATATGGTTGACGATGAGGAGATGCTTGAGCTCGTTGAGATGGAGCTTCATGAGATCCTCGAGCAGTATGGTTACGAGGAGGATACTCCAATCGTACGTGGTTCTGCTCTCGGTGCTTTGAACGGCGTTGAAAAGTGGGTTAAGTCTGTAGAGACTTTGATGGACACTGTTGACGAGTGGATTCAGGAGCCTGAGCGTGAGGTTGACAAGCCTTTCTTGATGCCTGTTGAGGACGTATTCTCAATCACTGGTCGTGGTACTGTTGCTACAGGTCGTATTGAGACTGGTCGTTGCAAGGTAGGTGACGAGGTTCAGTTGCTCGGTCTTGGTGAGGATAAGAAGTCTGTAATCACTGGTGTTGAGATGTTCCGTAAGGTTCTCGCTGAGGGTGAGGCAGGTGATAACGTAGGTTTGCTCCTCCGTGGTATTGATAAGGCAGAGGTTAAGCGTGGTATGGTAGTAGTGCACCCAGGTGCTATTACTCCTCACGATCACTTCAAAGCTTCTATCTACGTATTGAAGAAGGAAGAGGGTGGCCGTCACACTCCATTCGGTAACAAATATCGTCCTCAGTTCTATCTCCGTACTATGGACTGTACAGGTGAGATCAAGCTTCCAGAGGGAGTTGAGATGGTAATGCCTGGTGATAACGTAGAGATTGAGGTAGAGTTGATCTACAAGGTTGCTTTGAACGAGGGTCTTCGTTTCGCTATCCGTGAGGGTGGTCGTACAGTAGGTTCTGGTCAGATTACAGCAATTCTCGACGACGTTAAGTAATAAAGTAAATACGTAATTTACTATATATGTCCCCGCTACTGCGGTGGCGGGGACTTTTTACGGGTTTAGCTCAGTTGGTAGAGCACTGGTCTCCAAAACCAGGTGTCGGGGGTTCGAGCCCTCCAACCCGTGCTAATTAGAAGATAATATGAATAAGATAGTAAATTATTGCAAGACATGTTATAATGAACTTGCGCATAAGACTACTTGGCCTACACGTGCCGAACTTACCCATAGTGCAATGGTTGTATTATCTGCTTCCCTTGTCATTGCATTGGTGGTGTTCGCAATGGATTCTATCTTTAAAGCGTTAATGGGAGTAGTTTATCCAGGTTAATTTTTAAGGAAATGGCAGACACAGGAAATAAGTGGTATGTGCTCAAAGCCGTTAGTGGTAAAGAAGCTAAGGTGAAAGAATACATCGAGGCTGAGATGAAGCACAATGATTTACTTGCAGCTAATGTTTCTCAGGTGTTGATTCCTGTTGAGAAGCATGCAACTGTACGTAATGGTAAGAGAGTCGTTAAAGATAAAGTGGCTCTCCCAGGTTATGTCTTTGTGGAAGCTAAACTGAAGGGTGATGTAGCTCATACGTTACGTTTTTGCCCTAATGTTTTGGGTTTCCTTGGAGGTTTGGATGATCCTACACCAGTACCTCAGTCTGACATAAATCGTATGTTGGGCACTGCCGAAGAAACTGAATTTGAGGAGAATCTTGATACTCCTTATGCAGTGGATGAGACAGTTAAGGTTACAGATGGTCCATTTAGTGGTTTCAGTGGTGTTATCGAGGAAGTAAATGCCGAGAAGCACAAGCTGAAGGTGATGGTTAAGATCTTCGGACGTAAGACTCCGTTAGAGCTTGGTTTTATGCAAGTAGAAAAGGAATAATGTATTGTTACGAGTACATTGCCTTTTATAAAGTTTCAATTTTTAAATATTAACAAAGAAATGGCTAAAGAAGTTGCTGGATTAATCAAATTACAGATTAAAGGTGGCGCTGCAAATCCTTCACCTCCAGTAGGACCTGCACTGGGTTCTAAAGGTATTAACATTATGGGATTCTGCAAGGAATTCAACGCCCGTACCCAGGATAAAGCAGGTAAAGTATTGCCAGTTGTTATCACATACTACACTGACAAGTCATTCGATTTCATCATCAAGACTCCTCCTGCTGCTGTTCAGTTGAAGGAAGCTGCTAAAATTAAGAGTGGCTCATCTCAGCCTAACCGTCAGAAGGTAGCAAGTCTTACTTGGGATCAGGTGAAGACTATCGCTGAGGACAAAATGAAGGACTTGAATTGCTTTACTGTAGAATCAGCTATGAAGCTCATTGCTGGTACTGCAAGAAGTATGGGTATAACTGTAAAAGGGGACTTCCCTGGTAAATAATTTATAACTTCAATTAGAAAAATGAGTAAACTGACAAAAAATCAAAAATCAGTAGCTGATAAGGTTGAAGCAGGGAAGGCATACACATTGAAAGAGGCTGCAGAGTTGGTTAAGGAAATTACCACAACCAAATTTGATGCATCTCTGGATATTGATGTACGCTTGGGTGTAGACCCACGTAAGGCTAACCAGATGGTTCGTGGCGTTGTTTCATTGCCAAACGGAACTGGTAAGGTTACCCGTGTGCTTGCGCTCTGTACTCCTGATCAGGAAGCTGCTGCTAAGGAAGCAGGTGCTGATTATGTTGGTCTTGACGAATACGTTGAAAAGATCAAGGGTGGATGGACAGATATTGATGTCATCATCACTATGCCTTCTTGCATGGGTAAGATTGGTCCTTTGGGTCGCGTGCTTGGTCCTCGTGGCTTGATGCCTAACCCTAAGAGTGGCACTGTAACTATGGACGTTGCTAAGGCAGTAAAGGAAGTTAAGCAAGGTAAGATTGACTTTAAGGTTGATAAGGCTGGTATTATCCACACATCAATCGGTAAGGTAGGCATGACAGCTGAGCAGATCTACGGAAATGCTAAGGAGTTTATTGCAACCGTTATCAAGTTGAAGCCTGCTGCTGCTAAAGGTACATATATCAAGAGTATCTTTATTTCAAGCACTATGAGTAAGGGTATCAAGATTGATCCTAAATCAGTTGAATAACTCTAAAAGTTTTGTAAAATGAAGAAAGAAATTAAAGATACCATTATCACCGAACTTGGACAGAAGCTTAAGGAGTATCCTCACTTCTATCTTGTAGACGTTACAGGATTGAATGCTGAGAAGACCAGCAATCTTCGTCGTAAGTGCTTCAAGAGTGAAATCAAGATGGTTGTTGTTAAGAACAACTTGCTTCACAAGGCGTTCGAGGCTTCTGACATCGATTTCTCTGAGTTGTACGGAAGTTTGAAGGGTAATACAGCTGTGTTGTTCACTAACACTGCTAATGTACCAGCTAAAATGCTGAAAGAGTATGACAAGGAAGGTATCCCAGCTTTGAAGGCTGCTTATGCAGAAGAAAGCTTCTATGTAGGTGCCGATAAACTTGGCGAACTTGCAGCACTCAAGAGCAAGAATGAGGTTATCGCAGAAATTGTGGCTTTGCTTCAGTCTCCAGCGAAGAACGTTGTATCTGCTCTTCAATCAGGAAGCAACACTATCCATGGTGTGCTTAAGACATTGGGCGAGCGTCCTGAGTAATCTCACAATGTTATTAAATTAATTAGTATAAACAAAATTTAAATTAGAATAAAAATGGCAGATATTAAAGCTATTGCAGAAGAGTTAGTAAATCTTACTGTTAAGGAAGTTAATGAGTTGGCAACAGTCCTCAAGGACGAGTATGGTATTGAGCCTGCTGCTGCAGCTGTAGCTGTAGCTGCTGGTCCTGCTGCTGGTGGTGCAGCTGCAGCTGAGGAGAAGTCTTCTTTCGACGTTGTCCTCGCTGAGGTTGGTGCTACAAAGCTCCAGGTTGTAAAGGCCGTTAAGGAGGCTTGTGGTCTCGGTTTGAAGGAGGCTAAGGATCTCGTAGACGGTGCTCCTTCTACAATCAAGGAAGGCGTTGCTAAGGACGAGGCTGAGAACTTGAAGAAGGCTATCGAGGCAGCTGGTGCTAAGGTAGAGCTCAAGTAATTTAGAGTTTACATCTCTTAATATATGGTTAGGATTCTCCCAGTAGGCGAGTCCTAACCTTTTTGTGTCTTTTATTATTTTGATAAACCATTTAATAACTTCTAATGGCTACAAAAATTGTTGATAACAGAGTAAATTTTGCCAGCGTTCATAATCCGTACCCATATCCGGATTTCCTCGATGTGCAGTTAAAGTCTTTCAAGGACTTCTTACAGTTGGATACTCCGCCTGAGGAACGCAAGAATGACGGTTTGTATAAGGTGTTCTCTGAGAACTTCCCTATCACCGATACTCGTAATAATTTCGTTCTTGAGTTCTTGGATTACTATATTGACCCTCCACGCTATTCTATTGATGAGTGCTTGGAGAGAGGTCTTACGTATAGTGTACCTTTGAAGGCTAAGATGAAACTTTACTGTACAGACCCAGATCATGAGGATTTCGGTACTTTCATCCAGGATGTATTCTTGGGTACTATTCCTTACATGACAGAGAACGGTACTTTCGTCATCAATGGTGCTGAGCGTGTTGTTGTATCGCAGTTACATCGTTCACCTGGTGTGTTCTTCGGTCAGGGCGTTCATGCCAATGGTACTGTGCTTTATTCTGCGCGTATAATCCCATTCAAGGGTAGTTGGATAGAGTTTGCTACAGATATCAACAATGTGATGTATGCTTACATCGACCGTAAGAAGAAGTTGCCTGTAACGACCTTGCTCCGTGCTATTGGTTATGAGCAGGATAAGGACATTCTTCAGATTTTCGACCTTGCTGAGGAGGTAAAGGTCAATAAGAAAAACATGAAGGCTGCCATAGGTCGTAAGTTGGCTGCTCGTGTATTGAAGAGTTGGAATGAGGACTTCGTTGATGAGGATACCGGCGAGGTGGTTTCTATCGAACGTAATGAGGTGATCATGGAGCGTGAGACAGAACTTACTGCTGAGAATATCGATGAAATCTGTGATAGTGGAGCTTCTACTGTGCTGTTGCATAAGGACGAGGAGGCTGCCAATAAGTTCACTATCATCTTCAATACTTTGGCCAAGGATCCAAGTAACTCAGAGAAGGAAGCTGTTACTTATATCTATCGCCAGTTGCGCAATGCTGATCCTGCCGATGATGCAAGTGCTCGTGAGGTGTTCCAGAACCTCTTTTTCTCTGATAAGAGATATGACTTGGGTGAGGTAGGCCGTTATCGTATTAATAAGAAATTAGGTCTCGATACAGATATGGACGTTCGTGTTTTGACAAAGGACGACATTATCGAGATTATCAAATATTTGATTCAGCTGGTTAACTCCAATGCTACGGTTGACGATATTGACCACTTGTCAAATCGTCGTGTACGCACTGTAGGTGAACAGTTGGCTAACCAGTTCTCTATTGGTTTGGCTCGTATGAGCCGTACTATCCGTGAACGTATGAACGTTCGCGACAATGAGGTGTTTACCCCTACCGATTTGATCAACGCAAAGACTATCTCAAGTGTTATCAACTCTTTCTTCGGTACCAACCCATTGTCTCAGTTTATGGACCAGACCAACCCTCTGGCAGAGGTTACACATAAGCGTCGTCTCTCAGCATTGGGTCCTGGCGGTTTGTCACGTGAGCGTGCGGGTTTTGAGGTTCGTGACGTTCACTATACTCATTATGGTCGTCTTTGTCCTATTGAGAGTCCTGAAGGTCCTAACATCGGTTTGATTTCTTCACTCTGTATGTATGCTAAGATTAATGACCTTGGATTTATCATCACTCCTTATCGTAAGGTAACAGACTGTAAGGTGGATATGGACAACAAGGATGTGGTATATCTCACTGCTGAGGATGAGGAGAATAAGATTATCGGTCAGGGAAATGCTCCTTTGACGGAAGAGGGTACATTCATCCGTGATGTTGTAAAATGTCGTCAGGATGCTGATTATCCAGTTGTAGAGCCTTCTGAGGTTGACTTTGTTGATGTGTCTCCCCAGCAGATTGCCTCTGTTTCTGCTGGTCTGATTCCTTTCTTGGAGCATGATGATGGTCACCGTGCGCTGATGGGATGTAACATGATGCGTCAGGCTGTTCCATTGCTTCACAACGATGCTCCTATAGTAGGAACAGGTTTGGAGAAGCAGGTATGTGAGGATTCTCGTACCATGGTTACTGCTGAGGGTGAGGGTGTTATCGAATATGTAGATGCTACTACTATCCGTATCCTTTACGATCGTACAGAGGAAGAGGAATTTGTAAGCTTCGAGCCAGCTTTGAAGGAGTATCGCATTCCAAAGTTCCGCCGTACCAATCAGAATATGACTATCGACCTCCGTCCTATCTGTAATAAGGGACAGCGTGTCAAGAAGGGTGATATCCTGACAGAGGGTTATGCAACCGAGAATGGAGAGTTGGCATTGGGCCGCAACCTGCTTGTAGCTTATATTCCTTGGAAGGGTTACAACTATGAGGATGCTGTCGTTATCTCAGAGCGTATGGTTCGCGAGGATGTGCTTACTTCTGTACACGTAGACGAGTATTCACTTGATGTTCGTGAGACCAAGCGTGGTATGGAGGAGTTTACCAGCGATATTCCTAACGTTAGCGAGGAAGCTACAAAGGATTTGGATGATAATGGTATCGTACGTGTTGGTGCTCGTATTGAGCCAGGTGATATCATGATTGGTAAGATTTCTCCTAAGGGTGAGAGCGATCCTTCTCCTGAAGAGAAGTTGCTCCGTGCTATCTTTGGTGACAAGGCAGGCGATGTGAAGGATTCTTCATTGAAGGCTAACCCATCACTAAGTGGTGTTGTTATTGACAAGAAACTCTTCTCTCGTGCTATTAAAACTCGAGAGTCAAAGAAGCAGGACAAGATTATTCTTGCCAAGATTGACGAGGAATACGAGGCAAAGAACGATGACTTGAAAGATATCCTTGTTGACAAGTTGCTCACATTGACCGAGGGTAAGGTTTCTCAGGGTGTGAAGGATTATACTGGTGCTGAAATCATCACCAAGGGCAGCAAGTTTACTACTGCTGCGCTGAAGAACCTGGAATATGATGGCGTTCAGTCAAACAACTGGACTGATGACGATCATACCAATGGTTTGATTCAGACTTTGATTATGAACTATATCCGCAAGTACAAGCAGCTTGATGCAGAACTGAAGCGTCGCAAGTTTGCAATTACTATTGGTGATGAACTTCCTTCTGGTATTCTTCAGATGGCTAAGGTTTACATTGCCAAGAAGCGTAAGATTCAGGTAGGTGATAAACTTGCAGGTCGTCACGGTAATAAGGGTATTGTGTCTAAGGTTGTGCGCACAGAGGATATGCCATTTATGGAAGATGGACGTCCCGTTGATATGGTGTTGAATCCATTGGGTGTGCCTTCTCGTATGAACTTGGGTCAGATCTTTGAGTGTATTCTTGGTGCTGCCGGTAAGAAGTTGGGTGTTAAGTTTGCTACTCCTATCTTCGATGGTGCTAAGCTTGATGATCTCTCAGTATGGACAGACAAGGCTGGCTTGCCACGTTTCTGCTCTACATATCTTTACGATGGTGAGACTGGTGAGCAGTTCGACCAGCCTGCTACTGTTGGTATGACTTACTTCTTGAAGTTGGGTCATATGGTAGAGGACAAGATGCACGCTCGTTCTATCGGTCCTTACTCTCTCATCACACAGCAGCCACTTGGTGGTAAAGCCCAGTTTGGTGGTCAGCGATTTGGAGAGATGGAGGTTTGGGCCATCGAGGCATTCGGCGCAAGCCACGTACTGCAGGAGATTCTGACTATCAAGTCGGATGATGTTGTAGGTCGTAGCAAGGCATATGAGGCTATCGTTAAGGGCGACCCAATGCCAACTCCTGGTATTCCTGAGTCTCTCAACGTATTGCTCCATGAGCTTCGTGGTCTTGGTCTGAGCATCAAACTTGATTAATTTTGAGAACCCCTAATTTAGATATAGAAACATGGCTTTCAAAAAAGATACAAAGGTAAAGAATAATTTTACGAAGATTACCATCGGTCTTGCCTCTCCTGAGGAGATCCTGGAAAATTCGTATGGTGAGGTTACAAAGCCCGAAACCATTAATTATCGTACATATAAGCCCGAACGTGACGGACTTTTCTGCGAGCGCATCTTTGGTCCTACCAAGGACTATGAGTGTGCTTGCGGTAAGTATAAGCGTATCCGTTACAAGGGTATCGTCTGTGACCGATGTGGTGTTGAGGTGACCGAGAAGAAGGTCCGTCGTGAACGTTCTGGTCATATTGAACTGGTTGTGCCAGTGGCTCACATCTGGTATTTCCGTTCATTGCCTAACAAAATTGGCTATCTCTTAGGTATGCCTACCAAGAAACTTGATGCTGTCATTTACTACGAGAAGTATGTTGTAGTACAGCCAGGTGCGCTGGCTGGCAGAAAGGATGCTGATGGTTTGGAATTGAATGGTTCTCATACTCTCGACCTTCTTACAGAGGATGAGTATATCGATATCATCGACAATCAGTTGAGCCCAGATAACGACCGTCTTCCTGATGAGGATCCAAACAAGTTTATTGCAAAGATGGGTGCTGAGGCTATTTATCAGTTGCTGCAGAACTTGGATCTCGACTCTCTGTCATACGAGTTACGCGACCGTGCTAGCAACGATTCAAGCCAGCAGCGTAAGACTGAGGCTTTGAAGCGTCTTCAAGTTGTAGAGGGCTTCCGTGCCAGCAAGGGTATCAACCGTCCTGAGTGGATGGTTATGAAGATCATCCCTGTAACTCCTCCTGAACTCCGTCCATTGGTACCTCTGGATGGAGGTCGTTTTGCCACTTCAGATCTCAATGACCTCTATCGCCGTGTTATAATTCGTAACAACCGTTTGAAGCGATTGGTGGAAATCAAGGCTCCAGAGGTAATCCTCCGTAATGAGAAGCGTATGCTGCAGGAGGCTGTTGACAGTTTGTTCGACAACTCTCGCAAGAGCTCTGCTGTGAAGAGCGAAAGCAACCGCCCATTGAAATCACTTTCTGACTCATTGAAGGGTAAGCAGGGTCGTTTCCGTCAGAACTTGCTGGGTAAGCGTGTTGACTATTCTGCTCGATCGGTAATCGTTGTAGGTCCTGAGTTGAAGATGGGTGAATGTGGTCTTCCTAAGTTGATGGCTGCCGAGCTTTATAAGCCATTCATTATCCGCAAGCTCATTGAACGTGGTATTGTGAAGACTGTAAAGAGCGCCAAGAAGATTGTTGATCGTCGTGAGCCAGTAATCTGGGATATTCTCGAGAATGTGATGAAGGGTCATCCTGTTATGCTTAACCGTGCTCCTACTCTTCACCGTCTTGGTATCCAGGCTTTCCAGCCTAAGATGATCGAAGGTAAGGCTATTCAGTTGCACCCATTGGCATGTACAGCCTTCAACGCTGACTTCGATGGTGACCAGATGGCTGTTCACCTTCCTTTGAGCAATGAGGCTGTTCTCGAGGCACAGATTTTGATGCTTCAGAGTCATAACATCCTGAACCCAGCCAATGGCGCTCCTATCACCGTTCCTTCACAGGATATGGTGCTCGGTCTTTATTACATCACCAAGATTCGTCCAGGAGCCAAGGGTGAGGGCTTGTCTTTCTATGGTCCTGAAGAGGCTTTGATTGCACGCAATGAGGGACGTTGCGACTTGCACGCGCCTGTAAAGGTTATTGTCAACGACCTCGTAGATGGCAAGTTGCAGAAGCGTATGGTTGAGACATCTGTAGGTCGTGTTATTGTAAACCAGATTATTCCAGAGGAAGTAGGCTTCTTCAATGATGTTATTTCAAAGAAGACTTTGCGCGGACTTATTTCTGATGTAATCAAGGCTGTCGGTATGGCACAGGCCTGCGAGTTCCTCGATGGTATCAAGAACCTCGGTTATCGTATGGCTTACGTTGCCGGTCTTTCGTTCAACCTTGGTGATATCATTATTCCACCAGAGAAGGAAGAAATCGTGGCTAAGGGTCATAAGGAGATTGAGGAAATCACCAATAACTATAATATGGGTTTCATTACCGATAAGGAGCGTTACAACCAGGTTATCGATACCTGGACTCATGTAAACACCAACCTCGGTAATGTGCTGATGAAGGAAATGACCGAGGCTGATCAGGGATTCAACGCTGTGTATATGATGCTTGACTCTGGAGCCCGTGGTTCTAAAGACCAGATTAAGCAGTTGTCTGGTATGCGTGGTTTGATGGCTAAGCCTCAGAAGGCAGGTGCTGAAGGTGCTCAAATTATTGAGAACCCAATTCTGTCTAACTTCAAGGAGGGTATGTCTGTGTTGGAGTACTTCATTTCTTCACACGGTGCCCGTAAGGGTCTTGCTGATACCGCTATGAAGACTGCCGATGCTGGTTACCTGACACGTCGTCTTGTCGATGTGTCCCATGATGTGATTATTTCTGAGGAGGACTGTGGTACCTTGCGTGGTTTGGTTTGTACAGCCTTGAAGAACGGTGACGAGGTGATTTCTACTTTGTATGAGCGTATCCTCGGTCGTGTATCTGTACATGATGTTATTCATCCTACAACTGGCGAGTTGATTGTACGTGCCGGTGAGGAGATAACAGAGGCTAAGGCCAAAGCTATCGAAGATTCTCCTATTGAGAGTGTTGAGATTCGCTCGGTACTTACCTGCGAGAGCAAGAAGGGTGTCTGCATGAAGTGTTATGGTCGTAATTTGGCTACTGCCCGCATGGTACAGTTGGGTGAGGCTGTAGGTGTCATCGCAGCTCAAGCTATTGGTGAGCCAGGTACACAGCTTACTCTTCGTACATTCCACGCCGGTGGTATTGCTTCTAACGCGGCTGCCAATGCCAAGATAGAGGCTAAGAACAAATCACGAATCGAGTTCGATGAGTTGAGCACAGTTCCATTTGTAGAAGAAGACGAGGAAGGCAATGACGTAAAGTGCGAGATGGTAGTAAGCCACTTGGCAGAAATCCGATTTGTCGATCCTAATACAAATATCGTTCTTTCAACATTGAACGTTCCTTATGGTTCTTCACTCTATCACAAGGAAGGTGAGGTCGTTGATAAGGGCACTGTTATTGCCAAGTGGGACCCATTCAATGCCGTTATCGTAAGCCAGTATGCTGGTACATTGAAGTTCAATGACGTTCAGGAGGGTGTTACCTACCGTGCTGAGACTGATGAAACCACCGGTCTTACCGAGAAGATTATCACCGACTCCAAGAATAAGACCATGGTTCCTTCTTGTGATGTTGTTGATGCTAACGGACAGGTATTGGGTACATACAACTTCCCAGTGGGTGGACACGTAGCCGTAGAAGATGGTCAGACTATCAAGACGGGTGAGACCTTGGTGAAGATTCCACGTGCCGTAGGTGGTGCTGGTGATATCACTGGTGGTCTTCCACGTGTAACTGAGTTGTTTGAGGCTCGTAACCCATCAAACCCTGCTGTTGTTTCTGAAATCGACGGTGAGATTACCATGGGTAAGGTAAAGCGTGGTAACCGTGAGATTATTGTTACATCCAAGACTGGCGACCAGAAAAAGTATCTCGTATCTCTTTCTAAGCAGATTCTGGTTCAGGAGCATGATGCCGTTCGTGCTGGTACACCTCTTTCTGATGGTGTCGTGACTCCAGGCGATATTCTTGCTATCAAGGGCCCTACTGCCGTACAGGAGTACATTGTCAACCAGGTTCAGGACGTTTATCGTCTTCAGGGTGTGGCTATTAACGACAAGCATTTTGAGATCATCGTTCGTCAGATGATGCGTAAGGTTCGTATTGATGATCCGGGTGATACTACATTCTTGGAGCAAGAATTGGTAGATAAACTCGATTTTGCCGAGGAGAATGATCGTATCTGGGGCAAGAAGGTTGTTACCGACGCTGGTGACAGTGAGAATCTCAAACCTGGCCAGATTATTACAGCTCGCAGACTGCGTGATGAGAATTCAGGTCTGAAGCGTCGTGATATGAAGTTGGTTCAGGTCCGTGACGCTGTAGCTGCAACATCTACTCAGATACTCCAGGGTATTACTCGTGCTGCTTTGGGTACTAAGAGCTTCATGAGTGCCGCTTCATTCCAGGAAACTACCAAGGTCTTGAATGAGGCTGCTATCCGTGGTAAGGTGGACTACCTTGAGGGTATGAAGGAGAATGTGATTTGTGGTCACTTGATTCCAGCTGGTACAGGCCTTCGTCAGTGGGAGAAGATTATTGTTGGCTCTAAGGAAGAATATGAGCGCATGCAGGCTAATCGCAAGAACGTGCTTGATTATTCAGACTCCGGCATGGGAGAGTAATCTTAGTATTTGATAAAATAAAAGGGATATGTCAGTAATGGCATATCCCTTTTTGTATCTATATAATTGTAGATAAAAATAGTTTTTTTCTAAAGTAGCATTGTAACCTTTGTTATCATGTCAAGGTGAATGTATCGCGTTTTCCTTGCCTGTCATATTCCGTAGTAATAGCTATTGGGTGGCAAAGTTACAATATGCATTTCTCACATGTGTCGAAGAGTGTTGTAGAATGTCGTTAACTTCATGACTCAACGAAGCGCTTTGTTGCACCTTAACGAAGCGCTTCCTTAGCACCTAATGAAGCGCTTTCTTAACACTTAATGAAGCGCTTTCTTAACACTTAATGAAGCGCTTCGTTAGACTACAATAAATACTTCGTTGGATTTTATGCTTGCGCTTCCTTTTGGAAGCATGTTTTTTTTGCAGGCACAAAGGATTTATTATGCACATATAGTTATGATTTCTGCTATTTTATAGTTGTTCTTTATATATAATATGTTTGCGCGCATGCGGACGTACATTATAATAAATGTGACAATCACGATATTTTGAAGTCGTTTATACGGGAGTGAAATTGCTGTTATTTGATGTGTATTTATTAAAAGCTGCAAAAAAGTTGCAGTTCTCAGATTTTTTATGTAAGTTTGCAACGTCAATAAAATTAATAACCTTATAAACTTAAAGAATTATGGAAGATAATAACAAGAACAATCAGAATCAGTTTCAGATGGGAATCAACCCCGAGGTAGCAGAAGGAATTTACTCAAACCTTGCGCTCATTACCCATTCCAGTTCGGACTTTATCCTCGATTTCGCCTGCGCACTCCCTGGAATGCCACAGCCGCAAATAAAGAGTCGCGTCATTATGGCACCTGAGCATGCCAAGCGTTTGTTGCAGGCTTTGCAGAGCAACATATACAATTATGAGCAGACATTTGGCAAGATCAAGATGCCTAATGAGCCAGAGCGTACAATCGCTCCATTCAATACTCCTAAGGGTGAAGCATAATTTGAAACAGAGATAATTAAAGGAGTTATGGCGTGTTCTATAGAAGTATGCAAATGAATGTGACGGTAATTAGTCCTTCGTTTCGTTTCCAAGCACACATCTGCCTTAACTCCTTTGATACCTTTAAGTTCTGAACCATTGAAAGTTTACCTCTTTTTTAGTTCAACTTCGTCTTTCTATTTGGTAAGTTGTATGTCATGAAATACTAAAAAGGCTTCTAAAAAACGCAACAAATAGTTATATAAAGTTAAATGTCGCGATTTTGAAAAGCTTCCTTTTTAATTAGTTAGGTGTTTTGCGAGAAAAGTCGTATCTTTGCACCCCGAAAACGGCCAGAAATATTTGGGACGTTATGGATTTGACAATAACAAAACAAAAATAATAAATTAAAAAGTAAAATTATGCCTACTATTTCACAATTGGTAAGAAAAGGCAGACGAGTTCTCGTAGACAAGAGCAAGTCACCAGCTTTGGATTCATGTCCTCAGCGTCGTGGTGTTTGTGTCCGTGTTTACACAACAACTCCAAAGAAGCCTAATTCGGCAATGCGTAAGGTTGCCCGTGTTCGTTTGACAAACTCTAAGGAGGTTAACTCTTACATCCCAGGAGAGGGTCACAACTTGCAGGAGCACTCAATCGTATTGGTTCGTGGTGGTCGTGTTAAGGACCTCCCTGGTGTACGTTATCACATCGTTCGTGGTACTCTTGATACCGCAGGTGTAGCAAACCGCACACAGCGTCGTTCTAAGTACGGAGCTAAGCGTCCAAAGGCAAAGAAGTAATCTTTGTAAAGCCGTAAACCAAAGACTCACGACCGGAGAAGGTCGAGAGTTGAGGAAACAAAAACAAAATTTTTATTTCAAACGTTTTGCTGGAGAAGTAACAGGTTGAGTAAATACTCGGGTGCGAGTGTTGAAGAGACAATGAACAGCCCCATGCAGAATTTAATTTTTTTCTTTTAAAAAATGAGAAAAGCAAAACCAAAGAAGAGAGTGATCCTTCCAGATCCAGTCTTCAATGACCAAAAGGTCTCTAAATTCGTGAATCATTTGATGTATGACGGTAAGAAGAATACATCTTATGAGATTTTCTACAATGCACTTGATACCGTTAAGGCTAAGATGTCTAACGAGGAGAAGTCTGCCCTTGAGATTTGGAAGCAGGCCCTCGATAACATCACTCCACAGGTTGAGGTTAAGAGCCGTCGTATCGGTGGTGCTACCTTCCAGGTTCCTACAGAAATTCGTCCTGATCGCAAGGAGAGCATCTCTATGAAGAACCTTATTGCTTTCGCTCGTAAGCGTGGTGGTAAGACAATGGCAGACAAGTTGGCTGCTGAGATTATGGATGCTTACAACAATCAGGGTGGCGCATACAAGCGTAAGGAAGATATGCACCGCATGGCTGAGGCTAACCGTGCATTTGCTCACTTTAGATTCTAATTTAATAAATAGGTAAAAAGAAAATGGCAAATCGCGATTTACATTTGACACGTAATATCGGTATTATGGCTCACATCGATGCCGGTAAAACAACAACATCAGAGCGTATCTTGTTCTACACTGGTAAAACTCACAAGATTGGTGAGGTGCACGATGGTGCAGCTACCATGGACTGGATGGCTCAGGAGCAGGAACGTGGTATTACTATTACCTCTGCTGCTACAACTTGTAACTGGAACTATCTTGGCAAGTCATACAAGATTAACTTGATCGATACTCCGGGACACGTTGACTTTACCGCTGAGGTAGAGCGTTCTCTCCGCGTACTTGATGGTGCTGTTGCTACATATTCTGCAGCTGATGGTGTTCAGCCACAGTCTGAGACTGTATGGCGCCAGGCTGATAAGTATAATGTACCTCGTATTGGTTATGTAAACAAGATGGACCGTTCTGGTGCAAACTTCTTCGAGACAGTACAGCAGATGAAGGATATCTTGGGTGCTAATCCAATTGCTATTCAGATTCCTATTGGTGCAGAGGAAAACTTCAAGGGTGTAGTAGACCTCATCAAGATGAAGGCTATCCTTTGGCACGATGAAACTATGGGTGCTGAGTATGACGTAGAGGAAATTCCTGCTGACTTGGCTGACGAAGCTGCTGAGTGGCGTGATAAGTTGCTCGAGGGTGCTGCCAACTTTGATGACGAAGTAATGGAGCTTTATCTCGATGGTCAGGATATTCCTGAGGAGAAGATTCTCGCAGCTATCCGTAAGGGCTGCTGTGCTATGGAGTGCTGCCCAATGTTGCTTGGTTCTTCATACAAGAATAAGGGTGTTCAGCCTTTGCTCGACTATGTATGTGCATTCCTGCCTTCACCAATGGATACTCCTAATATCGTTGGTACCAACCCTGATACTGAGGAGGAAGAGGATCGTAAGCCTTCTGAGGATGAGCCAACATCAGCTCTTGCATTTAAGATCGCTACTGATCCATTCATGGGCCGCTTGGTATTCTTCCGTGTTTACTCAGGTAAGGTTGTTGCTGGTTCTTATGTTTACAACCCACGTTCTGGCAAGCGCGAGCGTATCAGCCGTCTGTTCCAGATGAACTCTAAGCAGGAGATTCCAATGGAGTCTATCGATGCTGGTGATATCGGTGCAGGTGTAGGTTTCAAGGATATCCGTACAGGTGATACACTCTGTGATGAGGATCACCCAATTGTATTGGAGTCTATGACATTCCCTGATACTGTGATTTCTATCGCAGTTGAGCCTAAGAGCCAGGCTGATATCGCTAAGATGGATAACGGTCTCGCTAAGTTGGCTGAAGAGGACCCAACCTTTACCGTACGTACTGACGAGCAGAGTGGTCAGACAATCATCTCTGGTATGGGTGAGCTCCACTTGGATATCATCATCGACCGTCTGAAGCGTGAGTTCAAGGTTGAGTGTAACCAGGGTAAGCCACAGGTTAACTATAAGGAGGCTATCACTAAGTTCGCTCAGAGCCGTGAGACTTACAAGAAGCAGTCTGGTGGTCGCGGTAAGTTCGCTTGTATTGATGTAACAATTGGTCCTAAGGACGAGGATTACAAGGAGGGCGACTTGCAGTTTATTAACGAGGTGAAGGGTGGTAACATTCCTAAGGAATTCATTCCATCAGTACAGAAGGGTTTTGCTGATTGTTTGTCTAATGGTGTTCTCGGTGGCTTCCCAATGACTGGTCTGAAGGTAACTTTGACCGATGGTAGTTTCCACCCAGTAGACTCTGATCAGTTGTCATTCGAGCTCGTTGCTCACCAGGCATTCAAGGTTCTCTGTCCTAAGGCTGGTCCTGTCCTGATGGAGCCTATCATGAAGGTTGAGGTTGTTACTCCAGAGGAGAACATGGGTGATGTTATCGGCGACTTGAACAAGCGTCGTGGTCTCGTTCAGGGTATGGAGGAAGGCCGCAGCGGTGCACGTATCGTTAAGGCAATGGTTCCATTGGCAGAGATGTTCGGTTATGTGACAGCTTTGCGTACCATCACTTCTGGTCGTGCTACAAGCTCAATGGAGTATGATCACCATGCACCTCTCTCTTCAACAATTGCTAAGGCTGTGTTGGAAGAGGTTAAGGGTCACGCAGAACTCCTGTAATAAAGAAACAAATAGGTAAGATGAGGCGCTGCTTAGCGAATGACTCTTAAGCAGCGTACCTCTTCTTCCATTAGACTAAATCAATTCATATATTAATAACTTAATTTTAACAATGAGTCAGAAAATCAGAATTAAGCTGAAGTCCTACGACCACCAGTTGGTTGACAAGTCAGCTGAGAAGATTGTGAAGGCTGTTAAGGCTACAGGCGCTATCGTCAGCGGTCCTATTCCATTGCCAACACACAAGCGTATTTTTACTGTAAACCGCAGTACTTTCGTTAACAAGAAGTCTCGCGAGCAGTTCCAGCTCTCAGATTTCAAGCGTCTTATCGACATCTATAGCTCAACAGCTAAGACTGTAGATGCATTGATGAAGCTTGAGTTGCCAAGTGGTGTAGAAGTAGAAATCAAAGTCTAATTATTTAAAAGTAAATTGAAATGCCAGGATTAATTGGAAAAAAAATCGGAATGACATCCGTTTTCAGTGCCGACGGTAAGAATATTCCGTGCACTGTTATCGAAGTAGGTCCTTGTGTTGTAACCCAGGTAAAGACTTTAGAGAAAGACGGTTACAAGGCTTATCAGTTAGGTTTCGGCGAGGCTAAGGAGAATCGTACATCTCAGCCTATGATGGGAATCTTCAAGAAGGCAGGCACAACACCTAAGAAGTACTTGGCCGAGTTCAAGTTTGATGAGGAGTACAACCTCGGTGACACCATTACAGTTGATATCTTCAACGACTGCAAGTTTGTTGATGTAATCGGTACATCTAAGGGTAAAGGCTTCCAGGGCGTTGTAAAGCGTCACGGATTCGGTGGTGTAGGTCAGTCTACTCACGGTCAGGATGACCGCGCTCGTAAACCGGGTTCTATCGGTGCATGTTCTTATCCTGCAAAGGTATTCAAGGGTATGCGCATGGGCGGCCAAATGGGAGGTGACAGAGTTACTACTCAGAACCTTCAGGTGTTAAAGGTAATTCCAGAGCAGAACCTCCTCGTAGTAAAGGGTTCGTTCGCTGGATGCAAAGGTTCAACTGTTTTAATTGAGAAATAATGGAAGTTAGCGTATTAGATATCAAAGGTCAGGAGACCGGCCGCAAGGTAGCTCTTAATGAGGCTGTTTTCGGTATTGAGCCTAACGATCACGTTCTCTATCTCGACGTAAAGCAGTATCTCGCTAACCAGCGTCAGGGTACAGCTAAGTCAAAGGAGAGAAGCGAAATGAGCGGCTCTACTCGTAAGCTTGGTCGTCAGAAAGGTGGCGGCGGTGCTCGTCGTGGTGACATCAACTCACCAGTACTCGTAGGTGGTGCTCGTGTTTTCGGTCCTAAGCCACGCGACTATCGCTTCAAACTTAATAAAAAAGTAAAGATTCTTGCTCGTAAGTCAGCCCTTTCTTACAAGGCTCAGGAGAATAGCATCGTATTGCTTGAAGACTTCTCTTTTGAGGCTCCAAAGACTAAAGAGTTCTTAAGTATTCTTAAGAATCTTGAAATTGAAGGCAAGAAGGTGCTCTTCGTTTTGCCAGAATCAAATAAAAACGTATATTTGTCCGCTCGTAACTTGCAGCGTGCTGAGGTTATCCTTGCATCAAATGTCAATTCGTATAAAGTTTTGAATGCTGATGTTGTAGTGATTACTGAAAAATCGCTCGAGACTATCGACCAAATCTTAACAAAGTAAAAAGGAGATATTAGAATATGGCATTTATTATCAAACCATTGGTTACTGAGAAGATGACCAAGATTACAGACAAGCAGCCTAACCGCTATGGCTTCGTTGTTCGTCCTGAGGCTAATAAGCTCGAGATTAAGAAGGAAATCGAAGGTCTGTATAATGTTACAGTAGTTGATGTGAACACAATTCGTTATGCCGGCAAGCGTTCTGCACGTTACACAAAGGCAGGTCTTGTTAAGGGTCAGAAGAATGCGTTCAAGAAGGCAATCGTTACTCTGAAAGAGGGCGAAACAATTGATTTTTACAGCAATATTTAATATAAGAAATGGCAGTACGTAAATTAAAACCCGTTACTCCGGGTCAAAGACACAAAGTTATTGGCACGTTCGAGGATATTACTGCATCCGTGCCAGAGAAGTCTCTCGTTTACGGTAAGCGTCATACCGGTGGTCGAAACAACACCGGTAAGATGACCGTTCGCTACATTGGTGGTGGCCATAAGCAGAAGTATCGTCTTATCGACTTCAAACGTGAGAAGGATGGTGTTCCAGCAGTTGTAAAGACGATCGAGTACGATCCTAATCGTTCAGCTCGCATCGCATTGCTTTACTATGCTGATGGTGAAAAACGTTACATTATTGCTCCTAACGGACTCCAGGTAGGCGCTACATTGATGTCAGGTGCTGACGCAGCTCCTGAGGTAGGTAACGCACTTCCTTTGGCAAACATTCCTGTAGGTACAGTGATTCACAACATTGAGTTGCGTCCAGGTCAGGGTGCTTTGTTGGTTCGTTCGGCTGGTAATTTTGCTCAGTTGACTTCTCGTGAGGGCAGTTATTGTGTAATTAAGCTCCCTTCTGGCGAGTTGCGCCAGATTTTGAGTGCTTGTAAAGCTACTATTGGTAGTGTAGGTAACTCTGACCACGCACTTGAGCAGTCTGGTAAGGCTGGTCGTTCACGCTGGTTGGGTCGTCGTCCTCACAACCGTGGTGTTGTTATGAACCCTGTTGATCACCCAATGGGTGGTGGTGAAGGTCGCCAGAGTGGTGGTCATCCACGTTCACGCAAGGGCTTGTATGCTAAGGGTCTCAAGACTCGCGCACCTAAGAAGCTTTCTAACAAGTATATTATTGAAAGAGCTAACAAAAAATAAAGAGTAAATTATGAGTCGTTCACTTAAAAAAGGTCCATACATCAACGTTTCTCTCGAGAAGAAAATTCTCGCTATGAACGAGAGTGGAAAGAAGAATGTTGTTAAGACATGGGCTCGAGCTTCAATGATATCTCCTGATTTCGTAGGACATACTGTTGCAGTTCATAACGGTAACAAATTTATCCCTGTTTATGTTACAGAGAATATGGTAGGCCACAAGCTTGGAGAGTTCGCTCCAACACGTCGCTTTGGCGGTCACTCTGGTAACAGAAAGTAATCGGGGTTAAACCAATTAAAATTTAAGTAAATAATGGGAGCAAGAAAACATATCGCGGCTGAAAAATTGAAAGAAGCCCGTAAAAACTTGTACTTCGCTAAATTGGTTGGCGTTCCTTCTTCTCCACGCAAGATGCGCTACGTTGTAGATATGATTCGTGGTATGGAAGTTAATCGCGCCCTCGGAGTACTTCGCTTCTCTAAGAAGCAAGCATCTGCTGACGTTGAGAAATTACTTCGTTCAGCTATCGCAAACTGGGAAGCTAAGAATGATCGCAAGGCTGAAGACGGTGAGCTTTATATTAGCAAGGTCTTCGTTGACGAAGGCGTTACAATGAAACGTATGAGACCTGCACCACAGGGTCGTGGTTATAGAATCCGTAAGCGTTCTAACCATGTAACTCTTTTTGTAGATGCAAAAACTAATGATGAAAAATAATAAGTAGAATGGGACAGAAAGTTAATCCGATTAGTAACCGACTTGGTATTATCCGTGGTTGGGATTCAAATTGGTTCGGTGGTAAGAACTTCGGTGACAACCTCGTTGAGGATCAGAAAATCCGTAAGTATCTTAACGAGCGTCTTGCAAAGGCAAGTGTTTCTCGTATCGTTATCGAACGTACATTGAAGCTTGTTACCATTACTATTTGCACAGCCCGTCCAGGTTTTGTCATTGGTAAAGGTGGTCAGGATGTAGATAAGTTGAAGGAAGAGTTGAAGAAGCTTTACAAGAAAGATATTCAGATCAACATCTTCGAGGTTAAGAAGCCTGAACTTGATGCTACTATCGTAGGTAAGAATATCGCAAGCCAGATTGAGCACATGATTGCTTATCGTCGTGCTATCAAGATGGCTGTTGCCAACACAATGCGTGCTGGTGCCGAGGGTATCAAGGTGCAGATTACAGGTCGTCTGAATGGTGCAGAAATGGCACGTAAGGAAATGTATAAAGAGGGTCGTACTCCTCTTCACACATTCCGCGCAGACATCGATTATTGCCAGTGCGAGGCTCTTACTAAGGTAGGTTTGCTTGGCATCAAGGTATGGATTTGCCGTGGTGAGGTTTATGGTAAGGCTGACCTTACACCTAACTTCGCTCAGGACAACAAGGGCAACAACCGTAATAACGGTCGCTCTAACCGCGGCGGTAATCGTAAGAGAAACAATAACCGTTAAATTAGAAAGCTATCATGTTACAGCCAAAAAGAGTAAAATATAGAAGACCTCAAGATGGTCGCGGCAACAAAGGCAACGCCCACAGAGGTACACAATTGGCATTCGGTTCTTTCGGTATCAAGACTCTTGAGCCAAAGTGGATCGATAGCCGTCAGATTGAGGCTGCTCGTGTGGCAGTAAACCGCTACATGAACCGCCAAGGTCAGGTCTGGATTCGTATCTTCCCTGATAAGCCTATCACTCGTAAGCCTGCTGATGTGCGTATGGGTAAAGGTAAGGGTGATCCAGCTGGATGGGTTGCACCTGTTACACCAGGTCGTATCCTCTTTGAAGTAGAAGGTGTAAGTTTCGACATTGCTAAGGAGGCTCTTCGTCTCGCAGCTCAGAAACTTCCTGTAAAAACAAAATTTGTTGTTAGACGTGATTTCGATAAAAACGCTTAATTATGAAGATTAAAGAAGTAAAGGAACTCGAAACCAAGGAATTGGTAGAGAAATTGGAGAATGCTGTTGCAGCTTACAATCAGAAGAAGCTCAACCATAACATCACTCCTCTTGAGAATCCATCAGAGATTAAGGTTGCTCGTCGTGATATCGCACGTATGAAAACAGAACTTCGTCAGAGAGAACTTAACAAATAATAATGGTCCAGATGGAAACAAGAAATTTAAGAAAAGTAAGACAGGGTGTTGTCATCAGCAACAAAATGGATAAAACCATTGTTATTGCAGCTAAGTTCAAGGAGATGCACCCAATTTATGGTAAGTTTGTCCAGAAGACAAAGAAGTACCATGCACATGACGAGAAGAATGAGGCTAACGTAGGTGATACTGTTATGATCATGGAGACTCGTCCTCTGTCTAAGACAAAGAGATGGAGATTAGTACAAATCGTAGAAAAAGCTAAGTAATTATGATACAAGCAGAATCAAGACTTAATGTATGTGACAACAGCGGTGCTCGTGAGGCTCTTTGCATTCGTGTCCTCGGTGGTACAGGCCGTCGTTACGCAAGTGTTGGTGACGTGATTGTAGTTTCAGTCAAGAACGTCATTCCATCAAGTGATTTGAAGAAGGGTGCAGTATCAAAGGCTTTGATTGTTCGCACAAAGAAGGAGATTCGTCGTGCAGATGGTTCTTACATCCGTTTCGACGATAATGCTTGTGTACTGCTCAACAATGCTGGTGAGCTTCGTGGTAGCCGTATCTTTGGCCCTGTTGCTCGTGAGCTTCGTGCAGTAAATATGAAAGTCGTTTCTTTGGCACCTGAGGTTCTTTAATATTTTAAAATTAATAGTAATGAGTAAGTTACACATAAAGAAAGACGATAAGGTTATCGTTATTGCTGGTGCCGACAAGGGCAAGACTGGTAAGGTGCTCAAGGTCCTCGTTGATGACAATCGTGCCATCGTAGAGGGCGTACATATGGTGTCAAAGAGCACTAAGCCATCTGCTAAGAATCCTCAGGGAGGCATCATTAAGCAAGAGGCTCCTATTCATATCTCAAATTTGAGCTTGATTGATCCTAAGAGTGGCAAGGCTACTCGTGTGGCTATCAAGCACGAGGGTAAAAACGTTGTTCGCATCGCTAAAAAGTCAGGGGAGGAAATCAAGTAATGGATACAGCACAGTTAAAGAAAGTTTATAAGGAGACTATCGCTCCTTCTTTGCAGAAGCAGTTCAACTATGCCTCTGCTATGCAGATTCCAGCTCTCAAGAAGATTGTTATCAACCAGGGACTTGGTGATGCTACACAGGACAAGAAGATTGTTGATGTAGCAATCAATGAGATTACTGCTATCACAGGTCAGAAGGCAGTTGCCACATATTCAAAGAAGGATATCGCCAACTTCAAACTTCGTAAGAAGATGCCTATCGGTGTAATGGTTACATTGCGTCGTGAGCGCATGTACGAGTTCCTTGAGAAGCTCGTTCGCGTTTCTCTGCCTCGTATCCGTGACTTCAAGGGTATTGAAAGCAAGTTTGATGGCCGTGGTAACTACACTTTGGGTATCACAGAGCAGATCATCTTCCCAGAGATTAACATTGATGAGATCGATCGTATCCAGGGTATGAACATCACTTTCGTTACATCAGCCAAGACTGACGAGGAAGGTTTTGCTCTCCTTAAGGCATTCGGTCTTCCATTCAAGAACGCAAACAAAGATTAAGAGATATGGCAAAAGAATCAATGAAAGCTCGCGAGGTTAAGCGTGCAAAGCTTGTAGCTCGTTACGCTGAAAAGCGCGCAGCACTGAAAAAGATTATTGCAACTTCTAATGATCCAGCCGAAGCATACGAGGCAGCTCGTAAGCTTCAGGCTATCCCTAAGAATGCAAACCCAATCCGTCTTCACAATCGTTGCAAGATTACTGGTCGTCCAAAGGGTTATATCCGTCAGTTTGGACTCTCTCGTATTCAGTTCCGTGAGATGGCTTCTGCTGGTTTGATTCCTGGTGTTAAGAAGGCAAGTTGGTAATCAATTATCAGACCCAAGAAAATTATTTTTTTAATATTGTCGGGGTAGTCCCGATTAATTAAATTTTTATATTTTATGACAGATCCAATAGCAGATTATCTGACAAGACTCAGAAACGCAATCATGGCTCATCACCGTGTTGTTGAAGTTCCTGCGTCTAACTTGAAGAAAGAGATCACAAAGATCCTCTTCGAGAAAGGTTACATCCTCAATTACAAGTTCATCGAGGATGGTCCACAGGGTACTATCAAAGTTGCTTTGAAGTACAATCCTACAACTAAGCAAAACGCTATCAAGTCTTTGAAGCGTGTGTCTACACCAGGTCTTCGTAAGTACACTGGTTACAAGGACATGCCGAGAGTAATTAACGGATTAGGTATTGCAATCTTATCTACATCCAAAGGTGTAATGACAGACAAAGAGGCTGCTGACCTTAAGATCGGTGGTGAGGTTCTTTGCTATATTTATTAATTTGGAGGATTTAATATGTCAAGAATAGGTAAATTGCCAATTAGTATTCCTGCTGGTGTTACTGTTAACTTTGATGCTAATACAAATGTTGTTACAGTAAAGGGTCCTAAGGGTGAACTTTCACAGAAGATAGATCCTTCTATCAAGTTCAACAACCAGGACGGTCAGATAGTTTTCGAAATTGATGAGAACAGTCCAGTTAATCCTAAGCAGAAGCAAGCTTTCCATGGTCTGTATCGTTCACTTGTTCACAACATGGTTGTTGGTGTGAGTGAAGGTTATTCAAAGACTTTGGAGTTGGTTGGTGTTGGTTATCGTGTTTCTAACCAGGGCAACCTTATTGAGTTCGCTCTTGGTTATACTCACCCTATCTTCATCCAGCTTCCTAAGGAGGTTAAGGTTGAGACTAAGTCTGAAAGAAATCAGAACCCTATCATAATTTTGGAGTCTTGCGACAAGCAATTGTTGGGACTTATTTGTGCAAAAATTCGTTCTTTCCGTAAGCCTGAGCCTTACAAGGGTAAGGGTATCCTGTTCCAGGGTGAAGTTATTCGCAGAAAGTCTGGTAAGAGCGCTGCTGCTAAGTAATTTTAATTTTTTACGATTATGACAACAAAGAAAGTTGAAAGACGAATTAAGATAAAGTTCCGTATTCGCAAGAACGTCAATGGAACTGCTGAGCGTCCACGTCTTAGTGTTTTCCGCTCTAACAAGCAGATTTATGCTCAGGTTATTAATGATTTGACTGGTACTACACTTGCATCTGCTTCTTCTCTCGGCATGGAAAAGATGCCAAAGCAGGAGCAGGCACAGAAAGTAGGTGAACTCGTAGCTGAGAAGGCAAAGGCTGCTGGTGTTGAGTCAGTAGTTTTTGATCGTAATGGTTATCTTTACCACGGTCGTGTAAAGGAGTTGGCTGATGGTGCTCGTAAGGGTGGTCTTAAATTTTAAACGATTATGGCAATGAATAAAGTAAAAGTTAATAGTGAAGTAGAACTGAAAGATCGCTTGGTTGCTATCAACCGTGTAACTAAGGTTACAAAGGGTGGTCGTACTTTCACATTCGCTGCTATCGTCGTTGTAGGTGACGGTAATGGCGTTATCGGTTATGGTCTTGGTAAGGCTGGTGAAGTAACAGCAGCAATTGCCAAGGGTACAGAGGCCGCTAAGAAGAACCTGGTTAAGGTTCCTGTATTGAAGGGTACTGTACCTCACGAGGTTGAAGTAGCTTATGGTGGTGCTAAGGTACTCCTGAAGCCTGCTGCTGCCGGTACCGGTTTGAAAGCCGGTGGTGCTATGCGTGCCGTTCTCGAGAGCGTAGGTGTTAAGGATGTCATTGCAAAGTCTAAGGGCTCTTCTAATGCTCATAACCTTGTAAAGGCTACTATCGCTGCTCTTGCTCAGATGCGTGATGCTTACACTGTAGCAGGTGAGCGTGGTATCAGTATGGATAAAGTATTTAACGGTTAATTAGGATAAATCAGATATGGCAACAATTAAAATCAAGCAGATTAAGAGTAAAATCGGTGCTCCAGTTGACCAGAAGCGTACACTCGCTTGCTTAGGTCTTCACAAGATTTCTCAGGTTGTTGAGGTTGAAGATACTCCTAGCAACCGTGGTATGATCCGTAAGGTTCATCACCTCGTAAGTGTAGTTGATTAATTAATCTTTTAAAGAATAAGAACGATTATGAAATTAAATAATTTGAAACCTGCTGCAGGTTCTACCCACTCACGTCGTCGTATTGGTCGTGGTCCAGGTTCTGGACTCGGTGGTACTTCTACTCGTGGTCATAAGGGTGCCAAAGCTCGTTCTGGTTATAAGAGAAAGATTGGTTTCGAAGGTGGTCAGATGCCTTTGCAGCGTCGTGTTCCAAAGGCTGGTTTTAAGAACATCAACCATAAGGAGTATTTTGCTGTTAACCTTTCTACTCTTCAGGCTCTTGCTGAGGCAAAGAACCTTACCAAGATTGGTATCGCAGAGTTGAAGGCTGCAGGTCTCACCAGTGGCAAGGAGCTCGTTAAGGTGCTCGGCAATGGTGAATTGAAAGCTAAATTGGAAGTTGAAGCTAATGCATTCTCTAAGACTGCTGAAGAGGCAATCAAGGCAGTAGGTGGTAATGCAACTATAATCTAAGTAGATGAAAAAGTTTATTGAGACACTAAAGAACTGTTGGAAGATTGAGGACCTCCGTCAGAGACTCCTCATTACTCTTCTGTTTACGGCTATTTACCGTTTTGGCTCGTTTGTTGTGCTTCCTGGTATCAACCCGAGCATGTTGGACAAACTTCAGTCGCAGACCTCAGGCGGACTTATGTCGCTTCTGGACATGTTCTCTGGTGGTGCATTTTCCAATGCGTCTATTTTCGCATTAGGTATAATGCCATATATCTCAGCATCTATTGTTATGCAGCTTCTTGCTGTTGCTGTACCTTATTTCCAGAAGATGCAGCGTGAAGGTGAGAGTGGCCGTAAGAAAATACAGTGGTATACTAGAGCCTTGACAGTGGCCATCTTGGTCTTCCAGGCTCCAAGTTACCTTCTGAACCTGAAAATGCAAGCAGCTAATGCGCTTGCAACAGGTATCAGTTGGACTGTATTTATGATTCCTGCCACTATCATCTTGGCAGCAGGAAGTATGTTTATCCTTTGGTTAGGTGAGCGTATTACTGATAAGGGTGTTGGTAATGGTATCTCATTGATCATTATGATTGGTATCATCGCAAGATTGCCACAGGCTTTTGTACAGGAGGTTTCCTCTCGTCTGACAGCCATCTCTAGTGGTGGTATCATTATGTTTATCGTAGAGATTCTGATACTTTATGCTGTTGTTTGTGCTTCTATCCTTTTGGTACAGGGCACTCGCAAGGTTCCTGTTCAGTATGCCAAGCGTTTGGTAGGCAATAAGCAATATGGTGGTGCACGCCAGTACATCCCATTGAAGTTGTTTGCTGCCAACGTAATGCCTATCATCTTTGCTCAGGCTTTGATGTTCATTCCTTTGGCCGTTGTTCGCTATCAGTCTGAAAATGCCAGCAGTGTAGTACAGCAGTTGATGGATAATCGCAGTTTGTTGTATAATGTCATTTATGTATTTTTGGTTATTGCCTTTACATATTTTTATACAGCGATTACATTGAATCCTACTCAGATGGCTGAGGATATGAAACGTAACAATGGTTTCATTCCAGGTGTAAAGCCTGGAAAGGATACAGCTGAGTACATTGATACCGTCATGTCTCGTATTACTTTCCCAGGTTCTTTGTTTATAGCATTCATTGCTATTATGCCTGCTCTTGCAGGACTTCTCGATGTGCAGCAAGCCTTCTCTCAATTCTTTGGAGGTACATCTCTTCTGATTTTGGTAGGTGTCGTTATCGATACACTTCAGCAGATCGAAAGTCATTTGCTCATGCGCCACTATGATGGTTTGCTCAATTCGGGCCATACTCGTCAGGGCGGTGTAGCAGCATATTAATCTTTATCTTTTAGAATGCATATATTTCTAAAGACAGAAGATGAAATCAACCTGATGCGCAAGGCCAACCAACTTGTTGGTTTGACTTTAGCAGAATTAGGTAAACATATAAAACCAGGTGTAACGACTCTCCAATTGGATAGGATTGCGGAGGAATTTATCCGAGATCATGGTGCGGTTCCTACGTTTAAGAATTTTCCTAATCCATTTGGAGAGCCTTTTCCCGCTAATATATGTACATCTATTAATGATGTAGTTGTACACGGAATTCCGAGTGAAGACGACGTACTAAGAGAGGGAGATATCATCTCTATAGATTGTGGTACTTTGCTTGATGGATTCAACGGAGACAGTTGTTATACCTTTTGTGTTGGCGAAGTCCATCCAGAAGTGAAGCAACTTCTTTCAGTAACAAAACAGTCTTTATATTTAGGTATAGAGAATGCTGTAGCAGGAAATCATGTTGGAGATATAGGTTTTTCCATACAGAGCTATTGTGAGTCTCACGGTTATGGCGTTGTACGCGAATTGGTGGGACACGGTATAGGTAAAGCCATGCATGAAGATCCTCCCGTCCCTAATTTTGGCAGACGTGGTAATGGAGTGATGCTTAAAGAAGGTATGTGCATTGCTATTGAACCTATGATAACGATGGGAAATAGGAAGATTGGACTTCTTCCAGACAAATGGGGAATTGCTACTGTTGACCATCAACCGGCTGCTCATTTTGAGCATACGATAGTTGTAAGAAAAGGTAAGGCTGAAATTTTATCTTCATTTCAAGAAGTAGAACATTTAGAAGGACAAAATATTTAATTATGGCAAAACAGGCTGCTATAGAGCAAGATGGAACAATTGTAGAGGCGTTATCCAATGCTATGTTCCGCGTTGAGTTGGAGAATGGTGTAGATATTACTGCCCATATTTCCGGTAAAATGAGAATGCATTACATAAAGATCTTACCTGGCGACAAGGTAAAAGTGGAAATGAGTCCATACGACTTGACAAAAGGTAGAATAGTATTTAGATACAAATAATAATCATAAGGTATGAAGACAAGAGCATCTTTGAAGAAGCGTTCAGCTGACTGTAAGATTGTACGTCGTAAGGGTCGTCTGTTCGTTATTAACAAGAAAAACCCTAAGATGAAGTTACGTCAGGGTTAATGTTAAAGTTTTGTAAAAGTATGGTAGTTTCAAAAAAATGTCGTACTTTTGCACCGCTTTTAACGAAAGGTATTAATTTTTAATTTTTTAATTAACAAATGGCAATAAGAATTGTTGGAGTAGATTTGCCCCAGAATAAGCGTGGCGAAATCGCATTGACCTATATCTATGGTATCGGTCGAAGTAGTTCAGCAAAGATATTGGATAAGGCAGGTGTGAACCGTGACTTGAAAGTCAGCGAGTGGTCTGACGATCAGGCAGCCAAGATCCGTGAAATTATCGGCGCTGAGTTCAAGGTAGAAGGTGATCTCCGTTCTGAGATCCAGATGAACATTAAGCGACTGATGGATATTGGTTGCTATCGTGGAGTTAGACATCGTAATGGTCTTCCTGTCCGTGGTCAGAGCACAAAGAACAATGCTCGTACTCGCAAGGGTAAGAAGAAGACTGTTGCTAATAAGAAGAAGGCTACTAAGTAATTCTGAAGGAGGAAATTAATTATGGCAAAGACAAAAGCAACATCTAAGAAGAGAAATGTTCGTGTTGACGCAATTGGTCAGTTGCACGTACATAGCTCATTCAATAACATTATTGTATCTCTTGCTAACAATGAGGGTCAGGTAATTTCTTGGTCTTCTGCTGGTAAGATGGGTTTCCGTGGTTCTAAGAAGAACACTCCTTATGCTGCTCAGATGGCTGCAGAGGATTGTGCTAAGGTAGCTTTCGATTTGGGTCTCCGTAAGGTAAAGGCTTATGTCAAGGGTCCAGGTAACGGTCGTGAGTCTGCTATCCGTGCCGTACACGGTGCAGGTATCGAGGTTACTGAGATTGTAGATGTAACTCCATTACCACATAACGGTTGTCGTCCTCCAAAGCGTCGCCGCGTATAATTCCCGCTATTAGTATTAGCATTAATAAGATACAAACTTTTTATAGCATTTTTTATATTATGGCTAGATATATAGGTCCGAAATCTAAAATTGCGCGTCGTTTTGGTGAACCAATCTTCGGCGCCGACAAAGTTTTGTCCAAGAGAAACTTCCCTCCTGGACAGCATGGCAACAACCGTCGCAGAAAGATGTCTGAGTATGGTGTCATGTTGGCAGAGAAGCAGAAAGCTAAGTACACTTATGGTGTATTAGAGCGTCAGTTCCGTAATATGTTTGATAAGGCAGCTAAAGCTGAGGGTATTACTGGTGAGGTTCTTCTTCAGAATCTTGAGTGCCGTCTTGACAACGTAGTATTCCGTTTGGGTATCGCTCCAACACGTGCAGCTGCACGCCAGTTGGTTGGTCACAAGCACATCGTTGTTGATGGTAAGGTAGTAAACATTCCTTCATTCGCTGTTAAGCCAGGTATGGTTGTAGGTGTTCGTGAGAAGTCTAAGTCTCTCGAGGTCATCGAGGCCGCTCTTGCTGGTTTCAATCATAGCAAGTATCCATGGATCGAATGGGATGACAATGCAAAGTGTGGTAAGTTCTTGCACAAGCCAGAGCGTGCCGATATCCCTGAGAACATTAAGGAGCAGTTAATCGTTGAGTTGTACTCTAAATAAATCATTATATTAATGGCGATATTAGCATTTCAAAAACCTGAAAAAGTAGTAATGCTGGAGGCTGATGATAAGTTCGGAAAGTTTGAATTCCGTCCTTTGGAGCCTGGCTTTGGTGTTACCATTGGTAACGCTTTGCGCCGCATTCTCCTTTCATCTCTGGAGGGTTATGCCATCAATACCATCCGCATAGCTGGTGTTGAGCATGAGTTTTCTTCAGTACCTGGTGTAAAGGAAGATGTTACCAACATTATCTTGAATCTCAAACAAGTTCGATTCAAGCAAGTAGTAGAAGAATTCGAGAATGAGAAAGTTAGTATCACCGTAGAGAATTCCACAGAATTCAAAGCAGGTGATATCGGTAAGTATCTGACTGGATTTGAAGTGTTAAACCCTGATTTGGTGATTTGTCATTTAGATGCCAAAGCTTCGATGCAGATAGATTTGACAATTAACAAGGGACGTGGTTACGTTCCTGCTGATGAGAATCGAGAATTCTGCACTGACGTAAACGTTCTCCCAATCGATTCCATCTACACCCCAATCCGTAACGTAAAGTATGCGGTAGAGCCATATCGTGTTGAACAAAAGACCGACTATGACAAGCTCGTACTTGAGGTTACTACCGATGGTTCCATTAGTCCAAAGGATGCTCTTAAGGAGGCTGCGAAGATTCTGATTTATCATTTCATGCTCTTCTCAGATGAGAAGATTACTCTTGAAAGTCCCGATCAGGAAGGCAATCAGGAGTTTGATGAGGAAGTTCTTCACATGCGCCAGTTGCTTAAGACTCGCCTCGTAGACATGAACCTCAGTGTTCGTGCTCTCAACTGCTTGAAGGCAGCTGATGTCGAGACACTTGGCGACTTGGTTCAGTACAACAAGACTGACCTCTTGAAGTTCCGCAACTTTGGTAAGAAATCGCTTTCTGAGCTTGATGATTTGCTCGAGAGTCTGAATCTGTCTTTTGGAACTGACATTTCAAAGTATAAATTAGACAAGGATGCTTAATTAAATCCTGTCCAAAAAAGTAAAAATTAAAATGAGACATAATAAAAAATTCAACCATTTAGGTCGTACTGCTTCTCATCGTAATGCGATGTTGGCTAACATGGCTGCATCTCTTATCTTGAGTGAGCACAAAAGAATCACTACGACCCTTGCAAAGGCTAAGGCTCTTAAGAAGTACGTTGAGCCACTGATCACTCGTTCAAAGAACGATACCACCACTTCACGTCGTGTTGTATTCCGTTACCTCCAGAACAAGTATGCTGTTAAGGCTCTCTTCGGTGAGGTAGCAGAGAAGGTAGCTAACCGTCCAGGTGGTTACACTCGCGTAATCAAGTTGGGTACTCGTCAGGGTGATGCAGCTGAGATTGCTTTCATCGAACTCGTTGACTTCGATGAGAACATGGCTAAGACTCCTAAGGCTGCTGCAAAGAAGACTCGTCGTGCAGGCCGCAAGGCTAAGGCAGAAGAGGCTCCACAGGCAGAGGCTGCTGTTGAGGCAACTCCAGCAGAGGATGCTCCTAAGGCTGAATAATTCAACTCTCAATATCAAGAAGCGCTTTCATCTAATGGAAGCGCTTCTTTTGTTTTAGGGATTTCCCTAACTTTTTTAGGGAAACTTTGTTTGCAGTATCCTCGAAAAGACTTACCTTTGCATAGTTTCTTAAAAGGATAGGTTATGAAAAAGTTTCTAATATTCGCGCTTTGCTCATTGTTCTTGATGAGCAGTTGTGACACCTATACTGGTAGTGGCGCCTATATGGGCGGATCTATCGGCTCTATTTTAGGTTCTGCTATAGGTGGTCTGAGTGGAGGCCCTCGTGGCTCTGATATGGGTACTATTATAGGAATGGCTGGAGGAGCAGCTGTTGGTGCTGTTATCGGCAGTCAGGCCGATCAGAGACAGCAGCAACAAGTGGAACAGTATCAGCGTGACAAGGCCCGTAGAGCTGAGAGAAGGGCTGCTCGGTCTCAGCAGCAAAACTCCATTGGTCAGTCAGGCTATGATCAGTCAGGTTATGGTCAGCAAGGTTATGATCAGCCTGTTTATGGTACGCCGAATAGTGAGGATAATTCTGATGTCTTCGATTCTACCAATAGTGGTGATGATCGTCTTTACGATTTTAATGGTAAAGATTATGTAGGCGATTACAGCGCACAGCAACCCACTACTGTGATGCCAAGTTCGAAGATGGAAGCATTGGGGAGTAACTGGTCGTATTCTCCTACATTAGAGATAGTGAATGCCCGTTTTGTAGATTCCAATGAAGATAATACTTTGAATAGGAACGAGACTTGCAAGGTGATATTCGAGATAATGAATCGTGGCAACTGTCCCGTTTATGATGTTGTTCCTACTGTAGTGGAAACCACAGGCAACAAACATATCTATATTTCTCCGAGCATTCATGTTGAGAAAATCACACCAGGACGAGGCATCCGTTATACAGCGATGGTGAAGGCGGATAACCGACTGAAGAATGGTATGGCTCATTTCTGTGTCTCTGTGATACACGAAGGCAAGTCTATTTCAAAAGTCAATGAGTTCAATATTCCGACTCGCAGATAGGGCATAGGTGTATTTGTAGAAGATTGATAAAAGGTGACCTTTAAGAAGAAGGCTCACCGTTTAAAACAGTAACCCCCGGAAGTTTTTACATTTACTTTCGGGGGTTACTCTTTTTTTGCCTCGTCCTATTTCAGGAGGCTATTTGTTTCTATGAACCTTGTGCTCATGCTCAGCATTAGTTGCCTTGCCGCTTTTAGATTCTGTGTCATTCCAGCTCTCTTTCCTGTTGAGCATTTTCTCCTCATCTTTCTTTGCAGAGGTTTCTTTCGCCTTTGTTGAATGTACCACTTTTTTCAGATTTTTACCTTGGTGAGCTTTGCCCTTGGCAGATTTCGAGTTCCAGTGAGGTTCTAAGGTGTAGTCAGATTCTGCCACTTCAAAGTCGATCTGAGGAAGTTTCTCCTCCTCAGGACGGAAAGGAACAGGCTTTTCCACGATTTCTACCTTTACCGACGCCACACCTTGAGCAATCATGCCTATCTCTTTGGCGGCAGCCCATGAAAGGTCAATAATTCTGCCTCTTCCGAAAGGCCCCCTGTCGATGACCTTCACTATCACACTTTTATTGTTCTTCAAGTTGGTTACTTTCAGATGTGTTCCAAAAGGGTAGTACCGGTGAGCGCACGTCAGACTGTCGTGATGTAGTCTTTGACCGCTTGCAGTTCTTGCTCCTGTAGCTCTTTTTGAGTAGTAGGAGGCTTTGCCGTGCTGTTTCTTCTGAGCCCAACATGCCGTGAGGCAGAGGAAGGCGAGCAAGGTAATGACAAATATTTTAAAGGTTATTCTGTTCATTTTAAGGGTGTTAGAATATATTATTGCTGCAAAAATAATAAAATATGTTGAAAGTTGCAAGTAAATATCAGAAAAACAGTATCTTTGCATGAGTAAAATAAAAGGAAATGGAGAATAATGTACCCCAAGAGTGGAATAAATTTTATTTGAAAGATGTGTCGTTCGTCAACTTGATGATGCGACGTATCTATAATGTGTTGATCGTTGCCAATCCATATGATGCCTTCATGCTCGAGGATGATGGACGTATCGAAGAGAAGATCTATAATGAATATATGGAGCTTGGACTTCGATATCCACCTACCTTTACACAGGTCTCTACCACCGAGGAAGCCTCAGAAGTGCTTCGCTCCACTGTTATTGATCTGGTTATCTGTATGCCGGGTAATGCCGACAATGATGCCTTCGATGTGGCACGAGATATCAAGAGCAGGTTCCCCAATATCCATTGCGTGGTGCTTACTCCCTTCTCTCATGGCATCACCAAGCGTATGGAGAACGAAGACCTGAGCATCTTCGACTATGTGTTCTGCTGGTTGGGCAATACCAATCTCATTCTTTCCATCATCAAGTTGATAGAGGACAAGATGAATTTGGAACACGATATTCAGGAAGCCGGAGTTCAGATGATACTCCTTGTCGAAGACTCCATCCGCTTCTACAGTTCCATTCTTCCCAATCTCTACAATTACATATTGGAACAGAGCAAGAACTTCTCCAAGGAGGCATTGAACCGTCATGCTGCCACCATGCGTATGCGTGGCCGACCAAAGGTGGTTCTGGCTCGTACTTATGAAGAAGCTCAGAAACTCTATGACAAGTATTCCAACAATACTCTTGGTGTCATCAGCGATGCCCGTTTCCCTTTGAAGAGTGCCGCCAAGGCCTTTGGCAATAAGGTGGAAACAGAGGCTAAGCCCAAGCATCGTACTGATACTTTCGGACGTGAGAAGTGTCCTGATGCCGGTTTGCAGCTTTTCCGCTATATCCGCAAGAATGATCCTTTCGTGCCTCTTATCCTTGAGAGTTCCGAGAGCGACAACCGGGCCAAGGCCGAAGCCGAGGGCTTTCGTTTTGTAGACAAAAACTCCAAGAAGATGAGTGTAGACCTTCGCCGCCTGATGGAGGAACACATGGGCTTTGGCGATTTTATCTTCCGCGATCCCAAGACCCACGAGGAGATTATGCGTATCCGCAGTCTGAAGGAGTTACAGGACAATATCTTCAAGATTCCCAACGACTCGATGCTCTATCACATCAGTCGCAATCACATGAGCCGTTGGCTCTGTGCCCGTGCCATCTTCCCCGTGTCGGCTTTCCTGCGCCATGTCACCTGGCAGAAATTGCAGGATGTGGATGCTCACCGACAGATCATCTTCGATGCCATCGTGCAGTATCGTCACATGAAGAATATCGGTGTGGTAGCCGTCTTCGACCGTATGAAGTTCGACCAGTATGCCCACTTCGCCCGTATAGGTGAGGGCTCCTTGGGAGGCAAGGGCAGAGGTCTGGCATTTCTCGACAATGTCATCAAGCGCCATCCTGAGTTCAATCAGTACGACAATGCCACGGTTCAGATTCCTAAGACAGTTGTCCTTTGTACCGATATCTTCGATGCGTTCATGGAGAGCAACAATCTCTATCCCATAGCTTTGAGCGATGCAAGCGATGACGAAATCTTGAGACATTTCCTCAGAGCACAGTTGCCCGATACACTGGTAGCCGACTTCTTCACCTTTTTCGAGGCGACGAAGAGTCCTATAGCCATCCGTTCCAGTTCGCTTCTCGAAGATGCCCACTATCAGCCCTTTGCAGGAATCTATTCCACCTATATGATACCTTATCTTGAGGACAAGTATCAGATGCTTCAGATGTTGGCGTGTGCCATCAAGGGTGTGTATGCCTCGGTGTTCTATCGCGATTCCAAGGCTTATATGACCGCAACGAGCAATGTCATCGACCAAGAGAAGATGGCAGTCATCCTGCAGCAAGTGGTGGGTAATGACTATGGCACCCGTTTCTATCCCACGATGAGTGGCGTGCTCCGTTCGCTCAACTATTATCCGATAGGTGACGAAACGGCAGAAGAAGGTATTGCCAGTCTGGCTCTCGGACTGGGCAAATACATTGTGGATGGTGGGCAAACCCTTCGGGTATGTCCTTATCATCCCAACCAGGTGTTGCAGACTTCTGAGGTCGACAAGGCACTCAGGGAGACCCAAACCCAGTTTTATGCCCTCGATATGCAACATGTGGGTGAAGACTTCAAGGTGGATGATGGGTTCAATATTCAGAAACTGAGAATCAAGGATGCTGTCGAGGACCAGTCGCTCAACTTTATAGCCTCCACCTTCGACCCCTACGACCAAGTCATCAACGACGGCGTGTACGAAGAGGGTCGCAAGCTGATCACCTTTGCCAGTGTGCTGCAACATGGAGTCGTTCCCCTTCCCGAAATACTCCAGATGTCCATGAAGTATGGTTCCGGAGCCATGCGCCGTCCTGTAGAGATAGAGTTTGCCTGCAATATCCATGCTGACAGAACCTGCGATTTCTATCTTCTCCAGATACGTCCCATTGTGGATGCTAAGGAAATGCTCGATGAGGATGTGGCGGCCATTCCCGACAGCGAGTGCCTGTTGCGTTCGCACAATTCACTCGGTCATGGTATCAGCGAGGATGTCGTGGATGTAGTGTATGTGAAGTACGACGACCATTTCTCAGCGATGAACAATTATTATGTGGCTGACGATATAGAGCGCATCAACCGCAAGTTCCTTTCCGAAGGCAAGAACTATGTGCTGATAGGTCCCGGCCGATGGGGCTCCAGCGACCATTATCTCGGTGTTCCCGTCAAGTGGCCGCATATCAGTGCAGCCCGGGTTATCGTGGAGGTGGCGCTGAAGAACTATAACATCGATCCCAGCCAGGGAACCCACTTCTTCCAGAACCTCACCTCTTTCGGGGTGGGTTACTTTACGGTAGATACCAATACCGGGGAGGGTGGCTTCGTCGACAAGGCTGTGCTCGATGCGATGCCGGCGGTCGAGGAGACACAATATGTTCGCCATGTGCGCTTTGAGCATCCGCTGCGCATATTGATGGATGGTAAGAAACAGGAGGGAGCTGTGCTCATTCCTACAAAATAGATGATATAGACAGAAATGGATTTAAAGACAAGTTATCAACAGCATGTGGATAAGTATGCTTCCGAGGTGGCAGCCTTGAGGCGCAAGAACAATGGCTTTATCACGGGCGAGTTGCTCTCGTTCGGAGCCATCCTTACTTTCGTGGTATGTTATATTGCCATGGACGAGGGTAGTAGTCGTTGGCTGTTGGGAGCCGTGTTGGCTCTCATTGCCTATTTCAATATCCGTCGTTTGGACGATAAGAACAAGGAGAAGATAGCCCATCTCTCTGCGCTCCTCGCTGTATATCAGAACGAGATCAGAGCATTGGAGGGCGATTTCTCGTCTTTCGAAATGGGCAATCAATACCAGAATCCACAGCATGCTTATTCCTTCGATCTCGATGTCTTTGGCAGGGATTCACTCTTCCATCGCATCTGCCGCACGATAACCACGGGTGGCTCTGATGCCTTGGCAAGAAATCTTTCTCTTCAGACTCCTTTGAAGGCAGAGGAGATAGCCCGGCGTGTTGCCTTGCAAAAGGAACTTGCAGGCGACGAGCAGCAGGGCGAGCTATGGCGAATGGAGTTCCTGGCTTTGGGAGAGAGGAACAAAAAGCAGGTGCTTGATGCGCCAGACCCCGACAACTCTCACCGTCTTCATGTCGATATGGCGGCAGAACCAGTCAGAAGGGTAGTGGGTTATCGCAAGATAGATTCCTCTGCAGTGGCTGAAGCCATCCGCAAGGTTTCGGCAATGGCTGTGCCTGCGTGGTATGGTTCGAAGGCTTCGCTCCTTCTCGGTTGGGCATTCATCATCGGTGTATGTTCCTCGGTGTTGCTTTCTGTCTTTGGCGTGGTTCCTGTGAACGTCCCCCTTTGGTGGGTGATGATTCAGTACATGGTAGTGTTCTTTGTCTGCAAGCAGACCTTGGACAAGATTGACAGCCATGGCGGTAAGCTCCGCGACCAACTGGTGGCTTACTCGCAGATACTCCAGCTTGTAGCCCGTCGCCATTTCCGTAGCGAGCTGGGGCAGCAAATGCAGTCGACGCTTTCGGAGGCGCTTCCTTCCTTTATTCAACTCGAGAAAATCCTCAAGGGATACGACCGTCGTGGCAACTTTCTCGGTCTCTTCTTCACCGATGCCTTCATGCTGAGCGACTTCTTCTTGGTTCGCAGTTTCCTGAAATGGAAGAATACCTATGTGGTGAAGATGGAGGAGTGGATGGACATCGTGAGCGAACTGGATGCAGCCGTTTCGATGGCAGATTTCAGATACAACCATCCTGAGGCTACGGATGCAGAAATCGTCGACGGCTCTCCTGTGCTCTTCGAGGCCAAGAATCTGTATCATCCCTTCTTGGGAGCCAAGGCCGTGAAGAACGATTTCACTATCTATGACGACAACTATTATATCGTAACAGGAGCCAATATGGCAGGCAAGAGCACCTTCCTCCGTTCGCTTGGAGTCAACTACATTCTTGCCATGTCGGGTATGCCCGTCTTTGCCAGCTCTCTCAAGGTGTCACGTTTCCAGCTTTTCTCCAGCATGCGCACCACCGACGACCTTACTCATGGCATTTCCTATTTCAATGCTGAGCTCTTGCGTCTCGAGCAACTCATGCAGTTCTGCAAGCGCGGCGAGCTTCGCACCCTCATCATCCTCGATGAGATACTGAAAGGCACCAATTCCTTGGACAAGCTCAACGGCTCCCGACTCTTTCTGGAGGCCATCTCCCGCATGCCTGTTACGGGAGTTATAGCCACCCACGATCTGGAGTTGTCCCGAATGGCTGAAAGCTGTCCCGGGCGTTTCCACAACTATTGCTTTGAGATAGATCTCGGTACCGACGTCACCTATACTTATAAGATACAGCCGGGAGTGGCACGCAATCAGAATGCCACCTTCCTGCTGAATAAGATTTTGGAGAGAAACTAATCCTTTCTCTCCATAGCCCTTCGGCTCATTCCTTTTTTCTGTTTGTTATGCACTCAACTTCCCTAATTTCCCTATTTGCAAATCTACTATTATGAATTTGTTTTGTCAATTGCGGCAGGGCGGACGCATCAAAATGCGTTCGCCTCCAAAAGTTTTGACAGGTAATTTTCGTCCCAGCCAGCTTTCATTCTTTTTAAGTTGATACTTCCCTTGATCGTTTTATCCTTTTTAAGGAT
>NZ_JARJVV010000002.1:0-283344 GCF_029348455.1 Segatella intestinalis
ACCCTCGTGGAAAAAGGTGAAGTCTATGACGTAAACTACATCAGGCAAGATCCAAGGCTCGTTAAACATAATTAACGTTAAAAATGCGCTCAAAGCTTGCTCAATTAGAGTAAAACAGGGCGACAGATTTGCGTCCAAAACAACCCAGGGCGTTGCCCTGGGCTAAGAGCTTCTGCCCTTTCAGGGCGTGCTGCGTAATTCCAACCGTACAGGTCAAAAAAGTTTTGTAAATTGTCTGGTACTTGAAAGCTTCTGCCCTTCAGGGCGTGTGGTGCTTACTTGCGAAAGTTCTGTAATTTAATTCTATGTTGTTTCGCCAACTGAGGAAGCAAAAACGCGCCAACTGAGGAAACAAAAACGCGCCAACTGAGGAAACAAAAATGCGCCAACTGAGGAAATAAAAATGCGCCAACTGAGGTAATCTCTACCTCACGGCATTATTGATAGATGAGGGTGAAGAGACGTTCATCGGCGAAATATTCCTGGGCGACTTCCTGTATCTGCTGCGAGGTGATTTCGTCTATCTGCTCGTAGAGATGCTGGATGTTCTTGAGCCAGCCATAATGTAGGTAGCTCTTGCCGAAGTCGAGGGCGAAGTTCTCACGGTTGTCGCAAGCCACTCCTATCTGTCCCTTAATCTGCTTTTTGGCAGCTCTTAGCTGCGAATGGCTGAGAGGACGGTCGATGAAATGTTGCAACTCGCGGTGTACGAGGCGGCGGCAACGTTCGATGTCGTGGACGTCGCAGCCGTAATAGATGCTCCAGTAGCCCAGGTCGCTATAGGTGGTCAGGTTGCTCTCTACGGTATAGACGAGGCCGTGATGCTCGCGAAGGGCGAGGTTGAGTTTGGCATTCATGCCAGGACCTCCAAGGATGTTGTTGAGAAGATAGAGAGGCATACGGCGTGCGTCATGGACATTGCAAGCCTGAGTGCCCGTCATGACGTGTGCCTGATGGGTGTGTTTGGGGATGATGACAGTACGTGGCTCCTGCAGAAAGTCGTGATGAGGCAATTCTGCTGACTGGGGGCGCTGGATAGCAGAGGCTGCGGGCAGTCCCACTTGGGCCTTTTCCAAGAGGCGTACAAGGCGGGAAAAGGAAATGTCACCATAGGCGAAGAAGATAGCATTGTCTGGACGATAATGACGATGGGCGAAGCGCTGAGCATCAGCTTGTGTGAAACTTCGTACGCCCTCTGCTGTTCCGAGGATGCTATGACCTAAAGGATGACCCTTGAAGAGGTGGTTCTCGAATTCGTCGTAGATGAGTTCGGAGGGGGTGTCGTTGTAGCTCTCTATCTCGTCGCAAATGACTTCTACCTCCTTGTCAAGCTCTGCCTGGGGATAGGTGGAGTGGAAGACGATGTCGGTAAGGAGGTCAACGGCCCGTGCTGTATGGTCGTGAAGGATGGCGGCATAGTAGACGGTAGACTCCTTGGTGGTGTAAGCCTGCAGGTCGCCTCCTACGCTTTCGAGGCTGTTGAGAATGTGCCATGCCCGGCGACGGCTGGTACCTTTGAAGGTGGTGTGCTCGCAGAAATGGGCAAGGCCTTCCTCGCCTGGCAGCTCGTCACGTGAGCCCGCCTGGATCTGATAGCCACAGTAGACGACGGGACTCGTAGAGGGCAGATGAATGATGCGAAGCCCGTTGGAGAGAGTATGTGTATTGTAATTCATGGCTGCAAAGGTAGTGAAAAATTGTTTAATAATAGCGAATTCGTTTTGCTTTCTTTGGGTTATTCTTTATCTTTGTGCTCAAAAATCAAAATTAACAGTTATGGTAACAGAAATTAAGAACGGGATTTATTACGTGGGTGTAAACGATAGAAACAAGCATCGTTTTGAGGGGCTGTGGCCTCTGCCCAATGGTGTGAGCTATAACTCGTATGTGATTGTAGACGAGAAAGTGACGCTTGTCGACACTGTGGAGGTGGATTTCTTCACTCAGTTTCTGGAGAATATCAAGGAAGTGATTGGTGAGAGGGAGATTGACTATCTGGTCATCAATCACATGGAGCCAGACCACAGCGGTTCGATAGCTCTCATCAAGAAGTATTATCCCAACATCAAGATAGTAGGCAACAAGAAGACCTTAGGTATGCTGGAGGGATTCTATGGCGTGACCGATGATGTGGTGGAAGTAAAGAATGGTGAGACGTTGAGCACAGGCAACCATGAGTTGAGTTTCGTGCTTATTCCGATGGTGCACTGGCCAGAGACAATGGTGACATTGGATGCTGCCAACAAGGTGCTCTTCTCGGGCGATGCTTTCGGCTGCTTCGGAGCGCTGAATGGCGGTGTGATAGACGAGGAGATCAACTGTGAGGGATTCTGGTTGGAGATGGTGCGCTACTACTCTAACATTGTGGGCAAGTATGGTGTGCCTGTACAGAATGCGCTGAAGAAGTTGGCAGGTGTGGAATTAGACTTTATCTGTTCGACCCATGGCCCTGTCTGGCACGAGCATATTGCGAAGGTGATGGATATGTACGACAAGATGTCGAAATACGAGACAGAGCCAGGACTGGTGATCTGCTATGGTACGATGTACGGCAACACAGAGCGTATGGCAGAGATTATCGCGCGTGCTGCGAGCCAGGCTGGTGTGAAGAACATCGTAATGTATAACATCTCTAAGACCCACCATAGCTACATCCTGCGTGATGTGTTCCGCTACAGAGGTCTGATAGTAGGTGCTCCTACTTATAATGCAGGCTTGTATCATGAGATGGAGGTTCTTCTCTCTGAGTTGGCCAACAAGGACATCAAAAAACATCTGCTCGGCTGGTATGGTTCGTATTGCTGGGCCAGCAAGGCTGTGGCGAAGATACAGGAGTGGAACGACACACGCTTGCATTTCGAGGCTGTAGGCGAGCCTGTAGATATGAAACAGGCCATTACTCCCGAGGTGAAGGCGCAATGCGAGGCATTGGGCAAGGCCATGGGTGAGCGATTGCTGAAAGGTGAGTAAGTCATCCAGTCGCCTTTTTAGATATTGAGTATAGAATAATCAGGAATGGTTGTTTTGTAAAATAGTAAATCCGTAATCTTGAGTACAACAGATTACGGATTTTTTTATGCAGAACTTTCATCGATGGAATTTTGGAGGAAATACTAATTCCTCTAACTTCCACATTTGTGTAAGTTCTATCATATAAGATGTAGAATAGACTCGTTTCCCTCGTTGAAGAGGAGGTCGAGAATACTCATGTTGGGCAGGAAACCCAGCTTGTGTTCATAGACCTGATAGTAGCGGTGCGGAACGAAGTCGGCATCAGGAAGGGGGTGTTTGGGTCGTATTGACTCACGATAGTCGCAGAAGTCCTTCAGTTCGTCGCCCTTCAGATAATGGTCTGTGAGCGAGAGATGGGGACGGATGTCGAGCAACTCGATCATCTTGTGGGTTATCTCCATGTTGAAATCAAAGAGAAACTCGTATTTCTTCTCAAAGAAAGGGCGCAAGTCGTCCTGGTAGTAAGGAAAGAATGGACTCTCGCCATAGGCTGAGGCAAGGGCGTTCCAGTGTACATGGCGCCAGTTGGCATGATCGGATATGCGAATGTCTTTGATTGACAGGCAAGTGCCATGAGTAGTAGGTATGGTGAGAGCTTGTGGACCATTGGCTGTGGCAATGATCATGCGGTTGCGGTAGGTCTGCTTGACGAAGTTCTCGTGCTGCTCTATGAGGCACGCCTCGCTGCGCTGTAGTTTCTGATACCACTGCACAGGACCGAAATAGGTGGAAGAAAGAATGGAAAGCATGTTGTTTTCACTTAAATATCAAGTGGGCTTTACCTATCATCTGGTGCTTATGAACGATTTGCGGGCCTCGCTGCGTGCGTACAAGGTAGAAGCGGCAGTCGGGACAGCCACAACGGCGACAGCAAATGGCAGGAATGACGTAGCGCACCGTGTCGAGGGTAATGGTGTCGCCAGGCAGTCGTTCTATGCGGCCAATGAAGTGGGCTTCGGTGACAGAGGCACCACGACGTGCTATCGTATCGGTGAAGACTACGAGGTCGCCACGCTTGAAGCTGTCGCAATATACCCTGTTCACTATCACTCGGGAACCAGACTTAAGGTAGGGCGGAAGCCCGCCTTGTGGAACCGAGAAGATAGTGAGGACGTAGGTGTGGACTGCCCATACAAGGAGCAGTGCCAGCACTAACGTGATGAGGTATTTGACGGCTACTTTCACTAAATGGTTAGGAGTTACTTGATGTTGTCGACAAATTTGAAGAGGCGACTCCAGCGTATGCCCGAGAAGCCAGGATGGTCAGGGCTGTGGCTCCACCATATAAAGATAGGTTTACCCACAATATGGTCTTCTGGCACGAAACCCCAGTAGCGGGAGTCGGCTGAGTTGTGACGGTTGTCGCCCATCATCCAGTAGTAGTCGAGACGGAATGTGTAGCTTTTGGCTACCTTGCCGTTGATAAGGATGCGGCCTGCATTGTCCACTTTCAGGTCGTTGCCCTCGTAAACCTTGATGCATCGTTCGTAGATGGGCAGGTTGTCGAGGGTCAGGGCGATGGTTTTGCCCTTCTGTGGAATCCAGATAGGACCATAGTTGTCGCGTGTCCAGCCTGTATTGGCATTGATAGGGTATAAGTCGCCGTAAGTGGCATCGGTATTGATGCTGATGCTTGCCACGAGGTTCTTGTTGGCCTTGAGAGCCAGGTAAGCCTTGCGGGTAAGCGGAATGACGCCACTCTGGTTGTAGGTGAGCAGGTCTTCGTTGGTGATGCCCAACTCGTCGGCCAGGTCGACGGGGAACTCGCCACGAAGTTTCATCTTATAAGTGTACTGCACGTTGTCGGGCTCCTTGTTGGGACGTCCGTTGAGATAAACGATACGGTTCTTGATCTGGAGTGTCTGTCCGGGCAGTCCGACGCAACGCTTCACGTAGTTCTCGCGACGGTCTGTAGGACGGCTGATGATGTCGCCATACTCGCCAGGCATACTCTCGATGTAGTGGCGTCCTGTGGCGTACACCTGCTCGAAGTAGCGATAACGTTGCAGAGGAGTGAGGTGAGCCACGTCCTTAGCCAGGCCGTTCTGCTCCAGAATCTGTTCTCCGAAAGGATAGACGAGATCGTGATAGTAGTCGCATGCCTGATAGCGCTCCTCGTTGACGAGGGTGTCGCCGGCAGGAAAGTTGAATACCACGATGTCGTTGAGTTTTACATTTCCCAAGCCCTTGACACGGCGATAGTCCCAGTGAGGCCACTCTACGTAGCTTTTTACGTTGACCAGCGGCATGGTGTGCTGGGTAAGGGGCATGGTGAGTGGGGTCTGTGGAATACGTGGACCATAGCTTACCTTGCTTACGAAGAGGTAGTCGCCCGTGAGAAGGCTCTTCTCCAACGATGAAGAAGGGATGACGTAGTTCTGGAAGAAGAAGAGATTGATGAAGTAGACGGCTACAAGGGCAAAGACGAGCGCGTCAACCCAGCTCATGATAAAGCGTACGGGGCCCTCGGAATCTTTCCACCACTGCCAGCGTATCTTTTTGGTGATATAGACATCGTAGATAAAGGGCACGACAACAAGGCCGAGCCAACTCTGTACCCAGAGCAGGAAGGCAAGATAGAGGACCAGCACAATAGCGAACTTGGTCCACTGCACCTTCATATTGAGTTTTTGTTTCTGTTTGTCGATCATTAACTTGATAGAATTGTTTGATGGGGAATTAGAACTTAAAGAGGTCGGAAGTAGTGAGCAGGCCACTGTGGGTGGCAGTGAACTCAGCTGCCAGGACTGCACCGAGAGCGAAGCCCTTGCGTGAGTGGGCGCTGTGCTCAATGGTGATCATGTCTGCCTCAGAGTCATACATCACGGCATGGATGCCTGGCACCTCGCCGTCGCGAACGCAGTTGATGACCAAGTCGTCAGAGGTAATGTTCTGGTCGCCCTTGTCCTGATGACCGTCGTTGGTCCAGTAGGTGACACCACGCTTCCAGTCTTTCTTGCGGTCCAGATTGTCAATAATCTCTTCGGCAAGGGTGATGGCTGTTCCGCTTGGGGCATCGAGCTTATGTACATGGTGGGTTTCCTGCATGCAGACATTGTACTGTGGGAACTGATTCATGATTTTGGCCAAGTAGCGGTTGACAGCCTGGAAGATGGCAACACCGATGCTGAAGTTGGAAGCCCAAAAGAGAGTCTGCTTGCCATCGGCACACAATGCCTCGACATCAGCCTTGTGGTCTTTCATCCATCCTGTGGAGCCGCTTACCACCTTGACATTGTGGGCGAAGGCCTTGAGATAGTTGCCATAGGCAGCTGTAGGGTTGGTAAACTCGATGGCGACATCTGCCGAGCAGAACTCGGGGCTGTCGATATCTTCAGGGTTATTCACGTCAATCTTACATACGATTTCGTGGCCACGCTGCAGGGCAATCTCTTCGATCATGTGACCCATCTTGCCGTAGCCAATCAAAGCTATTTTCATCGTTTATTTCTTGTTTTGTTTCTATCTGTTTTATGCTTTCACGCACGTTCGTGCGCGAACCTTTCGGCAAAAATAATCAAAAATATTGAAAATACGTCCTTAATAGTGACAATTAATAGAAAAATTTGGTTATTTTTGCAGTGATTTAGAGATAAAGCCCTCAAAAAGAGGATTTTTAGGACCAAAATAAGCAACATAAAGATTATGAAATACGTATTTGAGACCAAGATGGAAGTGCGCGACTATGAGTGCGACATAGAGGGAATCGTCAACAATGCCAACTACCTGCACTATATGGAGCACACCCGTCACCTCTTTCTGCAGAAATGTGGACTGAGCTTTGCCGAGATGCACCGCAAGGGAGTGGATGCAGTCGTGGCGAGGATGAATCTGCAATACAAGACACCGCTGCAGTGTGACGATGAGTTCTACTCGAGACTGTGGTTGGAGAAGCTGGGAGTGAGATATGTGTTCCATCAGGACATCTATCGTGCCTCCGACGAACGTCTGTGTCTGAAAGCTACCGTTGAGTTGGTGTGTCTCATACAGGGCAAGTTGGGCAACAGCGAAGACTACGACAGGGCTTTCGAGAAATACTTTGCCTGAGAAACATACCACTGCCCCCTGACTCCTTAACAATAAAAACTTAAAACCGATAACGATATGGAACAGCTACTGCACTATGTTTGGAAACATAAGCTCTTTCCGCTCACCGCTCTCTGCACGACATCGGGAAAGCCGGTAGAGGTGATTGACCCGGGACTGCACAATCGCAATGCAGGCCCCGACTTCTTCAATGCCAAGGTGAAGATAGACGGAACCCTATGGGTGGGAAACGTGGAAATACACGACAAGGCGAGCGACTGGTATGTGCATAGACACGACAAAGAAGAGCGGTACGACAATGTGGTTCTGCATGTGTGCGGATGTGTGGACACAGAGGCGAAAAACAGTAAGGGAGAGGCTTTGACGCAGATGGCATTGGATATTCCCGACAAGGTGATGAAGAACTACAGAGAACTGTTGTCGGTAGACCAGTATCCACCTTGCTATCAGATCATCCCCTCGCTGACGAGTCTTACCGTGCATGCATGGATGAATGCCCTGCAGACCGAACGCTTAGAGCAGAAAACCAATGCCATAGAGGATCGGGTAAGAAGATGCAATGGTGACTGGGAGAATGCTTATTTCGTGACCTTGGCACGCAACTTCGGCTTTGGTGTCAATGGCGAAGCCTTTGAGGAATGGGCTTTCCATATACCTTTGCAGGCCGTGGGACATCACCGTGACGACATTCTCCAGATAGAGGCCATCTTCATGGGGCAGGCAGGACTGCTGGAACTGAACACCATACCGGAAAGATACCAGAAAGATGCTCTGAACGACGGATACTTTGCCAAACTGAGGAATGAATACAAATACTTGGCTCATAAGTTCAACCTAACCCCGATGGACTACAGGCAGTGGAGGTTTCTACGACTCAGACCGCAAAACTTCCCGCATATCCGAATCTCGCAACTGGCACATCTGTACTATCAGCGCAAGGCAGGACTGAGCCAACTCGTAGAGGCCGCTTCGGTAGAGGATGCCAAGAAAGTGCTTGCCACGGCTGTGACGCCTTATTGGGAAACGCATTACACCTTTGGAAGCACCAGTGTGAGAAACGATAAAAACCTGTCTCCATTCTCGCTCAACCTGTTGTGTATCAACACCGTGGTTCCCATACTCTTTGCCTATGGCAGACATAGGGGCGAGGAGAAATATTGCGACAGAGCTTTCGACTTTCTGGAACAGTTACGACCCGAGAACAACTACATCATCCGACTCTGGCAACAGTGTGGACTCGTGGTGGATAATGCCGGCGACTCGCAGGCGCTCATCCAGCTCAAGAAGGAATACTGCGACAAGAAGGAATGTCTGCGCTGTCGTTTCGGATACGAATATCTGAAACTCTAAGCATCCTGCTTTGTCGCATCTCTCTCAACTCAACATTCAATTTCCAACAAACCAACGCTCAATACTCAATCTCCGTGGACCAGCAAGAAATACTCAATACTATCACCCTGACACGACTGAACTACTTCAGCCTGGCAGGAATACTCGAACTCTATAGAAGAACGGGTTCGGCGACAACCATATTCGAGAACAAAGACCATATCAGAGACATTCTGCCTGATGCCACGCCTAAACTCGTGGAAACACTGAAAAACTGTGACGAGGCAAGGCGCAGGGCTGAGGTGGAGCTGGAATATGACTTGAAATATGGCATTACTCCGCTCTGTATGAGCGACGAACGATACCCGCAAAGACTGCGCGACTGCGATGATGCACCGCTGATGCTCTTTTATAAAGGATCGGCAGACCTGAACCAGAAACGGGTCATCAATATCGTGGGAACACGCCATTGTACGATTTATGGCGAAGATGTCATCAGGCGATTTGTTTCAGACTTGAGGCAGCTATGCCCGCAAGTCCTTGTTGTGAGTGGCTTGGCTTATGGCGTCGACATTCATGCCCATCAGCAAGCTCTGAACAATGGATATGAGACAGTGGGTGTGTTGGCTCATGGTCTGGACAACCTTTATCCTTCGAGCCATCGTGCTACGGCTGTGAAAATGTTGAGTCAGGGCGGACTGCTCACGGAGTTTCTTACCCAGACCAATGCTGATAAAATCAACTTCGTAAGGCGCAACCGTATTGTGGCGGGCATGTCGGATGCCTGTATCCTCGTGGAGAGTGCCGCCAAGGGTGGAGGACTGATCACCACCGAAATATCTCAGGCTTACAACCGCGATGTCTTTGCCTTTCCTGGACGCGTAGGCGATGTGTACAGCGAGGGATGCAACAACCTGATACGCAGCAATGGCGCTACACTCATCACATCGGCAGAAGACTTTGTGAAAGACATGAGGTGGCAGGACGATGCCAAACTGATGAAAGCCAAGCGGCAAGGCATAGAGCGGACGCTCTTTCCTGACCTCTCGGCAGAGGAGCAAGCCATTGTCAATGTGTTGGAAAAGAACAACGACCTGCAGATAAACCTCATCAGCATTCAGTCGGGGATAGAGATAGGAAGGCTCACAGCCCATCTCTTCTCTTTAGAGATGAAAGGCATCGTAAAGACCTTGGCAGGAGGAATGTATCATCTGCTGAAATAGTGATTTTTCGAAAAAAAGTAGTACCTTTGCAGCCGCAAGCAGGGAATGCTCTCTTTAAAGGGTTTTTGAAAGGGGTATTTGAAAAAAGTGCTGATCCTTCTGCTGCTGGTAATACTTGAATTCAGGAAATATGAAAATAGGAAATATAGAATTTGGAAACAAACCGCTCTTCCTCGCTCCGATGGAAGACGTGACCGATATAGGCTTCCGTATGCTCTGCAAGCGATACGGAGCGGCTATGGTGTATACGGAGTTTGTATCGGCTGAGGCTCTGGTGCGCTCTATCAAGTCGACTGTCAACAAGCTGACCATCAGCGACGAGGAACGTCCTGTCGGTATTCAGATTTATGGCAGAACGACAGAAGACATGGTGGAGGCTGCCAAGATTGTGGAACAGGCGAAGCCCGATGTGATAGACATCAACTTTGGATGTCCTGTGAAGAAGGTGGCAGGAAAGGGAGCAGGAGCTGGTATGCTGAGAAACATACCGCTGTTGCTCGATATTACGCGTAACGTGGTGAAGGCTGTCAATGTGCCCGTGACGGTGAAGACCCGACTGGGATGGGACAGTGACAACCTTGTGATTACCGAATTGGCTGAACAGCTGCAGGACTGCGGCATTCAGGCGCTCACCATACACGGAAGAACAAGAAGTCAGATGTATACGGGAGTGGCCGACTGGCGACTGATAGGTGAGGTGAAGAACAATCCACGCATCCATATTCCGATTATCGGCAATGGCGACATCACGACACCCGAAGAAGCTCAACTTGCCTTCGAGCGTTATGGTGTGGATGCTGTCATGGTGGGCAGAGCTACTTTCGGAAGGCCTTGGATCTTCAAGGAGATGCGTGACTACTTAGATAACACAGGGGCTGCTCCCCTCACCGTCGATGAGAAGATTGACATCCTGGAAGAACAGCTGCGCATCAATATCGACCGTATAGATGAGTACAGAGGCATTCTGCATACTCGCCGACACTTGGCTGCATCGCCTATCTTCAAAGGTATTCCCGACTTCAAGCAGACGCGTATCGCCATGCTTAGAGCCAATACCGAGGAAGAATTGAGGAGGATTCTTGCCGAATGTAGAGACAGACTGTCTCAACTCGCTGCTTGCCATCACTAAACATAAAACATGAAGACGCATATTCAAAAGTTGAGTTTCCCTTGCACAAAAGCTGAGTTTCCCTTGCACAAAAGCTGAGTTGCCCTTTACTAAAAGTCAATGAAGCCTGCTGTCTACTACTTTGCCTAACCTGTATTTAGCAAAATAAAGATCAGGCGAAGCTAAATATAACCTATATTTAATTAAATATAAGTTAGGCGAAGCATTTTGCATCAGGCTTCTTGATGTTTCCTGTCCGTTCTGTTGAAATTAGAAAGCCGTTCAAACAACGTTTGTATGTCGTTTGAACGGCTTGGTTAGTATTGCCTAATGAAAACACCTAATACGGCAGGAATGCCTTTCGGGTTGCTACTTGGCGTTGATTTCCTTCAAGAGGCGATCGGCGTGTCCCCACTTGTCCATCAGGTAGAGCACGTAGCGGATGTCTACACCGATGCAGCGGGCCAGGCGCTTGTCGAAGTTGATGTCAGAGCTGAGGCTGTCCCAGTTGCCGTCGAAGGCAAGACCTATCAGTTCGCCCTTGCCGTTGAACATAGGGCTGCCAGAGTTACCGCCGGTAATATCGTTGTTGGTGAGGAAGCAGAGCTGCATCTTGCCAGTCTCCTTGTCCTGATACTTGCCGAAGTCTTTCTCTGAGAGCAATTCATGCATGATAGGCTCGGCATAATAGTCGATTACCTTGTCGCCCTGCTTCATTTTCTCAACGATGCTCTCGGCTGTGGTATAGTAGCCTGATGGCTTGCCACCGAGGTCAAAACCGCCTACCTGACCGTAGCTCAATCGCATGGTGAAGTTGGCATCGCTGTAGTGAGGCAGGTCTTCCTCCATGCGGAGCTTGGCAGCACAGAGATACTTCTCCTGCTCGGCGATAGAATCGGATACGGCTCCCATCTTCTCTACGAAGTCGGCATAGATGTCGTTCAGGTCCATTCCGTAGCTTACACCTGGGTCTTTCTCGAATCCCTTCTTGTTGAAGTAGAGCTTGGCGCCCTTCTTCATCAGGAGTGACTTCTCCCAGAGATAGTCTACATACTTGGTGTAGTCACCACCAAACTGAGTGTCGATGGTGGCATAGAACTTGGGCAACCACTTGGTGTCAACGTGCTCCTTATAGTTCTTCAGAAGAGTGGCGAGCACCTCTTTGTCGAGAGCCATGTCCCATTCGTCAGAGTTGTCGTCAAACTCATGATACTGCTTCTTCTTGTTCTTCTCAGGGCCCTTTACCTCCATGTTGCTCTGCAGTTTGAGAGCACGGGTAGAGAACTCTACATTGCTTCTTCTTGTAAACGACTCGGCGAAGTTGGTCCAGGCATATTTCACGTCGGCACTCTGCTTGTAGAGCTGTGCAAGCTTGTCGAAGTCTACCTTATGGGCCAGGTCGTTGGCAGCCTTGGCTGTGTCCTGCCATGTGCGAAGACGGGCTTCGTACTCGCGCTTCAGGTTGATGATGCCTATAGAGTCGATACATTTGTTCATGCCGAGGGCGTTCTTCCAGTAGTTGGAAGAGCTGGCATACTTGCTGTCGTACTTGATTCGTACAGCCTCGTCGGCACGCATGTGCTTCTGCATCACTTCCTGCTTCACGCCACGAACCTGTGCACGTGGAGCATTCTCGGCATCGCGCATGGTCTGGATGCCATAGCTGGAGAGGTAGCGCTCTGTTGTGCCAGGATAGCCCATGGTCATGGCGTAGTCGCCATCCTTATAGCCTTGCAGCGAAACCTGTGCCCAACGCTTGGGTTTGTAAGGCACGTTGTCCTTGCTGTAGGCTGCAGGACCATTGGTCTTAGGATCGGCATAAATGCGGAATACAGAGAAGTCGCAAGTTTGGCGGGGCCACATCCAGTTGTCTGTATCGCCGCCAAACTTACCCATCGACTTAGGCACGGTGAACACTAAGCGAAGGTCGGTGAAGTCGCGGTAGGTAGTGGCGTACCATTTGTTGCCCTCGTAGAAAGGCTTGATGCTGACGTGCAGGGTAGAGTCGTTCTTCTTTACCTCCTGTGTCATCGCATTCTCCAGGCTGTCAGTCAATTCGCTGCGCTTCTTGTTGTCCAGCTTCTCATAGCCCAGGCTCATGAGTTTGTCGGTAACATCTTTCTGGTCGATCATGAAACTTACGAACATGTCCTCGTTGGGCAGTTCTTCCTCGAAGCTCTTGGCAAAGAAGCCGTTGAGCATGTAGTCGTGCTCCACGGTAGAGTGGCTTCTGATAGCCTCGAAACCGCAATGGTGATTGGTGAATACCAGTCCGTCGGGTGAAACGACTACTCCAGAGCAATAGCCGGAGAAGTTGACCACAGCGTTCTTCAAGGCGTCCTCGCCATTGTAGAGCTGGTCGTAAGTCATACTGAAACCTTCACGCTGCATCATCTCGTACACTGCGTTTGGCAAGTTGTAAATTGTCCACATTCCCTCGTCAGCGTGTGCGGTGTTGATTCCGCAGAACGCCATGATAGAGGCGATAAGGACCGTTGCTTTTTTCTTCATTACTTGTTTTTCTGTTTTTATTATGATGTTATTTATTCTTTTTCTCATACCATTATAACTTTGCAAAGTTACGACTATTTTCCGAAATGTCCAAGGCTTAGTTTGATTTTCTTCATCACCTGTTTCTTGGCTGAGGTCAAGCCTGGTGAAAGTGGCTCCTGTTCCAGCATGTCTATAGCTGCTTTGAGCTCAGTGAGTAACTCGGGATAATACTTCATTTGCTCATAGGCGAGCTTCATGCAGTAGCAGCGGATGGCATAGGGCTGGGAACAGGCTGTAATCTTGGCGATGCAGAAGTCGATAAAGTCGGAACGGAGAGATTTTTCCTCGAAAGGCTGACGGAGAAGGAGTTGGAGTATCAAGCGGCGCTTGGTCTCATTCTTCTCTACGAGCACTCGGTCTATCAAGTCATCATGCTTAGCATAGAGCCACTCGTTGTTCTGCATGTCGAAATGAGTGAATACCCACAGGGCATTGGTGGCAACTCGCTCATCTTCATCAAATATTAGTTGATAAAGCTCAGCTTTCTTGCGGCTATTGCCATGGCAGAGAATGCAAATCTCATAGATGTCATCCATGCAAAGTTTCTTATTCAGTTTCTTTCTCATGTTTCTATGGCTTATTTGATGATGAAACTCTTCTCTACCTTGTGTTTAACAAATTCTCTAACTGCGAATAGTGGTACATTTTCCATCCATTCTTGGTCTTGGAAACCTCGCATGGAGAAACGGATACCTTTGAGATGATAGGAGGCAAAATCGTGAGTGATAAATGCTGCGAGTGATTTTGCCTTTACATTCTCCTCTGCCTTTACTTCTATTGGTAAGATTTCGCTGCCGGCTTGTACTATGAAATCAATTTCTTGGGTAGAGCTTGGCTTACTGTAATAATATATGGGTAAGTAAGGAAGAGATTTCAGTTGTTGAAGCACGAAATTCTCAGTAAACGCCCCCTTGTATTCGCTAAACACGTTGTTGCCAATGAGAATCTGGTCAGGTTGTGCCATTGTGAGTGCTCCCAACAAACCTACATCAAGCACATATAATTTGAAAGCATCCATGTCTGCATAGAATTTTAATGGAGATTTGGCATCTCTTGTTCTTTCTACCTTATGGACGAGTCCTGCGTCAGTGAGCCATTGTATTGCAATCTCGAAATCTTTAGCCCTAGCTCCTTTTCTTATTGCACCATAGATGAACTTCTTGTTCTCGCGAGCCAGTTGGGCTGGAATTGATTGCCATACCATTCTTACTCTTTGTGTCTGTTCTTCGGTGTGTTTGCTGATATCAGCCTCGTATGCATTCAAGATGTTTTGCTGAATTTGCCTTACTTGCATTGGGTTGTGATTTTGTGTAAATTCCAATACTGCTTCGGGCATACCTCCAACAAAGTAGTATCGTCGAAGATATTCTATGAATTTTGGAGCGAGGCTGTTGATAAGTTCCTTATCTCCGCTTTGCAATAAATCCAAAAGTTGTTTCTCTCCATTGGCAAGTAGAAATTCCTCATAAGTCATGGGGTAGAGGTGCATGATGTCAACTTTACCGACAGGGAAGGATTCTCCTTTCATGTTCATGACACCGAGCAATGATCCTGCTACGATGATATGCAATTCTGGCTTGTCTTCACAGAAATATTTCAGCGAGGACAAAACAGGTGGAATCTCTTGTATCTCATCGAGAAATACAAGGGTCTTGCCAGGAGTGATGTCTTGGTGTGCATAAGCAGCAAGGCCGATGGAAAGTCTTTCTGCATTTGCGTCACCTTGAAAAAGTTGAGCAATGCTTTTGTTTTTGTAACAGTTGATGTAAACCATATTCTCAAATTCGTTGTCTCCAAACTCTTTGATAATATAGGTCTTGCCAACTTGTCTTGCTCCATACATGATGAGTGGTTTTCTGTTGCTGGATAATTTCCAGTCTTTCAGATGGTTGTATATGAATCTTTTCATGTTTGCTACACTTTTGTGAGGGAATATTGTTTGTGTCTGTACATTTTTGTGAGGGAATAATATCTTATTCTCAACACTTTTGTGAGGGAATATCGCTGCAAAGATACTGATTTCTTTTGTAAAACCACAAAAAGTCGTCCTTAAAAGTGTGATATTTTACAACAAGTCGAACTGAAAAGTGCAAAAACAGCTGATATGCAAGTGTGCATACCAGCTGCTTTCTTATGTATCTGTTACTTTCTAAAGTACTTTCCTACCACCGGCAGACTCTTCAAAGGGAAATCCTTCTTCACGAGATAGGCAGCGAAGATGAGGATGAGCACCGTGTTGATGAGGCAGGCAATTCCACTGGAGAAGTATCTGTTAGCCTCGGTCATTCCCACGAAGAGGACGAGGGCGAGAACCACATAGATTATCATCTCCTTTACCGGATAGTTGATAGGATACTTCTTCTGACCCACAAAATAGGAGAGAAGCATCGCCGTTCCATATCCTGCAAAACCAGCCCAGGCACAGGCGATGTAACCATAGATAGGCACGAAGATAACGTTGATGGCAATCAATACCAGGCAGCCGATGCCTGAGAAGTAAGCTCCCCAGATGGTCTTGTCGATGAGCTTGTACCAGAAACTGAGGTTGAAATATACTCCCATCATGATCTCTGCTGCCATGACGATAGGCACTACCTTCAGTCCGTCCCAGTAGTCGCGGCCGATGATGTGGCGCAATACATCCAGATAGCCTACCACCACCAGGAAAGCCAAGAGGGTGAAGATGACGAAATACTTCATCGCCGAAGCATAAGTCTGTCGGTTGTCCTTGTCCTTTGCCTTGCCGAATACGAATGGCTCGTAAGCATAGCGGAAAGCTTGGGTAATCATTGCCATGATCATCGCAATCTTGCTGGCAGCTCCATAGATTCCGAGCTGCGCATGAGCATCGCCCTTCTCATAGATGTAAGGGAAGAGAATCTTGTCCGCTGTCTGGTTCAGAATACCGGCAATACCGAGCACGAGGATAGGCCAGCTATAGCCCAGCATCTTCTTGACGAGCACCTTACATTCGCTCCAGGAGCATTTCTCTCCCATGAATCCTTCCTTCAGTTCCTGGTAGAAACAGAAGGTGATGGATGCGGTACAAACCAGGTTGATGTAGAAAGCATAACCCACATCGTGACCATCCATGATGACGTAGTAAACCAGGTTGAGTGCAATGTTCAGTCCGATGAAGAGCAACTTGAAGGCTGCAAACTTCAACGGGCGCTTCTTGTATCTGAGATAAGCGAATGGGATGCACTGGAAAGCATCAATGGCCACGGTAACGAACATCGTCCAGACGTAAGCAGGATGGTCGGCATAGCCCATCGCATCGCTCAAAGGCGTGATGAAGATGAATACTAAGGCGATGAAGAGTAGGGAGGTGAAGCCCACCATGCTCAATACCGTGTGGTAAACTTTCTCAGAATTTTCTCCCTCCTTATTGACGAAACGGAAGAAGGTGGTCTCCATTCCGTAGGTCAGGATGACGAGGAGTAACGCCGTATAGGCGTACATGTTGGTGATGACACCATAACCACCACTGGCGGCGCTGATCTTAGCCGTATAGAGTGGTACAAGCAGATAGTTCAGAAATCTGCCGATGATACTGCTCAAACCATAGATGGCGGTATCCTTTGCTAAACTTTTGAGGTTTGCCATATGTTTAAAAGTAAAAGGGTAAAAAGGTAAAAAGGTAAAAGGAAGCAGGATCCTCTGCCTTTTCACTTTTTACTTTTGTTTATTGATTATTTTTTTGTTTCAATTTATTGATGATATTTACGAGAGTTCCTATGATAGTCTTAACATCATTGGATATTGATTCGTATTGTTCTGTTGTTATATTATTGCTTTCTTGAAGTAAGTCCAGCCAATATAAAGTTTCACTTGCTTCTTTTAGGGAGATGCTAAGTTTGCTTATATAGTCTGGTGTGCTTTGAGCATAGGTACTTTCTGCAATGTTTGCTCCTATGCTTGTACCACATCTGTATATTTGTTTAGACATAACGAATTCATGTTTCTCTTCTTTGAGGAAAACATAGAGTTTGATGATTCGTATAGCAAATTTCTTACTTAATTCATAAATGACATTATTGCCCATATTCCCTTTTTATTATATGACTATATAATCTAAGTCTTTTTTACCTTTTTACTTTTTTACCTTTAAAAGAATATATATGCTATAGCTATTGCTGCGATGACTCCTGCCAAATCGGCGAGCAAGCCGCAAGCCACGGCGTGACGGGTATTCCTGATGCTTACGCTTCCGAAATATACAGCCAATATATAGAAGGTAGTATCGGTGGAACCCTGGAAGATGCAGCTCAGTCGGCCCACAAACGAATCAGGACCATAGTTCTTCATCGCCTCCAGCATCATGCCTCGTGCGCCACTTCCCGATAGCGGTTTCATGATGGCGGTAGGCAGGGCACCTACGAAATCTGCATTCAATCCGCATTGTTCTACCGACCAGGAAATGCCTTGAATCACCATATCCATCGCTCCCGAAGCACGGAACACGCCGATGCCCACGAGGATAGCTACGAGATAAGGGATAATCTTCACCGCAGTAGTAAAACCTTCCTTCGCTCCTTCGATAAAGGCATCATAAACATTCACTTTCTTCCAGAAACCCGCCAGAATAAAGCAGAGGATGATGCCTAAGAGAATCATATTCGAAGCCAGGGTGGTAACCGTGTTCATCGTATCCTTATCCATCTGTCCGAATCCCCAGATGATGATGCCTACGAAGGCGCACATTCCCAGCAGGGTAGCGAGCAATACCGGCTGCAGGATGTTGATGCGCTGCCAGAGCGAGGTGATGATGATGCCGGCAAGTGTAGCCACGAGCGTAGCCATCAGGATAGGGATGAAGACATCCGTAGGCTGGGCTGCACCATAGGAGGCACGGAAGGCGAGGATAGTGGTAGGGATGATGGTGAGTCCAGAGGTGTTCAGAACCAGGAACATGATCATCGGGTTCGTCGCCGTATCCTTCTTCGTGTTGAGCTCCTGCATCTGCTGCATCGCCTTCAATCCTGTAGGTGTTGCCGCATTATCGAGTCCCAGCATATTCGAAGCGATGTTCATGAAGATGCTTCCCATTACCGGATGGTTCTTCGGAATATCAGGGAAGAGTCGGGTGAAGACTGGACTGAGCGCTCTCGCCAACACATTCACTACTCCCGCCTTCTCTCCTATCTTCATGATGCCAAGCCAGAGGGCGAGCACGCCCGTCAGTCCGAGTGAAATCTTGAAGGCATTCTTGGATGAGTCGAAGGTGGAATCTACAATCTTCTGGAAGATAGTCGTATCTCCCATTGCCAATCCGATGAGTGCGAAGATGAACGCAATCACGAAAAATGCTATCCAAATGTAATTTAAAACCATTTATTTTGTATAATTCTTCAATTTACTATAGCTTCTAATTTTCTACCAGCTTGGTAGAAAGTTAGAGAGCCTGTTTGTTGTTTTTTCAAGCACGGCTGCAAAATTACAACAAAAAACTTGTATAGGGTTCGTTTTATATAGAAAATCCCTCATTGAGGGAGGATTTTGATGAATTTTATCCCTCATTGAGGGATTTTTGCCATTTTTTCTTTGTCCTTTCAAGCATTATTTGTATATTTGTCAGCGATTCTGAAAAGGATCGCGACATAATGGAAAAGGCGCATACTTAGCGCTTTGTTCTTGACTTTCTGAAACTTCGCAAACTTCATGCACTGTCAATGAACATAGCAACGGTAGGTGCTCTCGGGATGTGTTAATTCACATCCCTTTACTGGTATGGCTTATTGCGTCAAGGCGATAGGTCTTATATCCGTATAGGGAAAAGTGTATACATATCGGCGTGGGCTTCGACGTTGCTCGTTCAACAGTGCAGGGCAATGCGAAGGCCTCAGAGAGTGGGACGAGTGACGGGTAAGTTCCCACGCTTTTTTATTTTGCCGAAACCGAAATCTTAACCCGCCAAGTCTCGGGAACACCTGGCAAAATGATAATATACCAATGAAACAGAACGATTTTTACTACTTTTGTTAAGCCGAAATCAAGAAATTTCGCTTATGAACCATTATGGACTTGATAGTTTCCAATAGAAGAACTATCTTTGTCCCCGAATTTAATAACTTTAAAATAGAATAAGTGTATGAAACATGTAAATGCTTATCCTTTTGTTGGTAAGGATTACGAGAAAGGATTCTTGAATAGTGGTAAGAAAGTCTTGATATTAGGGCATAGCCACTATGATGCAGATAGTACAGGTTGTCCTTGCCATCATAGTTTTACTATAGATATGATGGACGGATTCTTGAGTGGAGAAGATGGAGCTTATTATAAAGGCTTCACAAGCCAAACCAAAGCTTTGTTGAATCGAGAGATTTCAGTTGATGATAGAGAATATGTATGGAATCAAGTAGCATTCTATAATTTCATTCAGTTCAATCTTGAGGCTCCTGGTGTGAAAGAGACCGATGAACAATTTAACGATTCTATTCCTGCCTTCAAGGAGGTTCTTGAAGAGTTGAAGCCTGATGTTATCATTGTTTGGGGCTATGGTCTTTTTGATAGACTTTATGGTCTTGGGGAAACGGATGGAGAAGAAATGTCTCTTACCAATGGAGAAAAGGTTTATACTCGCTGGTTTAGTATAGGTGGTGATGATAAGGCTCTTATGATTCGTCAGCATCATCCATCTCGATCTTATTCTTGGGGAGAATGGGGTAAGGTATATCAAGATTTGTTTAATAAATAGAATATGAAGTAAAAATGGAAAACAAGAAGTTTTTTACTTATACATTGAATGCCGCATGCTTAATTTGCCTTGTTGCAGTATATTTCCGTGTGTTCACAGATATGGAACTGCCAGGAAGAATCATGGCTGCAATTCTGGGTGTTGTAATTACGGCTTCAATAACGCAACTACTACTGGAGGGACAAACTGAGAAGGAACTCCGACTAAAGGAAGGGCAGGCGAATAATCAAAGGGAATCGGATGAAAAGCAGAAAGAATGGCAGGAAAATCAGACTCGCAAGGCCCAAGAATGGCAAGATGAACAAGCTCGTAAGGCTGAAGAATGGCGATTAAAGCATGACAGAAGTAATGTTGTCTTTGGTGAGAAGTTGAAAATTTATCAGAAATTCCTCGACACATTGTATAATGCTGTGAAGGATGGGGAACTTACTGAATCTGAAAAGTTAGAGCTACAGTATCAGACATCACTTGTGGCAATGCATTGTGAGCCTGAGAATATCCAAAAACTTAGTGGAGCAGTCAATCAGGTGATAACTGTAGTTTGCGAACCAAGTAAGAAGAGAAGTCCTAACGAGAATGCTTTGTTAAAAACATTGTTTGACGTTGTTGAGGCTTTGCGCAAAGATTTGTATGCTAAGGATTTTAAGCCGTTCCCTAATGATGTAAAGGAACAAACGATTGGAAATTTCAATGCGGCTTATAGTAAGGCAAAAAAAGGAGATGAAGACGAAGGAAAGAAAGCAAAGCAACATCTGTTGGTAGATTTGAATGTCCTTTCTGATGTTAATCATGCAATGTTGAATTCAAGTAAAATCGAAGGAAATTCTGTTTCTTCGGAGAATAAAGCGGCTACTGTCGTTGACCAACGAAAATACAATACTTCGCTTTGGGAACAAGCTGTTGAGAGATGGACAAAGGCTCGCTGGACTGTAGCATCGCTTGAAAGCGAGGACTGTCCTTTGCTGATTACTCGTAATGATGGTAATCCAGGAATGATAGACATGGGATTCTATGATAATCATTATTTTATTCAGGCTCGTTATGAAGGTGATTGGAACTTCTCGAAATGCTTGAAATGGGATAATGGTGGAAGAAGACAGCGTGAGATGTGGTGGGAGTATCCAACTCTGTCAATGGATGTACCAAAAGGTGGCTTTATTGATAAGTTCAAGTCTTCGCCTGAACTCCAGCAACAAATCATTAAGCGAGTGGAATATTTGCAAGACATAATTTTGAAGACTCATAGAACCCATCTTTGGATGCAGGAAGTGGGCGAACCTAAAAATTGGAATTTGTTCACTTGGTATTGGACAACGCTTGCTTGTGAAAGCCAGAGTGAGGAAAAAGGTAAGATTTATATGGATACTTTGCCTGTTGATGGCAAAGATGCTGTTGCTATCCAATTGGGTAATCGTGCAAATAGTATTGAGCAACTAAAGGATATCTTGACACATATAGGTCTTTCTGATAGACTTGGAGAGATTCAAGAAGATGGTTGTTTCATAACTCTGGAAGAGGTGGCTTCGTTAAGACCTGAAGATGTTGGAAAGCGTCTTAGACATTGGGCTTGCCTTATTTCTCAGAAAGTCTTGAATGAAAAATGACTGAATAAAGTGGTAAAGAATCATGTTAAGATGAAAAGTTTCGCTGCAATAGATTTCGAAACCGCCAATCAGCACCGTTCCAGCGTGTGTAGTGTCGGGGTGGTAGTTGTGTGTGATGGTAAGGTGGTGGATAAATTGTATCGGCTGATAAAGCCTAATCCCAACTACTATACTTATATATGTACCCAAGTGCATGGATTAACGGAGGCGGATACTGATACTGCATTGTCTTTCCCCAAAGTGTGGGCGGAGATTGCTCCTCATGTACAAGGATTGCCATTGGTGGCGCATAATAGTCCATTTGATGAGAGTTGCTTGAAGGCGGCATTTGCGGCTTATGGTATGAAATATCCTAACTATCGCTTCTATTGCACTTGCCGTGCTTCAAGAAAATTGTTGGGAGACAAACTGCCAAATCATCAACTTCAAACAGTGGCTGCTTATTGTGGCTATGATTTGACAGCGCATCACCATGCTTTGGCGGATGCAGAGGCTTGTGCTGCTATTGGTATTAAACTTATCGATTTTGAGAAAGAGTAAAAAAGATAGGAGAACTATCTAAAAAATAAGTCAAACAATTTAAAAAGTTAAGATTATGGGAAGAGTTTTTGCTGTACGCCCTAAGCGTATCAAGAGAACGAATGGGCAAGTGTTGACTCCTGAGATGGAGATTACTGTTACAACTAAATCATATACTTTCGATCCATTTTATAATGGAGCGAAAGAGATACAAGAGCAGTACATGCGTATGTACCAGTTCGACTATAAGAAGAGTTGTTGCAGCAAAGCAGATTTTGAGTTTAAGCAATTAGACTGATATTTAAATAAGAGGGTGTATCAGGATTTCTGACACACCCTTTTATTTAAGTTTTCATATAGAATCTTTATCCTGCAAGAAATCAAATACGTCCATAAATACGATGCCGTCATCGTTTTGGTATTTATTGATGTTTCGTTCGGTGATTTGTAGAATTCCATATTTTTCTGTTTTTTAGTTTGCTCTCCATGTTTATTTCATGTTTTACTCAGGTCTGTAACCGACTGGATATCTTGCTCGAAAAGTGAATCAAAGATTTTTTTAAAATAGAATTAGCATAAACCCCTTCACCCTTCATCTATCCCTTGGAATCCCCTGTGTTTATCGGGGCTTCAGGGAGAGAATGGCTCAAATCCACCCTTCATCACCCTTCATCTCCCTTCATCCTAATTGGTAAGTGGCTGTAAGCGGCTCCACGTTTATACTTTCCATCGTTCAATCAAGAGCTCTTATAAAGGGCGAAACACAAGCATCTCTTGAAGTTGAAAGTCAACTTGTCTGATAAAGATTTAAGCCTTAATGCAAGCATCATAAATGCCTTAACCAGGGCTTAATAGACTGCTATGCTTGGTCTTAATAGACGACCAGACTTGGTCATAATAGACGCCCTGGACAGGTCTTAATAGACGCATGAGCCAAGCTCTGTCAGTCTGTCGAAATCTGAAAATGGCAAAAAGATGAAAGGTGATGAAGGGTTAAAATTTGCATTTCAGTCTCAGATCCCCTGTGTTTATCGGCATTTCACGCGTACAGATGAAGGGTGAAGGGTTTTTGCGTGATCCATTTTTATAATTACTGATGCTATTTTTATAAATACTGATGCAATAAAAGTGCCTACTTATGGCACAATAGTGCCCTGCGAGGGGCACAATAGTGCCTTTCAAGAAGCAATTGTACGGCAATGGGAAGTAATATGTCCAACTTGGCTTTCTCAAATGGGGAAATGGAGTTAATAAGTTTACTCAACTTTCGCTGGGTTCAGAAGTTAAGTTGTAGGTTCAGCCATAAGGCGTATTTTGACATTCGATATTCAGCAGTAATCTTTTTGCCTCGATGCCTCCTGCGTATCCTGTCAGTGAGCGGTTGGTGCCAATGACGCGATGGCAAGGGATGAGAATGCTGATGCCATTGGCACCGATGGCTTGTGCCACAGCCCTTATACCTTTCAGCTTGTTTGTCTTTTGTGCAATCTCTTTGTAAGTTCTTGTTTCTCCATACGGAATTTCAAGTAAGGCTTGCCATACTTGTTTTTGGAAGACGGTACCAACGGGATGTAAGGGAATTTCGAATGTATGGCGCTTGCCTGCGAAATACTCATCAAGTTCTTTCTTTGTTTCTTCCAGGACGGCAGAGGGGGCAATGATGCATTCTGCATTCAGCCGTCGCATGAGCCGGTGCTTGTTGCGTTCGGCACATGGCATTTTGTTCCAATCGCACAGGCATAGACAGTCGCCTGCCGATGCCAAGATGATTTCGCCACAAGGTGAGTTGTAGTATTGGATGGATATTACTTGTTTTCTGCGTAAATCTTTCATGATCATATTTCTCATCAAACAAAAAACAGCGGCCTACGCCGAAGCATAAGTCGCTGTAATAGAAGCGTGGACCAGCCAGGGCTTGAACCTGGGACCTCCAGATTATGAGTCTGTTGCTCTAACCAACTGAGCTACAAGTCCGTGAATTTTGCAATTCGACTGCAAAGGTAATAGCTTTTTGCTAAATAACCAAATATTTTGGGCATTTTTTTCGATTAATCAGAAAAATGCCGTATCTTTGCACCATCATCTTATAGCACTCGAAGTGCTTCATGACAAATGGCAAAAGAAATAAATAGTAATTCAGGTCTTTCCGACGAGCAAGTTGGACAAAGTAGAAAGAGGTGTGGACTCAATGTTCTCACACCTCCTCGTCGTATATCCTTATGGAAACTCTATTTGGATAAGTATCGCGATCCCATTATCCAAATCCTTCTTGTAGCAGCCTTGATCTCTCTGGTCCTGGCTTTCATAGAGCACAACTTTATGGAGACGACAGGCATCTTTGTGGCTGTATTCTTGGCCACAACGGTGGGCTTCTATTTCGAGCGGGATGCTGCCAAGAAGTTTCATATCCTTACAGCCTTGAGCGAGGAACAGCCTGTAAAGGTGCGCCGAAACGGGAGGGTGATAGAGATTCCCCGCCGCGATGTAGTGGTAGACGATATTGTGTTGATAGAGGTGGGCGACGAGGTGCCAGCCGATGGCGTCCTGCTCTCTTGTACCGATTTGCAAATCAACGAGTCATCGCTTACCGGTGAGCCTATGACAGAGAAATCGCTCGAGGGAGGTGGCGACGGAGCTTATGCCCGCAATGTGGTTTTGCGTTCTACCATGGTGATGAATGGACGTGGAGAATTCAGGGTGACGGCAGTAGGCGATGCTACTGAAATAGGCAAGGTGGCGGCCAAGTCGACCGAGCAGACGGCAGTGAAGACTCCTCTCTATGTACAGTTGGACAAGTTGGCTACTATGATTTCCAAGGTGGGCTCAATAGTTTCGGTAGCCGCTTTTGTACTGTTTCTCGGTCATGACATCCTGACCAATCCTGTATGGGGAGGCAAGGATTATCTTTATATGGCCGACCTTGTGTTGGAGTATTTCATGATGGCCGTCACACTGATAGTGATGGCTGTGCCCGAAGGTTTGCCTATGGCCGTCACACTCTCCTTGGCTCTCAATATGCGAAGAATGCTCAAGTCGAACAATCTTGTGCGCAAGCTTCATGCCTGTGAGACGATGGGAGCTGTCACCGTGATTTGTACCGACAAAACAGGTACGCTGACGCAGAACCAGATGCAGGTGGACACCCTCTTGCTGAAACAGGGAAGCGAACATTTGCTCCACTTGGCGATAGCCGTCAACACCACTGCCGAACTGGACAACGACCGAGGTATAGGCAATCCTACCGAATCGGCATTGCTGCTATGGCTCAAAGCTAAGGGGCACGACTATGCCGAGTTGCGCAAACAGTGCACCATGGTGAGCCAGCAACCATTCTCGACCGAGCGAAAGTATATGTCCACCCGTGTTCTTGCAGAAGGCACACAGTATCTCTTTGTGAAGGGAGCTCCCGAGATCGTGCTGGCAAAGTGCGACTTGGACGATAAGGAAAAGCAAAAAGCACAGGAAGAGCTTGCTGACTTCCAGCGCAAGGCGATGCGTACATTAGCCTTTGCCTATCAGAAGGCAGAAGACGGTAAGATGACCTTGCAGGCTATCGTTGCCATTACCGATCCTCTGCGCAAGGAGGTTCCCGCAGCAGTGCAGGAGTGCAGAAAGGCTGGTATAGAAGTCAAGATGGTGACGGGCGACACGGCAGCTACGGCTTTCGAGATAGGCAAGCAGATAGGCATCTTCGAGGAAGACAATACAAGCATAGGGGCCGATGGCGAGATGACTCCGCTTGAGGTACAGATGATAACGGGCGAACAGTGGGAGGCTCTCTCGGATGAGGAAGCCTATAAACGCGCACGGAATATCCGTGTGATGAGCCGTGCCCGTCCTACAGACAAACAGCGATTGGTGGCCATGCTTCAGAAACATGGCGAGGTGGTGGCGGTAACAGGCGATGGAACCAATGATGCCCCGGCGCTCCACTATGCTCATGTCGGGCTTTCGTTAGGCTCGGGCACATCGGTAGCCAAGGAAGCTTCGGATATGACCTTGCTCGACGATTCGTTCAAGTCGATAGCCAATGCCGTGATGTGGGGACGCTCGCTTTACCGCAACCTTCAGCGTTTCCTCTTTTTCCAGTTGGTGGTCAATGTGGCAGCCTTGCTCCTGGTGCTTGGCGGTTCGATTATAGGCACCGAAATGCCCCTTACCGTTACCCAGATATTGTGGGTCAACCTGATAATGGACACCTTTGCAGCCTTGGCTTTAGCCTCTTTGCCTCCTTCGCACGAGGTGATGAAGGAAAAGCCCCGCAAGGCTTCCGACTTTATCATTTCCCGCAGCATGGGTGCAGGAATCCTTTTCTGTGGCATCAGTTTCTTTGTCGTGATGTTTGCTTTCCTGGTATATTGTGAGCGTCGCGGCAGGGGAGGAGTCGATACGCACGAACTGACATGGTTCTTCACCACGTTTGTGATGCTGCAGTTCTGGAATCTCTTCAATGCAAAGACTTTGGGCAGCAACAGGTCTGCATTCCGTCACTTCCTCCAGGATAAGGGCATGCAGTTGGTGCTTCTGTTGGTCTTGGCAGGTCAGTGGCTCATCGTTACTTTCGGTGGTGAAATGTTCCGCACCCAGCCTCTCTCGCTTAAAGAGTGGGCAATCATTATTGGCTCAACCTCGCTCGTTCTTTGGGCAGGCGAACTGTATCGTGCTGTGAGGCGAGCAATGTGTCATCAGGAGGAATAAAGACAGGAAAACAAGATGAAAACAGTATATTATACTATTCAGGACGGATGTAGGCTGAAAGACGGTACTGCCATCAAGTCTTTGAAGCCCTGTGTGGCCACTATCGGCTTTTTCGACGGAGTGCACAGAGGACACCAGTATCTCATACGTCAGCTGGTGGAGAAAGCCCACAGCCAGGGACTTGAGGCAACGGTCATCACCTTCGACGAGCATCCGCGCAAGGTGTTGCAGAGCGACTATCAGCCAGAGTCGTTGAGTACACTCGACTCTAAGTTGCTTCTCCTCTCCCGCACCGATATAGACAATGTGGTGGTGCTGCATTTCGATAAAGAGATGGCATCGCTTTCTGCCAAGGAGTTTATGAGCAAGGTGCTGTGCAATCAGTTGAGCGTGAAATCACTCTTTATCGGTTACGACCATCGCTTCGGTCGCAACCGTGAGGAAACCTTCGATGATTATGTGCGCTATGGACGTGAGATGAACATGGAGGTAGTTCGCAATGACGCATTCCAGCTCGACGGCATCAATGTGTCCTCTTCGGTCATCCGTTCCTTTCTGCGCGAAGGCGAGGTGGAGCTTGCCAATATGTGCTTGGGCTATCCTTATACCATCGTAGGCAAGGTGGTGAATGGCTTTCATGAGGGTCGCAAATTAGGTTTCCCTACTGCCAACATAGACATCTCCCATTTGTGTCAAATGATTCCTGCCGCCGGTGTCTATGCCGTCAAGGTAAGGCTGGAACAGGGGATGGAAATGAAGTGGGGCATGATGAATATAGGCACGCGTCCTACCTTCGGCGGAAAGCGCACAACGATCGAGACACATATCTTCCATTTTGATGGCGACATTTATGGTCAGTTGCTGTTGGTGAGCTTTGTGCACCGCATCAGGGGCGAGCGTAAGTTCGAGTCGCCAGAGGAACTTGCAGAGCAACTCCGTGAAGACGAGGAAACCGTTGTGGCGCTGTTGCAGAAAGATAAAGAGAACGAATAGAAACAAATTTAAATAAACAGATACAAACGATGAAAGAGGTAAAGAAAGGTGTTATGGATATTCTGCTGTATGGCATTGTGTTTGTCGTAGTACAGCTTATAGTTTCATTCTTGGGAATGCTTGTCTGGTCATTTGTTCAGCACGAGGAACTGGCAGATGTGCGAACAGCCATGCTTTCGGGGCACAATCCCGTGCTGCTTGCCCTTACCTCGGTGTTCAGCAGTGTGATTACCCTGGTCATTTTTCTGAAGACCAAGTGGACTCCCATCTCTCGCAACTATCTGTTGTCCAAACCTTGGCTCACTCTTCTTTGGGTAGCTTTGTTTGCTTTGGGTGCCATGATTCCACTTGAGTTTGTGTATGAGCAAATCGGACTGGAAATGGATGAGACCACAGGCCGCATATTCGAAGGGCTGCTCAAAGAGCCCTGGGGGTATGTGGCTGTAGGCATCCTGGCACCATTGACCGAGGAGGTTGTCTTCCGTGGCGCCATCCTCCGTACCTTGCTGGGTATGATGAGCAAGCGCAACCATTGGGTTGCCATCATGATTTCGGCTGCCGTTTTTGGTGCTGTGCATGGCAATGCAGCCCAGTTTGTCAATGCCCTGCTCATGGGTCTTCTCTTAGGATGGATGTACTATCGCACCCGTAGCCTTGTGCCAGGCATCCTGCTGCATTGGGTCAACAACACGATGGCTTATATCCTGACCAACCTTCTTCCTCAGAGCGACGGCAAACTTATCGACCTCTTCCATGGTGATGAGAAGACGGTATATTATGCCGTAGGCTTCTCCTTGTGCATTCTCATACCGAGTTTCCTGCAGTTGGTTGCAAGATTTAGAAAACCGTAATAATAAGATGATTATCATAGAACAAAGCATTATTGGCAAGAAGTGCCAGGAGGCCTGTGAGGATGGACTGGTCGTGACCGATGATTTCATCGCCGTGATAGACGGCAGTACGAGCAAGACCCCAAAGCATCTCAATCCGGAGATGAAGAATGGTCGTTATGCCATGATGCTCATCTCTGAATATATCAGACAAGAATTGAAGGCGGATGCCTTGGCAGATGATTTCTGCCAAGGTATCACGCATTATATATGCGATAAAGTGTATAAGCCTTTGGGCGTGGCTGAGCGATTGTTGCAGCATCCCGAGGAACGCCTTACGGCTTCTGCCGTTATTTACAGCAGGGCAAGGCAAGAGGTGTGGATGGTGGGCGATTGTCAGGCTCTCATCGGCGGAAAACTCTATGAGAATGGTAAACCCTACGAGCAAGAGATTGCAGAGAAGCGAGTTGACTTGATAAAGGAAGGAAAGCTTCCTGTTGAGGCTCGCAGGCAAATAGAGCCTTTGCTCGTTGAGGCGATGCTTTCGGGACAAAACAAGACTTATACTGTTATTGATGGATTCCCCATCTATCGGGAGGGGGTAAAGGTAGTGTCTGTATCTTCTTCCGAGACAGTTTCTGCCTCTTCCGAGATTGTATTGGCGAGCGATGGCTATCCTTTTCTCAAGCCTACTCTGGCAGAGAGTGAGGAAGCCTTGGCTAATCAAATTGCCAACGATCCTCAAAATATCAGCTGTTTCATAGCTACCAAAGGCCTTGCAGAAGGCAACAAGAGTTTTGACGACAGAACCTATATCCGCTTCCTGCCATAGGCTGTTGGGGCGATAAGGCCAGATAAACGTATATAAATAACATGGGCTGCCAGGATTACTGGCAGCCCTATTACGTTAGTATGTTATGAAAAATTTGAGAGAAATGAAACTTCACAGTTTCAGAGTTGTTTTACTAAACATGATTTTATAGAGAAAGCATAGAAATTTATCATTTCAGTATGTTGGAAGCCGGATCGGCAGCCACTTGGTTGATATTGGATTGCTGCATGGAGTCGACCGATACCGAGTCGGCAATGGCAGCTACTGATACACCGTGAACCGATTGTCCGTTTCCTGTATTTCCTACGTATTCGGCATCTTTCTGGAAAGGTACTTGGGCGGCATTGCCCAAAGTAAGGAAAATAGCCACCATAGCCGCAGCCTTGAACAGAGGTTTCAGGCGCTCTGTCAGCGATATTACCTTTGCCTTTTCTGGCTTCTGGCTTTCCTCGCTTTCTATGATGTCCATCATCTTTTGGTCAAAGTCATCGCCCAGAGCCTCGTTCTTGCTTTCGCCAAGCTCGTAGGTAAAGAGAGCCTTATAGGACTCCAGCTCGGAAGGAATATCTTCCTGGCTGAAGAATGTGCGGAGGATGTCTTCCTCTTCGAGGGAGGTCTCGCAATTCCAGTAGCGCTCTAAAAGCTGTTTGATGTACTTATAGTCCATATTTGTCGAATTGTTGAAATCGTTGTTTTATTGTTTGACGAGCCCTAAAGATATTAATCTTTACCTGTTCTTCGGTGATGCCGAGAATCAGGGCAATGTCTTTATAGGCTTTTCCCTCAATATCGCGTAGCTGTATGCAGCTGCGTTGTTTTTCGGGAAGTTCGTCTATCATCCTCTTTACGATGTCCAGCTTGTCTTTCTGAATCATTCGTTCTGAAGGATTCGAGGTGGCGTCTGGCCTTTCTGTCTTCTCATCTTCGAGCGATCCGTTCTGATTCTCCATCTTCTTGATGCGGTCGAGCGAGAGATTTCTTGCGATAGTGAGGCTGTAGGCTTCGATGGAGTCTAACTGTTGCCATTTGTCGCGCGAGTTCCAAACTTTTATCAGTGTGTCTTGCACGATGTCTTCGGCTTCCTCTCTGTTGAGAGTAATGCGCAGAGCCAGTCTGAAGAGTTTGTCCTTCAGTGGCAAAACATCGTTTCGGAAACTGATTTCTTTCATTCCTCTGTTATTAATGACGACTATGTTATAAGAAAGTTACAACCAATCTTAAATTATTTCTATTTTTAACTCTTATTAAGAATCAAAGGCAAAAGAATTCTTCGCTCTTCACTCTTCGTTCTTTACTTAATGACGGTTCCCTGTTTGCCGTCTATGGCTGTTGCCAGAGTGATAATCACCTCCTTCACGCCCGCGTCTACGGCAGCAAGGGCGTTCTCTATCTTTGGAATCATACCTCCGCTGATGATTCCGTCAGCCTGGTATTTCTCGAAGTCGGATCGTGTGATGACAGGAATCACGCTGTTGTCGTCATCGGGATTGGAAAGCACGCCCTTCTTCTCGAAACTGTATATCAGCGTCACATCGTAGTAGGGAGCCAAAGCCTTGGCTGTTTCGCTGGCTATGGTGTCGGCGTTAGTATTCAGAATATTGCCATTTCCGTCGTGAGTCAACGGAGCCATAACGGGTGTAATGCCTTCTTGGATAAGGGTTTGCAGCATCTTGCCATTGGCGCGTTCCACATCGCCTACATATCCGAAGTCTACTCCGTCCTTGACGGGGCGCTTGTGGCTGTGTATCACATCCATGTCGGCTCCTGTCAGTCCGAGTGCGTTTACGCCCTTGGCTTGCAACTTGGCTACAAGGTTCTTGTTGACCAAGCCTCCATAGACCATGGTTACCACCTCCAGCATCTGTGCGTCGGTGATGCGTCTGCCATTCACCATTTTGCTCTCTATACCCAAGGCTGCTGCTACTTTAGTAGCGCGTCTGCCTCCGCCGTGTACCAGTACTTTCTTTCCTGGTATGGCGGCAAAATCTGTAAGGAGCTGTGCCAGTTGCTCGTTGTCCTCAACGATGGCGCCGCCCACCTTTACGATTGTTACTTTCTCCATATCTGTCTATATTTTGATAATGACAGTACAAAGTTACAACTATTTTGCTAAAAACCTATACTTATAGTCGGCTCTTTTGTTTCTTTAACTCTACAATGTGCCTTTATTTCTGCGAAAAATTGTAAATTTGCACGATTGCTAAAGCAAGTGAATAGTAATAGATTATAAATAACAGATATGAAAAAAGTATTTGTAAGCGGATGTTATGACCTTCTTCACAGCGGACATGTGGAGTTCTTCCGTCAGGCTTCGCAGTATGGTGAGTTGTATGTCGGCATAGGTTCCGATTCCACTATCTTGGAGTATAAGCATCATAAAACCTTCTATCCGGAGCAGGAACGCCTGTTCATGGTAAAGTCTATCCGATACGTGAAAGATGCATTCATCAATGCCGGTTCGGGCATCATGGACTTTGTGCCGACGGTGGAGTTCCTGCATCCCGATGTGTTTGTCGTGAATGAAGATGGAAGCAGCGACACCAAGCGAAAGTTCTGCGAGGAGCATGGTATCGAGTATGTAGTGCTGGAGCGTACTCCAGCCGAGGGATTGACAGCCCGTTCGAGTACTGATATCAAGAATGGAACCTGCGCCTTGCCAACTCGTCTTGATCTGGCTGGTACATGGATTGATCAGCCTTACGTGAGTTGTTATGCTCCAGGCTGGGCCATCACCATGTCGTTGATTCCCACCTTTGAGGTGCGCGAGCGCTGTGGACTTTCCACTTCCACCCGAAACATGATCAAGAAAATATGGCCAGTGAAGTTGCCCGATATGGATCCTGAAATCTTGTCGAAGTTGGTCTTCTGTTTCGAGAACGACCCTGAGCGCAATGATGGCATCGTGAGTGGAGCACAGGATGCCATTGGAATCTGTATTCCTGGTTTGTGCCGTCATTACTACAACAACCGTTTCTGGCCCGAGAAGTTTGAGCGTTGCGATGATGAGTCGATACTTTCCTGGCTGGAGGAACATCTCTGCATGATAGCGATGGAGCCCCGTCGACCAGGCTGCTCTGTGGTCGAGGGTAAGGACATCACCGAGGTGAAGGTAAAGGCTTTGGCTCAGGCTGCCGATGACTGCTGGCAAGCCATTATGGCTAAGGATTATGAGGCTTTCGCCCGTGCCTACAAGGCTTCGTTTGATGCTCAGGTAAGTATGTTCCCTGCCATGATTCAGGGTTGTGTCCAAGGTTATATTGACAAGTATTCAGCTCTACCTGATGTGAAGGCATGGAAGATGCCTGGAGCAGGTGGCGGTGGATATCTGGCCTTAGTGGTAGACGATGTGAAGAAATTTGCCGAGGCTCATCCTGAGACCATCACACTGACGATAAGAAGAAAGTAACGTGACGATGAAGAAGATTGTTCCCGGGCAGTATCTGCTGCCCTTCGTGCTCATAGCATCGCTGTTTTTCTTTTGGGGCTTTGCTCATAGCATCCTCGATATTCTGAACAAGCATTATCAGGATGCCCTTGTCATATCCAAGACTCGTTCAGCCCTGGTGCAGGCGATGGTGTATGGAGGCTATTTCATCATGGCCATACCTGCCGGAATCATTATCCGCAAGTGGGGCTATAAGGCTGGAGTGCTTACAGGACTGGTGCTTTATGGCATTGGTGCCTTGCTCTTCATTCCGGGCGAGATGATTATGTCGTTCAACTTTTTCCTGGTCTGCTTGTTTGTGATAGGCTGCGGACTTACCTGTCTGGAAACAGCATCCAATCCTTATATTGCCGTCCTTGGCGATGAGGAGACCTCTGCCTCAAGGCTCAACCTGGCTCAGTCGCTCAATGGATTGGGCTGGATAGTCGGTCCTTTGGTAGGAGGACTTCTTGTCTTCCGTGGAGCTGATGGCAACAGTGGATCGGTGGCTTTGCCTTACACCATTATAGGCATTGCTGTGCTGCTTATTGCTATTGTGATAGGTCGTGTGAAGCTGCCTGAGATAAAAGAGGAGAAACAGATTGCCGAGGCTGCTTCGGGTGTATCGTTGTGGCATTCCCGCACCTTTGTCTTCGGTCTGACAGCCATCTTCTTCTATGTGGCTGCCCAGACGGGTATCAACAGTTTCTTTATCAATTATGTCACCGAGAGTATTCCTTCTGTTTCGGCTCGAGATGCTGCCTTGATGCTGTCGTTTGGCGGTATGGGCTTCTTCTTTGTTGGTCGATTGTTGGGCAGTTGGGGCATGAACTATGTCAAGGCAGGCATCTTGCTGTTGATCTGTGCCTTGGGCGCCTCAGTCTGTATGCTGGTGGTTATCTTAGGTGCTGGTATGCTGGCTGTAGTGGCTTTGGTGTTGACCTATCTTTGCGAGTCCATCATGTTTCCCACTATCTTTGCCTTAGCATTGCGAGGGCTTGACGCCGGCAGTACGAAGCGTGGCTCTTCTTATCTCATCATGGGAATCGTGGGTGGAGCTATTGCTCCTGTACTGATGGGTGCTCTTGGCGAAACCGACATGGCTGTTGGCTTCATTGTACCTTTGGTTTGCTTTGTCGTTATTGCTGCCTTTGCCCTTCGTGTGTCAAAGGCAAAGAAACTGGGGTAATGTAAGTAAGTCAGTTTACTGAAATAAAAAAGAACCGTACTTCGTGTCCTTTTAACACTAAGTACGGTTCTTTCTATAATAAAGGTATTACTCCTATCTTGTCGTTACTTCGTGCTGCAGTTGCCTTTGACTGCCTCAGCTTTCTTGCTACAGCCTCCACAGCCCTCTTTCTTTACTTCAGCTTTCTTGCAGCAGTTGCCTTCTTTCTTTTCGCCGTTCTTCTCGCTGCAACTGCCTTCTTTCTTTTCACCGTTCTTCTTGCAGCAGTTGCCTTTAGTAGCATCAGCTTTCTTGCTGCAGCCACTACAGCCTTTTTTCTTGGCTTCGCCAGTTACAACAGTTGCCTCGTAGCCAATCTTGGCAAAGCCCTTGGCGATGTTCTCTGGAGTAGTCTTGTCGGCATCATATTCGATAGTTACTTTCTGGTCGGGTACGCTGGTGGTAATCTGTTTGATTCCCTTCTCAAAGCGCAGGTTGCCCTTGATCTTGTTCTCGCAGTTCTCACAGTGCATCTGTGGAAGTGTGGTGAACACTACAGTCTTAATGTCTTTTGCAAACATGCTGATGGCAAATACCAGCATGGCGGTTACTGTCATAATCTTTTTCATAATTTTTCCTTTCTTTTATGATTAAAATCTTTAATTAATAATGAATATTTCTTGTTTTTACTTATCCCGAAGCGAGAATTCTGTCGGTAAAGCACCTTTTGATTAGAGTCTTCCGAAGTTTACACGGATACCGATATAGCCCATAGCTCCATTGATAGGACCCCATACCATATTGGTGTCAAACTGGCTGCCCCAAGGATTCATGGCATCTACTACAGGGTGCTTTTGCTTGAAACCTGTCAGGTTTTCGCCTCCTATATAGATAGAGAAGTGGCGGAACCAACGAGTGATTTGTGCACTTAGCAAGGTGTAAGCCTTGAAGTTCTGATCCCATGAAGGCTCACCGTTGGCAAGGGTATAGGCTTGTGGCATTCTTCCTCCGCCATTGAACTGCAAGGTGGCATCAAACTGCCAAAGACCGAGCGGAGTCTTGTAGGAGGCAGAAACCAGACCTTTGTACTTGCTGAGCAAAGGCTTGTCCATACGTATGCCGTCATAGGTTTCCTTGACATAGTTGCGGCGATAGGCTGCTGTAAGGGTCATGCCTTTGAAGATGGGGTAGGTGGCGTCTATCTGGAACACGTGCGAATAACTCTTGCCATCCAGATTGGAGATGCGTACTTCGTGTACATTGCTGTCGAAGTTGATGACAGCTTGGTTCTGGAATTTGGTGTAATAATACTCAGCATTGAGCTTGAGTGTCTGTCCAAACAGTGGTATGTTCATCTGACTGCTGATGCCATAGTTCCAAGCTTCCTCCTGTTGCAGGTTGTCGTCGATGACGAGTCTTCTGCTGCTTGCCAGGAGATAGTTGTTTTCGGCAAGAGCATGTACTGAGCGATAGCCTTTGCCGGCTGAAAGGCGGAAGCTTATGATGTCGTTGGCCTGCCATTTCACATGGAAACGTGGTGTGACGAAGTTGCCGTACAGATTGCTGTGGTCGGCACGGATTCCTGCCATCATGATGAGCTTGTTGTTGAGATTATAGGTGTATTGGGCATAGATGCCCGGAACGGTTTCCTTCTCATTGTCGCGTGTCTTGGCTTGAGTCTGGTCATCGGTGAGACGATATTGCTGTCCTAAGTAATCGTGGTTGAGGCTCACACCTGTTGAGAGGTTGTGCTGCTTGTTGAAGTTGTGCTCAAACATGAGTGATGCATACAGGTTTTTCTCGTTCACGTAGTAGGTCTTATGTCCATAGAGGGCATCTTCCTGGTGCATGGATCCTGTAGTCATGAGGGCAATATTGGTGCCGTGCTCCTTATTGAGAATGAACGCGTGTTTCATGTAAGCCTCATACCGGTTGGTCTTGATGTCTATGCCATAGAGTTCGTTGCCCTCCATGGCTTTTTTCATGTCATCGTCCATCTCCTTAAGGGTCTGTCCTCCGCGACGATGTTCGCTGATGAGCGAGATGCCGGCACGCAGCATGTAGTGTTCCGACTTGAATATCCATCGGTTCTGCAAGTTGTATTGCAGAATGTTGGGCATATCCTTGAAGCCATCCATGTTCATATCGTTGGCTCCCCATCTGTTCTCATAGTGTGTAAGCAACTCGGTAGTGAGCTTGCTGTTGAGATGTACGTTGGCAGCGGCGTTGGCTTCCAGCTTTCCGTCGGTATCGCCATAGAGGTTGGCCTCCACGCCAGGCTCGGCATCTGCCTTGAGATATTCCACGTTGATTTGGCCTGTGATGCTTTCGTATCCGGCTTTTACCGATGAGGCTCCCTTGCTTACCTGTATGCTCTGCATCCATGGACCTGGCACGTAGCCCAAAGAGAATGGGGCTGCTGCGCCACGGAAGTTGGGCAGGTTTTCTGTCATCATCTGCACGTATGTTCCTGCAAGTCCGAGCAGCTTGATTTGTCTTGCTCCTGTTGCCGCATCGCTATAGTTGACATCTACTGAAGGATTGGTGGTGAAGCTCTCGCCCAGGTTGCAGCAGGCAGCCTTGAAGAGTTCGTCTTTGTTGATGATAGAACCATTGATGGCTCCAGCCAGTCGACTTACGCCAGCTTTGCGGCTCACCACGGTTACTTCCTTAATCTCCTGGTCGGCTATTGTGTCTTTCTTTTCGTTGGGTTGCACTTCGCTCTGGGCAAAGCTTGCCAGTGGCATTATGAGGGCGATGCCAAGTAAAGTATGCTTTGTGTTCATTGTTATCTTATTTTTCGTTGTCCTTTTTCATCTTTTTATCTTATTTCTGATGAGGTTTATGCGCATAGTGGGACTAACCTTCATCATGTTGGCAAGATGGAGGTTCAATTGGCAAGATGGAGGTTCAAATGGTCAGGACTTCAATAAGATAGAGATACAGTTTTGGTGGCGGACTGTATCCGGTTTTGGGAATGATGTTGCTCAGTGTTCTCTTTGCCATGAAAGACAAATGAGGCATTTTCCACTCATGAATAATCGCCATCAAAGGCTGGAAGGCATGAAAGTCGAAAACGGTTGGCTGCATTTGCGTCGTAGGCGATAGCTGTACGCTTGTTACCTTCATGCATCCTTTGGTGGTGTCGGAATTACCGCCGTTCTGTGCTGTATGCGACAGTATCACGGTTGTCTTGCCGGAACATGAGCAATGAAGAAATGTTACCCCGCTTCCCATGATAACGAGTACCACGGCAAGAAAGAATGTAAACGATATGTGTAACAGTTTCTTCATTTTCGGTTGCAAAAATAACACGGTTTTTATTAAATATGCAAGTTTTTGCTTACTTTTTAATGTTATTTAAATAGAAACATTATCTTTAGTAACTATTCGGCACCCCTATAGCCATGAGTAGTTATTTTAGCACTACGCATTTGTTTTCTGTTTCTTATGAATTTGTTCTGTCTCTTGTTGAAAAATCTCCGTTCATGCTTTTGAAATGTCTGTTCAAAGGCTCTGAACGCGCATTCAAAGGCTCTGAACGGACATTCAAAGGCTTTGAACGGACATTCAAAGGCTCTGAACGGAAATCCAAAGGCTTTGAATAGAACTTTTATTTGTGGTTTAATGATTTTAGTTGCCCACTCTAAGTGTTATTGATAATATGAGTTGACTCAGTTATTACTTATTTATAATTCACGTTGACTTACTTATTTTTAGTCATACTTATAGTTGACTACTTATGTATATAGCCACAAATGAAGTTGCCCTTCATATCTCTGCAAAGAAACATGTTGGTGGCTTAAACCATCACGTTATAATAGTCAGCGATGATAGTCTGTTATGCCTATTATGGGTCGTCTATTATGACCAACGTTTGTCGTCTATTATGACCAGCTTGAGGCTTCTATTGTGACCAATGTTGGTTGTCTATATGGTTTCTGTTCACTTTCTAAGAAAAGAAAGAGGGCATATCAATAGCCTATTAAGACTTTGATATGCCCTCTGTATGAGGAATCTTGATTATCTGTTTACTGCAGGTAAGTATATCCGAAGAGTCCGTTGCGATAGGTTGCAAGGAATTCCTTACCCTCTTCGAGTGAAATCTTACCTTCTTTCACACTTTTGGTAACCCACTGCTCCAATTGGCGAACGAGTTTCTTGGGGTTGTACTGCACGTAGTCGAGAACCTCTTCCACAGTCTCACCGTCGAAGATCTGATCGATGTTGTACTTGCCGTCCTTTACTGATATATGCGCCGCATTGGTGTCACCGAACAGGTTGTGCATGTCGCCCAATATTTCCTGGTAGGCTCCTACGAGGAAGACACCGAGGTAATAAGGCTCGTTATTCTTGAGTGCGTGCAGCGGAAGTACATTACCAATATGGCCATCGGTCACAAAGTTGGCTACTTTTCCATCGCTGTCGCAGGTGATGTCCTGTAAGGTGGCTTTTCTTACAGGGCGCTCGTTGAGTCGCTGTATAGGCATGATAGGGAAGAGTTGGTCGATGGCCCAACTGTCTGGCAGACTTTGGAAGAGCGAGAAGTTGCAGAAATACTTGTCGGCAAGCAGTTTGTCGAGTCCTCGCAGTTCTTCAGGGATGTGTTTCATGTGCTTTGCCAGATTGTTAATCTCATGGCATACACTCCAGTACATGGCTTCTATCTCGGCTCTTGTCTTGAGGTCGACGATGCCATGCGAGAAGAGTTCCAAAGCCTCGTCGCGTATTTGCTCAGCGTCGTGCCAGTCTTCGAGCATATTGCGTGGGTTCAGGTTGTCCCAGATATCATACAGGTCTTTTACCAACTGGTGGTCTTCTTCCTTGGCCTCAAACTCCTCGGGCATCTCTGGCAGCGAGGCTGTCTCGAGTACATCGATGACGAGTACTGAATGATGTGCCGAAAGGGAACGGCCACTTTCGGTGATAAGATTAGGGTGTGCGATATTGTTCTTGTTGGCAGCGTCGACAAACGTATATACGCAGTCGTTCACATACTCCTGGATGGAATAGTTGACGGAGCTTTCGCTGCTTGAAGAACGTGTTCCGTCGTAGTCGACTCCCAATCCGCCTCCGCAGTCAACAAAGTCGACATTATACCCCATCTTGTGCAGGTTGATATAGAACTGTGCAGCCTCGCGCAAGGCTGTTTGTATGCGTCGTATTTTGGTAATCTGGCTTCCGATGTGGAAGTGTATGAGCCGCAGGCAGTCGTGCAGCCCCATCTCGTCGATCTTGTTGAGTGCTGTGAGCAACTCTGCGCTTGTCAGACCAAACTTGGATGCATCGCCGCCACTGTCAGCCCACTTGCCAGAGCCTGATGAGGCCAACTTGATACGTATTCCGATATTGGGTCTTACGTTGAGTTTTTTGGCAGTCTTGGCAATGATATCGAGCTCGTTGAGTTTTTCTACTACGATGAAGATACGCTTGCCCATCTTCTGTGCGAGGAGAGCCAGTTCGATATAGCTTTCGTCCTTGTATCCGTTGCAGATGATGAGCGAGTCGCTCTGGCACTGTACGGCAATGACAGCGTGGAGTTCTGGCTTAGAGCCAGCCTCAAGACCGAGATTGAACTTTTTGCCATGCGATATGATTTCCTCTACGACCGGCTGCATCTGGTTGACCTTGATAGGATAGATGACAAAGTTTTCGCCTTTGTATCCATATTCCTCCTTGGCTTTTTGGAAGCAACTGGCAGTCTTTTCGATACGATTGTCGAGAATGTCGGGGAATCGGAGCAGCACGGGAGCCGTGATGTCTCGCAGGGCTAACTCGTCCATGACGTCGCGCAGGTCTATCTGCGTATTGTCTTTGCATGGAGTTACATAGACATCTCCTTTTTCGTTGATGCCAAAGTAAGAAGTGCCCCAACCTTTGATGTTGTAGAGTTCATTCGAGTCTTCAATAGTCCATTTCTTCATTTCTTTTCTTCTGGAATGAATGTAGTTTTGTTGTGATGTGTTATATTTTAATTGGGTTGTTTCAGTTTGTAGCCTCGTTGTAGCCTTCGGCTTGAAGCCTGATTCCGAGGTTTTTTATATACCCAACTGCAGGCGCAGTTTTTTCACCGTATTCTGTATCTTGTCGTAATCGTCGATTACATCGATGTCGAAGATGTGCTGTGCCTTCAGATAGAAGGGTTCTCGCTGTTTGAGTTGTTCCTTGATGAAGGTTTCCACCTCCTCGGGGGTCTTGTTTAGCAGCAGTGGTCGCACGCCCTTGCCCATCTGCAGATGGGCGTGGAGAGTCTCGGGAGTAGCCTTCAGATAGACGGTGGTTCCCAACTGGTTCATATAGTCCATGTTGTCAAAAAAGCAGGGTGTCCCGCCCCCGCAACTTACAACAACGTTCTCGAACTCGGCTACTTCGTGCAGCATGTTGTGCTCAATGATACGGAATCCCTCTTCGCCTTTCTCGTCGAAGATTTCCTTGACGGTCTTGTGCATGCGAGTTTCGATATACCAGTCGAGGTCGTAGAACATGACGCCCAACTCCTTGGCAAGGGCTTTGCCGACTGTTGTCTTTCCGGCGCCCATATATCCGATGATGATAATCGACTTCATAGGCTTACTTACGACGGCTTGCTTTAGGCTCTGGAGCCTCTTTGATGATGTTCATACACTCTTCATATGAGAGTTCCTCTACATGAGTCTGCTTGTTCTTGGGAATGCGGTAGTTCTTTCCATCATAGGCAATGTAGGGACCGTAGCGGCCGTTCAGCAGCTCGAGCTTGGTATCTTCATCGAATACTTTGATGTGGCGTTTCTGCTCACTCTCTCGTTTCTCTCTTATCAACTCAATGGCTCTTTCGAGTGTAAGGTTCATTGGGTCTTCGTCCTTCGGGATGGAAACATACTTCTTATTGTGGAGAACGTAAGGACCAAAGCGACCTGCACCGATGGTAACAGGTGTTCCCTCATATTCGCCTACTTCGCGGGGAAGCTTGAAGAGCTCGATAGCCTCGTTGAGTGTGATGGTCTCAATACTCTTGTCGGCAGGCAACTGTGCGAAGAGAGGCTTTTCCTTATCTTCGGCAGATCCAATCTGTGCCACTGGTCCGAAACGTCCTATCTTGACGAATACAGGGCGTCCGCTCTTTGGGTCGACTCCCAGTGAACGCTCGCCGGCTTTATGCTCACTGCGTGCATTTATCACCTTGTCCACTTCGGGTTCAAAGCTTTGGTCGAATTTCTTCATCCATTTATTCCACTCGGTATTGCCCTCTGCGATATCATCAAACTTTTTCTCCACATTGGCAGTAAAGTTGTAGTCCATGATGTCGGGGAAGTTCTTCATCAGGAAGTCGTTGACCACGATGCCGATATCTGTAGGCAGCAGTTTGCCTTTCTCTGAGCCGGCCATTTCCTTCTTGAACTTCTGTGTCACCTTGATGCCCTTCAGTGTGCTGACTGTATATGAACGCTCTGTGCCACTCTTGTCACCTTTCTGCACATACTCACGTTGCTGAATGGTGCTGATGGTTGGTGCATAGGTAGAAGGACGGCCAATGCCGAGATCCTCGAGTTTCTTTACAAGACTCGCCTCCGTATATCTTGCAGGAGCCATAGAGAATCGCTCGGTGGCTGTTATCTCACGGCGCTGCAGCTTGTCGCCATGACGCATGGCTGGCAGGATGTGTGAAGACTCCTCGCCGTTTTCCTCCTCATCGGTTGATTCGCGGTAAACTTTCAAGAAACCATCAAAGACAACTACCTCGCCGTTGGCGACAAACTTCTCTGTAGTGTTGTCTATATCGATATTGATGGTTGTCTTCTCTATCTGTGCGTCTGCCATCTGTGAGGCGACGGTGCGTTTCCATACAAGTTCGTAGAGTCGCTTCTCCTGATTGGTTCCGTCTATGGTAAGTGCGGTCATGTCTGTAGGGCGGATAGCCTCGTGTGCTTCCTGTGCGCCCTTCGAACTGGTGTGATAGTTGCGGGTCTGGCTGTATTTGTCACCATATACCTTCTTGATCTCGGCTGCACTGGCATCCTTACAGAAAGTAGACAGGTTGACGCTGTCGGTACGCATGTATGTGATACGTCCGCTTTCGTAGAGTCGCTGTGCTATCATCATGGTCTGGCTTACGGTGAAGCCCAGCTTGCGGGCAGCCTCTTGCTGCAGTGTAGAAGTAGTGAAAGGAGGCGCAGGAGTGCGCTTCAATGGCTTCTTGCTCACTGCTTCGACGGTAAATTGTGCGTCCATGCACTTCTCGAGGAAGGCATCAACTTCTTCTTGGGTTTTGAAGTGCTTGTCGAGCTCAGCCTTTACTTCGGTTGCGTTGCCGCTCTCATTGATGAGGGCAAAGATGGCATTCACACGGAAGTATGGCTCACTCTTGAATTTCTGTACCTCTCGCTCACGTTCTACGATGAGGCGTACTGCAACACTCTGCACACGACCGGCAGAAAGGGCAGGTTTCACCTTGCGCCAAAGCACGGGTGAGAGTTTGAAACCTACGATACGGTCGAGTACACGACGTGCCTGCTGGGCATTGACTAAGTTCATGTCCAGATGGCGTGGGTGCTCTATGGCATCCAGTATGGCTGGTTTGGTAATCTCGTGGAAAACGATACGGTTTGTCTTCTCCTCATCCAGTCCGAGTACTTCGCAAAGGTGCCAGCTGATGGCTTCTCCCTCGCGGTCCTCATCGGAAGCCAGCCAAATCTTCTTGGCTTTCTTGGCTGCCGATTTCAATTCGGTAACGAGCTTTTTCTTCTCTTCTGGAATCTCGTAATCTGGTTCCATGGTCTGCTCGTTTATACTCAATTCCCTCTTTTTCAAGTCGCGTATATGACCGTAAGAGGACATAACCTTATAGTCTTTTCCTAAGTACTCTTCGATTTTCTTGGCCTTTGCAGGGCTCTCGACGATAACTAAATTTTCTTGCATAAGCTTATATACAATTTTTCTTTCGATTGGCAAAAGTAAGTAAACTTTTTGCTTATACCTTATTATATGGGGATTTTTTTTGCTTTTTTAATGTTTAAGGCTCTAAAATCGGTCTTATGAGGGTAAAAGGCAGGTTTTTCTGCTTTTTGTCTTGTTGTAATAGTCAAGTCTTGTTTTGGAATAAAGGTATCAACAAAAAAGCCAGACATGTGGTGAAACATGAATGGCAGTTTGTACTTTCAATTTTAGCTTTTTCTCTTCAGGACTTTTTTAGAAACCGGCTGAGCCCCTGACGGATGGAACGCAGACCAAACTCCTCTATCCGTATTTCGTTCAGAGGAATCCACAGGTATTCTGCAGCGTCGTCTTTTGCCTCGACATGTGAGAGGTCTTTCACTTCTACTATATAAAACATATCGAGTGTGTGGATGGTGAGCCCTGAATAGAGATAAAGGTTGGGAATACTGAACTGGTAGGCTATGGATGTAGCCTCCAGTCCTGTCTCTTCCATTACTTCGCGCATAACCCCTTCTTCGCCTGTCTCCTCCATATCTACGAATCCTCCAGGTAAGTCGAGAGTGCCCTTGGCTGGCTCGTTCTTGCGCCTTACCACCAATAGCTCGTCTTTCTCATTCATGATAAAGGCTACGGTGGCGCTGCTTGGATTGGCATAGTATGTGAATCCGCAACTTCCGCACTTCTTGCTTTTGAAGTTGTTGATTTCGAAGTGTGTTGAACCGCAGATAGGGCAGAATTTGAATTTGCTTAGAGGATGCTCCATGATGGGTTGTGTTTTATTCTTGTTTGATAGTTTACCAGTTGTCTGTGCGGAATGGGAATAGAGGCAGTCCACCTGCATTTGCCATGTTGCCGAGCTGGAAGTTCTTGAAACAATAGCGCAGGGCAACAGGTTTCTTTACCTCAGGGCTTACCACGGTGATACATTCATTCCACGTGTCGTTGCCTGGCTGCCAGAAATGGCGGGCTGTAGCAGGATGGAACACTTTGTCCTCGCCTGCAATCTCGAATCCCTCGATGTTGTCGAAGCGGTTGTAGGCACCAAAAGAGTCGTGTCATGAAAAGTCTCATCTTTTGACTTTTTAGGTTTATGTTTATTTTAGGTTCAGTGTTTTCCTCTATATGGATATAAACATCTGTCTTATAGGAGAATAAAAAGGGGTGTGCGGTGAAGGGGTGTTGTGAAAGAATGGGGGAGACCCCTTACAGCAATGCTTTGATTGCTGCATCGAGGTCTTTGATCTGTACATCGCGAGAGCGCAATGTGTTACTTCTGTCGATAAGGAAGAAAGTAGGGATGCTCTGTACGTTGTACTTAGCCACACTTGCTCCCTGAATGCCGTCTTCATCGCGTACGCTTATCCATGGCAGGGCGGCTGTGGATGTCTTCCAGAAATGCTCGTCGGGATCGACTGATACCTGATAGATCTCAAATCCTGCAGCATGGTACTTGTTGTATAGCTCGCGAAGCATCATGATTCGCTTGGTGCTCTGTTCGCCGGCAAAAAGATGGAAATCGAGCAGAACCACCTTACCTTTCAGGTCGGTGAGTTTGCGTGTCACACCCTTGTTGTCTTGCAGGGCGAGTTCGATGACTCCGTTCACCTGTACCTTGCTGGCATCGAGTTGCTGTGCTGCCATCTGGTTCTCAATGATGCGTATGTCTTTCATGCCCTGTATGGCAATGTTGTGCAGGTTCTTTCCGCGTTCGGCATTGGGATAGTAAGTGTCCCAGCTTGTAGCTACTGCCGCGAATACCTTGACGTCGTCCTTGTTGTTGCGTGGGTTGAAGATAAGAGTGTTCACACGTCCTACCTGCAGAGTCTGGAACAGAGCATAGTAAGATGATGCCATCATAGGAGCCTTGAAGATATAGTTGGTCTTGATATCCTGCTTGTAGGCATTGATGGCACGGTCGATGATGACATCGGCAGAGTCGACACCTACATTAGGATTTTGGGCTATCTCGTTGACGAGAGCCTGCAGTTTCATCTGCTTGAGTGACAGCTCCTTGATGGTGCTGCAGTTTTCTGAACCTTCCACTGTATACTGGTAGCTCATGCTTGGGTACGCAGCCTTCACGCTGATGGTTTCTGTGGAGTCGATGGAGAGGTTGATGGTCTGTCCGGCAATGCGCAGGCGATAGAAGTCAGGACATACTGAGTCTTTGGCTGTTTCCTCGAAGGCAAAAGAACCGTCTTCACCGAGCTTTACAGAGTCGATAGCTACAGGTCCGTCGAGGCTGATGTTCTCCAGATAGAGCATGGAGTCTTTCGCCTCGGTAATGTTTCCGTTGATGTGGAACTTCTTGTTGTTGCAAGAAGCAAAAGTCAGTGCAGCCATTACTACGACCGCAGCTGAATAGAGTTTGGTTATCTTCATGTGTCTTGTTATTTTGCAAAATTATCGGTTGCAAAGGTAGCAATAAAATCGGAATAAACCATCAGCAAAGAATAAAATATTCAAAAAACTTGAAAATAAATGCGGTTTTCTTTGCTTATTAATAATAAAAGAGGTATCTTTGCGCCGTTTTATATATTAGATGTTAGACAAAACAATAAGTTTTTAAATTTTTAGATGAACGTAATTACAAAAAGTGTTCAGTTGCCTGATGGAAGAACCATCACAATTGAGACCGGAAAAGTTGCAAAACAGGCTGATGGTGCTGCGGTTCTCCGCATGGGTAACACAGTGCTTCTCGCAACTGTTTGTGCAGCAAAGGATGCAGTTCCGGGTACAGATTTTATGCCTTTGCAAGTAGATTATCGTGAGCAGTACAGTGCTGCAGGTCGTTTCCCTGGTGGTTTCACCAAGCGCGAAGGCAAAGCCAGCGATGAGGAAATCCTTACCTCTCGCCTTGTGGACCGCGCCTTGCGTCCACTTTTCCCTTCTAACTACCATGCAGAAGTCTATGTACAGGTAATGTTGCTTTCAGCCGATGGTGTTGACCAGCCAGATGCTCTTGCTGGTTTTGCTGCTTCAGCTGCCATGGCTTGTTCAGATATTCCTTTCGAGTACTATATCTCAGAGGTTCGCGTGGCTCGTATCAATGGCGAGTATGTTGTTAACCCTACCTTCCAGCAGATGGAAGAGGCCGACATGGACATCATGGTTGGTGCCACTAAGGACAACATCATGATGGTGGAAGGCGAGATGAAGGAAGTTTCAGAACAGGATCTTATTGGTGCTCTCAAGGTGGCTGCCGAGGCTATCAAGCCTATGTGCGAGCTCCAGTATGAGTTGGCTAAGGAGAAGGGTACTGACGTGAAGCGTGAGTATGACCACGAGGTTAACGACGAGGAACTCCGTGAGCAGATCAAGACTGAGCTTTACAAGCCAGCTTATGATATCAATCATCAGGCTTTGGAGAAGCATGCACGTCAGGATGCTTTCGACAAGGTTTTGGCTGACTTCCTCGAGAAGTATGACGCAGCACATGCCGATCTTTCTGAGGATGAACTCGAAGAGAAGCATGCTGAGGCTACTCGCTACTATGATGACGTTTTGCGCGATGCTATGCGTCGTTGCATCCTCGATGAGGGCTTGCGTCTTGATGGTCGTGCTACTACTGATATCCGTCCTATCTGGTGCGAGGTTTCTCCTCTGCCAATGCCTCACGGAAGCGCTATCTTCCAGCGTGGTGAGACAATGTCTCTTTCTACATGTACTCTCGGTACCAAGATGGATGAGAAGCTTATCGACGGTGTGCTCGAGAAGAGCTACCAGCGCTTCCTCCTCCACTATAACTTCCCTCCATTCTCAACAGGTGAGGCTAAGGCTCAGCGTGGCGTAGGTCGTCGTGAGATTGGTCATGGTCATTTGGCATGGCGTGGTTTGAAGGGTCAGATTCCTGCCGACTTCCCTTACACAGTACGTTTGGTAAGCCAGATTTTGGAGTCTAACGGTTCTTCTTCTATGGCTACAGTGTGTGCAGGTACACTCGCCCTGATGGATGCAGGTGTTCCTATGAAGAAGCCAGTTTCTGGTATTGCCATGGGTCTTATCAAGAACCCAGGTGAGGACAAGTATGCTATCCTCAGCGATATCCTCGGTGATGAGGACCACTTGGGTGATATGGACTTTAAGACCACAGGTACCCGTGATGGTTTGACCGCTACACAGATGGATATCAAGTGCGATGGCTTGAGCTTTGAAATCCTCGAGGAGGCTTTGATGCAGGCTAAGGCTGGTCGTGAGCATATCCTCAACTGCATGATGGAGACTATCTCTGAGCCACGTGCTGAGATGAAGCCACAGGTTCCACGTATTGTAGCTCTCGATATTCCTAAGGAGTTCATCGGTGCTGTCATCGGTCCTGGTGGTAAGATCATCCAGCAGATGCAGGAGGATACTGGTGCAACTATCACTATCGAGGAGACTGAAGGTAAGGGTCACGTACAGGTATCTGCTCCTAACAAGGATTCTATCGATGCAGCTTTGGCTAAGATCAAGGCTATCGTAGCTGTTCCTGAGGTTGGTGAGGTGTACGAGGGTACAGTTCGTTCAATCATGCCTTACGGTTGCTTCGTAGAGATTCTCCCTGGTAAGGATGGTTTGCTCCATATCTCTGAGATCGACTGGAAGCGTCTTGAGACAGTTGAAGAGGCTGGTATCAAGGAAGGCGACAAGATCAAGGTGAAGTTGATGGAGATAGATCCTAAGACTGGTAAGTACAAGCTCTCTCATCGTGTATTGATGGAGAAGCCAGAGGGTTATGTAGAGCGTGAGCGTCGTCCACGTCCTGAGCGTGGTGAGCGTCGTCCACGTCGCGACGACCGTCATGAGGCTCGTGGTGAGCGTCCAGCTCGTCAGCCTCGTCGTTATGAGCATCGCGGTGAGGAGCAGGCTCCAAGAGACTTCAACGATTCTCTCGACCACAACAATGATGTAGAATAATCCGTATTATACATTATTATATATAGGGCACGTTTCCAAAAGAAGCGTGCCCTTTTTCTGTCTATTGTGTAAACAGCGCTATGATAGAAGATAGTATAGTATTACAAGCGTGGCTTTTTATCATGTTATTGGTATTCTTGCTTATAAAATGAAAGGTTTTTGCTGTTGTTTATTAAAAAGTTCAATAAATATTGTTATATTTATAACATTTTTTGTACTTTTGCACTTGATAAAGCGTATTAGAGTTTAATTTTTATTACTATTTTATGAAGAAGCAGTATCTACATTCTGCTGGAAGCATCAGGTTTAGTGCTTCCTTCATTAACAGAATGCTGTTGCTTTGTTTGTTGGGCATTGTAATGCCCCAGGCTATTTATTCAGCAACAAGCTATTCAGTTCAACAGAGAGAGACAGTTAGTGGAGTAATTATCGATGCAAACACACAGGAAACGATTGTTGGTGCAAGCATTATGTTAAAAGGTAGTTCTCAAGGTACAGTAACAGACATCGACGGTAAGTTCTCGCTGTCGGTAAGCAAACTTCCTGTAACATTGGTGGTTTCATACGTGGGTTATCAGAAGAAGGAAGTAAAGGTTTCCTCTCTGGATGGTGCCCTTACTATCAGTCTTACTGAAGACACTCAGATGATGGACGAAGTGATTGTGACAGGTTATGGTACTTTTAAGAAATCAGCTTATGCCGGTTCTGCGGCAAATGTGAAGGCCGACAAGATAGCCGATGTTCCTTCGGTATCTTTCCAGGATATGCTCCAGGGTAATGCCACTGGTGTGCAGTTTACATCAGCCTCTGGTCAGCCAGGTGCCTCTTCAAGTATCAATATCCGAGGTATGGGCTCTATCAATGCCGCCAACACACCGCTTTATGTAATTGATGGTGTGCCTATGATCAGTGGCAATATCAGTTCGCTAGATTCTGATTCTGGTCTCGACATTATGTCGACCATCAATACCAATGATATCCAGAGTATTACCGTCATCAAAGATGCTGCCGCTGCATCACTTTATGGTTCGCGTGCAGCCAATGGTGTCATCATTATTACTACCAAGCAGGGACAGCAGGGCAAGCCTAAGGTTTCTCTGCAGGCAGACTGGGGATTCTCTGACTTCGCCATGGAGTATCGCCCGGTAATGAGTGGCCAGCAGCGCCGCGACTATATCTATAATGGTCTCTATGCGGGTGCGCTTCGTGACGGTGAGAGTGAAGAGGATGCCAAGGCCTATGCCGACGAGAACATCGATACTTATGCACCCGTGCCATGGTGTGGATTTGTAGATTGGGACGATGTGCTTTTCAAGAAAGGTAGTCATCAGCAGTATGAGGCATCTCTGTCTGGCGGAACAGACAAGTTCAAATATTATTCTTCACTGAGTTATCTCAAGCAGGAGGGTATCACACAACGTTCTGGTCTGGAGCGTCTTTCTGGCAGACTGAATGTGGACTACAAGGCCACCAATAAGTTGACTCTTGGTGCCAATATCCTCTTCTCAAGTGTCAACCAGGATGTTTACAGCGAGGGATTCACCTATACTTCTCCTTTCTATTCTTCGAGAAGTGCAGTGACACCATCTGATCCTGTATATAACGAGGATGGTACATGGAACCGCGCACTGATTCGTATCGGCGACCGCAACCCGGCACTTGCCAATGAATATGATTCTCAGCGTGAGTATGTCACCCGTACTTTCAATACCATTTATGGTCAGTATAAGTTTATCAAGGACTTGAAGTTCAAGACCACCTTCAGTTATGACTATATCACGACAAAGGGAAAAGATTGGGCTGACCCACGTACCTCAAATGGTGATGATATCAACGGTGGTATGTCAAAGAAGTTCTATGAGCGTCGCAAAATGATGTGGGGCAACCAGCTTACCTATAAGCATACTATTGCAAACGTACATCATCTCGATGAGCTTTTAGGTTATGAGATTGACGATCAGTATCGCGACTATTTGTCTGGGTATGCTACCAACTTCGCCACTCCTGATAAGAACGATATCTCTAATGGTAAGAAGACGGAGTCGGTAGGCGGTTCCAATAACCGTACCCGTATGGTTTCCTATATTGGACGTGTGAACTATGATTACGACAACAAGTACTTCCTCGGACTCAGCTATCGTGTAGACGGCAGCTCTCGTTTGCAGCGTTCTCATCGTTGGGGTAACTTCTGGTCGGTATCTGGTGCATGGCGTATCATCGACGAGGACTTCATGAAACCAGTATCTGACTGGCTTACCGATCTGAAGCTTCGTGCATCTTATGGTGTGAATGGTACTTTGCCTTCCGACTATTATGGTTATATGGCATTGAGCAGTCTGAGCGACGGCTACAATGAGCAGCCTGCCATCATCATCTCGCAGCTTGCCAATGACAACCTGAAGTGGGAAACCAACTATAACCTGAATTTAGGTCTCGACTTCTCGCTCTTCAATCGTGTGAACGTTACCTTGGAGTATTATCTGCGTAACACCAAGAACCTTCTCATGGACAGTCCGGTGTCTATGACCACAGGTTTCAGCTCTTACTTGATGAACGTAGGACAGTTGAGAAATCAGGGTGTGGAATTGGAAATCAACTCTACCAATTTCAAGACCAAGGACTTTGAGTGGAAGACCACATTCAATCTTTCGCACAACACCAATAAGGTTGTCAACCTCGATGGCGATCAGACAGAGATAGTGAGTGGTACACAGATTCACAAGATAGGTCATTCTTATCGTACCTTCTATATGATAGAATTTGCCGGCATCAACCCCGAGAATGGTAATCCACAGTTCTATAAGAACGACTTGCTGGAGGATGGATCCTATAACAAGGAAATCACCGAGAATGCAAGCGAGGCAAAGTCGATTATGCTCGACAAGCATGCAGAGCCTAATGTTACTGGTGGTCTCTATAATAGCTTCCGCTATAAGTGGTTCGACTTGAGCTTCCTCTTCAACTATCAGTTTGGTGGTTGGTCGTACGACACCTGGGCTCAGAAGACCGAGCATGGTGGCTATGATATGGAGGCCAACATCCCAACATATTATGCTGACAGTTGGAAGAAGCCTGGCGATGTCACCAAGTATGAGCAGTTCTATGAGAAGAGTTCCCGTGTGGCAATGCACAAGATTACCAACAGCCGTCGTCTGCACAGCACCGACTTCCTGCGTCTGAAGACCTTTACCCTTGGCTTCACCTTGCCAAAGCAGTGGCTCTCTTCTGTAGGCTTGAGCAATGCCCGTATCTATATGTCTGCCAATAACCTGTGGACATGGGCAGCCTGGGATTATTATGATCCGGAGTCTGTGGTTAACGGCAGTGCCACACAGGCCACCCCACCACTCAAGACAGTTACTTTCGGTTTGAATGTTAATTTCTAAAAATGAATGATTATGAACAAGATATATAAATATGTAATGATGGGAATCGTTGCTATAAGCATGTCTTCGTGTGGCAATGACTGGCTCGATCTTGATCCATCAACATCTGTGCCTACTAAGGTTACCTCAAAGTCTGAGGTTGACGCCACTCTGAACGGTATATATAGTACCATGCAGTCTCCTTATGCCTATTCTGGTCGATTGGTGTATTATGGCGATATGACTGGCGACGACATGCAGGCTGTCAGCTCTACCAAGCGTACTGCATCCGCTTACCTTTATGGCTTTACCAAGAGTAATGCGCCTTCTTCTTATTGGGCTTATCCATATAGTATTATTCAGAACTGTAATGTGATTTTGACCAATATTGATAAAATTGAGGTTGCGGATGCCGACAAGCAGACCATGAACGACTATAAGGGTCAGACACTTGCCCTCCGTGGTATGTCGCTTTTCGACTTGACCAAACTTTATGGTTATCCCTATACCTATGACAATGGTGCCTCTCTGGGTGCCAGCATCGTAACAGATGTGGTGGATAAGGACTATATGCCTCAGCGCAGTACGGTGGCTCAATGTTACGAACAGATTATTAATGACTTGGAGGCAAGTATCAATTTGCTTGGCGAGAAGTTCAATAAGGGTAAGATCAACAAGTGGGCTGCCCTGACTCTCCTGAGTCGTGTGTATCTCTATCATGGTGACAACGAGAAGGCTCTTAATGCAGCCAAAGCTGCCATAGAGGGTGCTGAAAGTCATCAATATCAGCTGTGGACCAACGCAGAGTATCCCACAGCATGGTCGAACGATGTGAGTGAAGCTTCTACCAATAAGGGCGAGGTGCTCTTCGAGATAGTCAACCTTACTACCGATTCTCCAGGAAAGGAAAGTTTAGGTTATCTCTATTCTCCCAATGGATATTATGACGGTTGTGTCACAAAATCGTTCTACAATTTCCTCAAGAAAGACAACGATGATGTTCGTCTGAAGATTATCAATGTGGCTACCAAGGCTCAAGGTTATTCTTCATCTGTTTATGGACGTGGATATGTCAACAAGTATCAGCCACAGCAAGGTGAGGGCGTTGAGGATGCCAACATTCCTTTGATTCGTCTCTCTGAAGCCTATCTCAATGCAGCTGAGGCTGCAGCCAAGTTGACAGCAGCAGGCAGCGACCATAATGCTGAGGCTGTACACTATCTTGGTGCTATCGTCAGCAGAGCCAATCCGGCCAAATCGGTCGATGCATCTTCTACGGTTACTGTCGACCAGGTGCTTGATGAGCGTCGCAAGGAGTTGGTGGGTGAAGGACATCGTATGTTCGACCTGCTGAGAAATGGCAAGAAGGTGGTGCGTGTGGAAGAGAGCAACAGCACTTTGAGCAAGACCAAGCATACTTGTGGCAAGGATTTTATGACCATAGGCGAGGGAGAAGACAATTTCTACAAGATAGTACTTCCTCTGCCATTGGCAGAACGCAATGTTAGTCACTTGCAGAATAATCCTGGTTACGGAGAATAATCCTTGAACAGGTAAAAGTAAATAAAGGAAATGAACAAAAGCAATAAGTTTTTATTGGTAATGATGATGGTGATGCTGACGATGTTCAGCATCACCATTTCGGCTAAGGAACATGCCGACGACAAGAAATTGTCGTGCGATGGTCCCTATGTGGTCTATCAGACTGACGGTAGTGTAAGAGTTATCTCGGTAACTGAGAATGGCGAGGTGAAAGATACTGTCTATGCAGTCTTGCCAAAGGATTTTACTCTGCATGTGGCTGACCATGAGGGGAAATACCCTTTCTCTGTACGTCTGCATCCTATAGCTCGTCAGCCATGGAAGCAGAGTCAGGCAAGGAAAACCTTTGTGATGTCCGATCCTCATGGCAGACTCAACTTGGTTGTCAGCTTGCTGAAGGCCAATGGTATTATTGACAGCCAGTTACGCTGGGCTTATGGCGACAATCAGCTGGTGGTTATTGGCGACATCTTCGACCGAGGTTATGATGTGCCTCAGATTTTCTGGCTCTTCTACAAACTTGAGGCCGAGGCTGCCGAGTGTGGCGGTCGTGTTTCTGTGTTGTTGGGCAATCACGAGCCTATGGAGTTGGCTGGCGATATGCGTTACGCCAAGCCTAAATATAAGATGCTTGCCGACACCCTGGGAATTTCTTATCGCCATCTCTTCGGTTCGAATACTGAGCTGGGCAGATGGCTTGCCACACGTAATGCGATGCAGGTGATTGGCCGCAACCTGTTTGTCCATGCAGGAATCAGTAAAGAGTTCTATGATCGTAACTTGAGTATCCCTGTGGTCAACGACACTATCAGCAGTGTGCTCTTTATGAAGAGCAAACAGCGCAAGGCTCATTCTGAGTTCTGTAAGTTCCTTTATGGCAACCGTGGCCCCATTTGGTATCGTGGCTTGGTGCTGAAGACCAAGAAATGGTCGCCTTTGTCAAGCGATTCTCTCAATATGGTGCTTCAGCGTTACGATGTGGACAGAATCTATGTCGGTCATACGATATTCAAGGACATCAAGCGTTTCTATAAGGGAAAAGTCATTGCCGTGAATGTCGACAATCTGGATAACTACAACCATCAGCGTGGCAGGGCTGTCCTGATAGATGAGGATAAGGTATATGTTGTCGGTGACAAGGGAATTAAGCGCAAGCTGTAGATAGTGTTTAGTATAGACTATCGTTATTGTTTTAGCATACTTTCGTTTGTGAGAGATTGGGATGTAAACTCCTGTTTCCACAAACGAAAGTTTTTTCTTTTTAGGGGGAATCGATTCTTATTTGATAAGGCTTCAAGTCAAAGTAGGGCGCAACTTAGAAATGTATAAAAACAATAAAGCCTCGCAAGTTTATGACTTGCAAGGCTTTGCTTGATGCGCTTCAAGATGGGCTTGAACCAACGACCCCCTGATTAACAGTCAGGTGCTCTAACCAACTGAGCTATTGAAGCATTAGAGGTAAATGATTTCTCATTTGCGGTTGCAAAGGTAGTGACTTTTTTTTATTCCACCAAATTTTTTTCAGAAAAAAATGAATTTTCAGTAAAAAAACATCATTTTTTTGTGATTTAGGCTTCTTTTTAGGATATAAATGAGTATTTTTGTAGGCGAAAGGCGTACTTCAACGCATAGTGTAGTTTTTAGAAATAAATAAACGAGATGATAAATAAATTATATGTAATGGTGCTCGCCATGGTGCTCGCCATGCCTGCATGGGCACAAAAGGAGAAAAATCACGACTTTGTGGTAGCTAAGAATATGGATGTCTTTACGTCTATCTATAAGAATTTGGATATGATGTATGTGGATACACTCGATGCTGATGAGGTGATAGGCAACGGCATCAATGCCATGTTGCGAAGCCTTGATCCGTACACGGAGTATTATCCAGAGTCGGAAGTGAAGGAACTCAAGAATATGCTTACGGGCAAGTATGCTGGTATAGGTTCGGTAGTGAGATACAACTATCAGTTGGGTTATACGGTTATCAACGAGCCTTACGAGGGAATGCCAGCCCAGGAGGCAGGACTTAAGAAGGGTGACATCATTCTGAGTATTAACGACTCTACGATGAAGGGCAAGGAGGTGAGCTATGTGAGCGATCGCCTTCGCGGAGAGCCCGGCACGTCGTTTATTCTTAAGGTGAAGCGTCCAAGTACGGGCAAGGTGATGAAGGTGAAGCTCACCCGACGCACCATACAGATGCCATTTCTTCCTTATTATGGGTTGTTGGACGGTGGAATAGGTTATATTAATTTCAACTCCTTTACCGACCAGTGTGCCAAGGATGTGCGCCGTGCTTTTATCGACTTGAAGAAGCAGGGAGCCAAGAAACTTGTCTTCGACTTGCGTAACAATGGCGGAGGCTCTGTAAGCGAGGCGGTGAGCATTGTGAATATGTTCTTGCCCAAGGATAAGGTCGTGCTAACGATGAAGGGTAAGCTGCAGCGTGCCAACAATGAATACAAAACCACGGTGGAGCCTATTGATACGCTGATGCCTATCGTGGTGCTTGTGAGCGGAAATACTGCCAGCGCAGCCGAGATATTGAGTGGAAGCTTGCAGGATTATGATCGTGCTATTATATTAGGTACGCGCACGTATGGAAAGGGACTTGTTCAGGCTACGATGGATTTGCCTTACAATGGACAGATGAAACTTACCACGAGCAAGTATTACATTCCCAGCGGGCGATGTGTGCAGGCTCTCAACTACAAGCATGCCAAGGGTGGATATGTGGAGCATGTGCCCGATTCGCTTACCAAGGTGTTCTATACAGCAGGAGGACGTGAGGTACGTGATGGTGGTGGCGTGAAGCCGGATGTAGAGGTGAAGCCCGACTCGCTGCCCAATATCGCTTACTATCTGGCAGGAGCACGCGACAGTAACGAGCTGATGCTCAACTACGAGGTGGATTATATTGCCAAGCATCCTACGATAGCTCCGGCCAAGGATTTTGCTCTTACCGATGCTGATTACGAGGAGTTTAAGGCTCGTGTACTGAAAGCCGACTTCAAGTATGACAGAGAGACGGAGAAGTATCTGAAAGATCTGATGAAACTGGCCCGTTTTGAAGGTTATTATGATGATGCGAAGCCAGAATTCGATGCCCTTGCCAAGAAACTGAGTCACAATGTGGCCAAGGATCTCGACTATAACAAGCAGTACATCAAGCGCTTGCTCGAAAATGATATTGTGGCAGCCTACTATTATCAGGGTGGAGCTATCAGAAATTCCTTACGTTATGACAAGCAGGTGAAGGAAGCTGTCAGATTACTCAATACACCCGAAGAATATAAAAAACTCCTGAGGCCCAGCGAAAAAGAGGGCGAAAAGGTACACAAATGATTAAAAATGTGCATGTTGTAGAATAAAATATTCAAAAAACTTTGGTCAGAACCAAAAAAAATCGTAATTTTGCAACGTTCAGTGGAATGAGGGGCTCACAAAGAGTTCCTCATTTTATTTTAATAAGAAATATATGATAGATAAAAACGTCGTAAAAAAATTAGTTGACGAATGGCTCCAAGACAAGGAATATTTCTTGGTAAGCATTGAAATCAGTCCTGACGACAAGATTGTCGTTGAAATAGATCATGCCGATGGTGTGTGGATAGAGGACTGTGTGGCCCTGAGCAGATTTATAGAGGACCACTTGAATCGTGATGAGGAGGACTATGAGCTGGAAGTTGGTTCAGCAGGACTTGGACAGCCTTTCAAGGTACCACAGCAGTACGTCAACTTCATCGGTAAGGAGGTGGAGGTGCTCGATGCTGATGGCAAGAAGGTGAAGGGCATTCTGAATTCTGTAGATGGCAACGACTTCAGTGTGAGTGTTGAGGAGAAAGTAAAGGTAGAAGGCAAGAAGCGCCCTGTGAAGCAGGACGTGCTGCATACCTATCAGATGGATAAGGTAAAATATACAAAATACGTAATAAGTTTCAAATAAGCTATGGCAGTAAAGAAAATGCAAGAAGAAACTGCGAGTATGATTGATACATTCCGCGAGTTTAAAGAAACCAAGAATATCGACCGTACTACATTGGTGAGCGTGTTGGAGGAAAGCTTCCGCAATGTGCTTGCCAAGATTTTCGGTAGTGATGAAAACTTCGACGTCATCGTAAACCCAGACAAGGGTGACTTCGAAATCTACCGCAACCGTGTGGTTGTAGCAGATGGCGAGGTGGAGGATGAGAACAAAGAGATCCCATTGGCTGAGGCACGCAAGATCCAGGCTGACTACGAGGTTGGCGAGGATGTGAGCGAGAAGGTTGATTTCAATAAGTTTGGCCGTCGTGCCATCCTGAACCTTCGTCAGACATTGGCATCCAAGATTCTCGAGCTGGAGCATGACTCATTGTACAACAAGTACAAGGACCGTGTGGGTCAGGTTATCTCTGGTGAGGTATATCAGGTATGGAAGCGCGAAGTGCTCATTGTAGACGATGAGAACAATGAGTTGATCCTGCCTAAGTCAGAGCAGATTCCTGCCGACGTATATCGTAAAGGTGAGACCGTGCGTGCCGTCATCCTGAGAGTGGACAACGAGAACAACAATCCAAAGATAATCCTCAGCCGTACAGCTCCCATCTTCTTGCAGCGACTCCTCGAGGCCGAAGTGCCTGAGATTAATGATGGTCTTATTGCCATCCGTCGCATAGCACGTATGCCTGGCGAGCGTGCCAAGATAGCAGTAGAGTCTTTTGATGAGCGCATAGACCCAGTGGGAGCCTGTGTCGGTGTAAAGGGAAGCCGTGTACATGGTATCGTGCGCGAGCTTTGCAACGAGAACCTCGACGTTATCAATTACTCAAGCAACATCAAGCTCTTCATCCAGCGTGCGTTGGCTCCTGCCCAGATTACCTCTGTCAATATCGACGAGGAAAATCACAAGGCAGAGGTGTATTTGCAGCCAGAGGAGGTTAGTTTGGCTATTGGTCGTGGTGGTATGAACATCAAGTTGGCTTCCATGCTCACCGAGTACACCATCGATGTGTTCCGTGAAATCAATGAGGCAGATGCTGATGAGGATATCTATCTGGACGAGTTCTCTGACGAAATTGACCAGTGGGTGATTGATGCCATCAAGGGTATTGGTCTTGATACTGCCAAGCAGGTGCTGAAGGCTCCACACAACATGCTGATTGAGAAGGCAGACCTCGAAGAGGAAACTGTTGACAGTGTCTTGAAAGTATTGCGTGCCGAGTTCGAAAATTAATAAATAAAAAAGAAGGAGATATAAAGTATAAATATGAGCATCAGATTAAACAAAGCACTACGTGAATTGAACATAGGACTTCAGACGGCAGTTGAATTCCTGGAAAAAAGAAACGAATTAGGGGAGGTGAAAGCCGAACTGAACTTCAAGTTGAGCGACGAACAATATAAGGCGCTCAATGATGCCTTCAGTCAGGATAAGGAAGTTCGTAATCAGGCAGAAAAGCTCTTCACTAAGAAGACCAAAGAGAAGAAGCGTGCACCAGAGCCTAAGGACAACCGCGCCGAAAGCATCCTCGAGTCAAGCCGCCAGCAGCAGTTTAAGCCGCTGGGCAAGATTGACCTGGACCAAATCGGCAAGGCAAATGCTGCTCAGTCTGCTGCTCCTAAAAAGACAGAGGCGAAGGAAACAGAGACTGCTGCCGTCAGTCCTGCGCCAGTAAACAATGCTCCTAAGAAGGAGGAAAAGCCTGTTGAGACAGCTCCTGTAGTAGAAAAAACTCAGAAGTCTGATGTAGAGTCTGTTGCCAAGCAGCCAGAAGTTAAGGCGGAAAATAAGTCTGAAAAGGTGGAAGTCAAGCCTGTCAACAAGCCAGAAGCTAAGGAAAGTAAGCCTGAGGTGAAGGAAAGCAAGCCTGAAGCTAAGGAAGAAAAGGCTGCCAGTCAGCCTGTAGCAGCTCAGTCAGCTGCAACCAATACGGTCTTCACACTGAAGAGCGAGCAGAAGTTTGCTGCCAATGAGCCTAAGGTGCTCGGCAAGATAGACCTTTCTACCCTTAATCAGAGCACTCGTCCTAAGAAGAAGACCAAGGAGGAGCGCCGTAAGGAGCGTGAGGACAAGTTTGCCCAGCAGCATAGCGAGCGTAAGAAGCGTGTGCGCATCAATAAGGAGCGCGTAGACATCAATGCCGAGTCTTCGCAGGGCAATAACGGCAAGAACAACAATAACAATGGCGGCAACCAGAACAATAACAACAATGGTGGCGGCAAGAAAAAGAATAAAAACAAGAATAAGAACAATAACAACAAGGGCAATAACCAGCGTCAGATAGAGGTCGATGACGAGGCTGTAGCACGCCAGGTAAAGGAAACCCTTGCCCGTCTTACAAGCAAGAGCCAGAACAAGAAGGGTGCTAAGTACCGTAAGGAAAAGCGCGAGGCTGTGCAGGAGAAACTTCAGGACCAGGTTCGTCAGGAGCAGAAGGAGAGTAAGATACTGAAACTTACAGAGTTCGTGACCGTAAGCGAATTGGCTACGATGATGGATATCAGCGTTACTCAGGTTATCTCTACCTTGATGGGTGTTGGAATCATGGTATCTATCAACCAGCGTCTGGATGCAGAGACCATCAATATGGTGGCTGAGGAGTTCGGCTTCAAGACCGAATATGTCAGCGCTGAGGTTCAGGAAGCTGTCAGCGAGGAAGTGGATGATGAGAACGATTTGGTTCCACGTGCTCCAATCGTAACTGTGATGGGTCACGTAGACCATGGTAAGACTTCTTTGCTCGACTACATCCGCAATACCAATGTGATTGCCGGTGAGGCGGGTGGTATTACCCAGCATATCGGTGCTTACAGTGTGACCCTGAAAAGTGGTCGCAAGGTGACATTCCTTGATACTCCAGGTCACGAGGCGTTCACCGCCATGCGTGCCCGTGGTGCTCAGGCCACCGATATCGCCATCATCATCATCGCAGCCGACGACTCTGTGATGCCTACTACCAAGGAGGCTATCGCCCATGCTCAGGCTGCAGGTGTGCCAATGGTATTTGCTATCAACAAGATTGATAAGCCAGGTGCCAACCCAGACCGTATTCGTGAGGACTTGGCTAACATGAACCTGCTCGTTGAGGAGTGGGGTGGTAAGTACCAGTGTCAGGAAATCAGTGCCAAGAAGGGTATCGGTGTTCACGATTTGCTCGACAAGGTACTCCTCGAGGCTGATATGCTCGACTTGAAGGCTAACCCTAACCGTCGTGCCACAGGTACCATCATCGAGTCTTCTCTCGACAAGGGACGTGGATATGTATCTACCGTATTGGTTGCCAATGGTACCTTGAAGGTTGGTGATATTGTTCTTGCCGGTACTTCTTGGGGTCGTGTGAAGGCGATGTTCAATGAGCGTAATGCCAACATCAAGTCGGCTGCTCCTGCAGAGCCAGCTATCATCCTCGGTTTGAATGGTGCTCCTACTGCCGGTGATCAGTTCCATGTTATCGAGACTGAACAGGAGGCTCGCGAGATAGCCAATAAGCGTGAGCAGTTGCAGCGTGAGCAGGGCTTGCGTACTCAGAAGCGCTTGACTCTTGGTGATATCTCTCACCGTATCGCACGTGGTGAATTCCATGAGTTGAATGTCATTGTGAAGGGTGATACCGACGGTTCTGTTGAGGCTTTGAGCGACTCATTCATCAAACTTTCTACCGAGAAGGTTCAGGTGAACGTTGTCAACAAGGCTGTGGGTCAGATTTCTGAGAACGACGTCATGCTGGCTTCTGCTTCAGATGCTGTCATCGTTGGTTTCCAGGTTCGTCCTTCTGCTGATGCACGCAAGGCTGCCGACCGTGAGGGTGTGGAAATCAACACTTACTCCATCATCTATGATGCTATCGACGATATCAAGAGCGCGATGGTTGGTATGCTCGACAAGGTGAAGAAGGAAATCGTTACCGGTCAGGTTGAGGTTAAGCAGACCTTCAAGATTTCTAAGGTGGGTACTATTGCTGGTGGTCTCGTTACCGAGGGTAAGGTACATGCCAAGGATAAAGCCCGTGTTATCCGTGACGGTATCGTGATTCGTACAGCAGATATCGGAGCCTTGAAGCGTTATAAGGATGATGTGAAGGAGGTGGTTACCGGTATGGAGTGCGGTTTGAGCCTTGTCAACTACAACGATATTCAGGAAGGTGACGTGATCGAGACCTTCACAGAGATCGAGGTAGAACAGAAGCTTTAATCAGGTGAAGAGTGAATGAGGAGCGAAGAATTGGAAATGAGGAGTAAGAAACGTAGTTTCGGTCAAATCACCTTTCCTTTCGCTCTATCATATATATAATATAAAAGGTAGGGATGAGCCTCAAGAGGTTTATCCCTATTTATGGTTAAAATAACGAAAGGTTATTCTGAATAACAATGGCAGAGAAAGAGAAAGAACAAAATCAGGTTGTCAAGGACGTGATAGACCAGAAATATGAGTATGGCTTTACCACCGACGTGCATACTGAAATCATAGAGAAAGGACTCAACGAGGATGTTGTGCGCCTTATCTCTCAGAAGAAAGGAGAGCCCGAATGGATGCTCGAATTTCGTCTGAAAGCCTACCATTACTGGAAGACACTTAGGGAACCAAAGTGGGGACATGTACATGTGCCACCTGTCAACTATCAGGAGATATCTTACTATGCCGACCCATTGGCTAAGAAGCCTAAGAACAAGGAGATAGACCCTGAGTTGGAGAAGACATTCGACAAGCTTGGCATTCCTCTGGAGGAGCGCTTGGCTCTGAGTGGAACCGCAGTAGACGCCATCATGGACTCCGTGTCGGTGAAGACAACATTCAAGGAGAAGCTTCGAGAGAAGGGCGTTATTTTCTGCAGTATTGGTGAGGCCATCAAGGAACATCCCGATTTGGTGAAAGAGTATTTGGGAACAGTAGTGCCATATCGAGACAACTTCTATGCAGCCTTGAACAGCTGTGTGTTCAGTGACGGTTCCTTTGTCTATATTCCAAAGGGTGTTCGCTGTCCTATGGAGTTGAGCAGCTATTTCCGCATTAATGCCCGCAATACAGGTCAGTTTGAGCGTACATTGATTATTGCCGACGACGATGCCTACGTTTCTTACTTAGAGGGATGTACAGCACCTATGCGTGATGAGAACCAGCTCCATGCAGCTATTGTCGAGATTATCGTTAAGGACAATGCCGAGGTGAAGTATTCTACCGTTCAGAACTGGTATCCTGGTGATGAACATGGAAAGGGTGGAGTCTTGAATCTCGTGACCAAGCGAGGCGACTTGCGTGGTGTCAACTCAAAGTTGAGTTGGACTCAGGTAGAGACGGGCTCCGCCATTACCTGGAAGTATCCTTCCTGTGTCCTGCGTGGCGACAACTCTGTTGCTGAGTTTTACAGTGTGGCTGTTACCAACAATTATCAGGAGGCCGATACAGGTACCAAGATGATTCATATGGGTAAGAATACCAAGAGTACCATTATATCGAAAGGTATCTCGGCAGGACATAGCCAGAACTCTTATCGTGGTCTGGTACGTGCCACAGCTAATGCCGACAATGCCCGTAACTACAGTTCTTGCGACTCATTGTTGTTGGGCAGTGATTGTGGAGCACATACTTTCCCATATATGGATGCGCAAAACGATACCGCTGTGTTCGAGCATGAGGCAACCACCTCGAAGATTTCGGAAGACCAGCTCTTCTATTGCAATCAGCGCGGCATTCCAACTGAGGAGGCAGTCGGCCTGATCGTAAATGGTTATGCCAAGGATGTGCTCAACAAGTTGCCTATGGAGTTTGCCGTTGAGGCACAGAAACTCCTGAGTGTTTCACTCGAAGGAACCGTAGGATAATCATCATAATTCTCGATGAAATCAATAAAAATTGACTAAAATTATGTTAGAGGTAAAGAATCTGCATGCAACTATTGCAGGCAAAGAAATATTGAAAGGTATCAACCTGACTATTAATGACGGCGAGATACATGCGATTATGGGACCTAACGGTTCTGGTAAGTCAACCTTGAGTGCTGTGCTCACAGGCAACCCTCTTTATACAGTAACTGAGGGTGAGGCTATCTTCAACGGCAAGAACCTGCTGGATATGAAGCCAGAGGACCGTGCCCGCGAAGGTTTGTTCCTTTCTTTCCAATATCCAGTAGAGATTCCTGGCGTATCTATGACCAACTTCATGCGTGCTGCCATCAATGCCAAGCGCGAGTATCAGGGTTTGGAGCCTTTGAATACAAGTGAGTTTATGAAACTGATGCGCGAGAAGCGTGAGTTGGTAGAACTTGACAGCAAGTTGGCTCGCCGTTCTGTAAACGAAGGTTTCTCTGGTGGAGAGAAGAAGCGCAATGAGATTTTCCAGATGGCAATGTTGGAGCCAAAGCTCTCTATCCTTGATGAGACAGACTCTGGTCTCGATGTAGATGCGATGCGTATTGTGGCTGATGGCGTGAACAAGATGCATACCGACAAGACTTCTGCCATCGTCATCACTCACTACGAGCGTCTGCTCGATATGATTAAGCCAAGTGTGGTTCACGTACTCTATAAAGGTAGAATCGTGAAGACTGCCGGTCCTGAACTTGCCAAGGAGATTGAGGCTCGTGGCTACGACTGGATCAAGGCTGAGGTAGATGAAAAAGAATAAATGATAATGTCTCAATCATAACAGGCTTTGCCATGAAAGGCAAGCCTCTGTTTATTCATTGTTGTTTATTAATTATAAATTGAATATTATGCATTCAGAAAAACAATATTTAGACTTGTATCAGTCTTCGTCGAGAATGATCAAGAAGAACAGTGCCGAGGTGCTCAATGCTGTGCGCGATGCAGCTTTTGAGGACTTCCGTCGTCTGGGCTTTCCTTCTCGCAAGGTGGAGAGATACAAGTACACAGATATGAGTGCCATCTTCGAGCCCGACTATGGCTTGAACCTGAATCGACTGGAGATTCCTGTAGACCCTTATCAGGCTTTCCGTTGTGATGTGCCCAATCTCAGTACTTCGCTATACTTCGTGGTTAATGATGCTTTCTATAACAAAGCTCTTCCAAAGGTAGAACTTCCAGAGGGCGTTATCGTGGATTCTTTGAGCAAGATTGCTGCAGAAAACCCTGAATTCATCGGGAAATACTATGCTAAGATTGCCAAAACAGACGAGGATGGCATTACTGCCCTGAATACAGTCTTGGCTCAGGATGGCTTGTTCATCTATGTGCCCAAGAATGTAAAGGTGGAGCGTACTGTGCAGGTCATCAATATTCTTCGCTCGGATGTCGACCTGATGGTGAATCGTCGTGTTCTCATCGTCTTGGAGCAGGGTGCTGAGGCAAAGTTCCTTTTCTGCGACCATGCAGCTGACGACAAGAATTTCCTTGCCACACAGGTTATTGAGGCTTTTGTAGGCGAGAATGCGAGTCTTGATCTTTATTGTCTTGAGGAGACTCATTACAAGAACCGTCGTGTCAGCAATGTTTATATAGAGCAGCAGGCCAACAGCCGTGTGAACCATAATGTGATAACCCTTCATAATGGTATCACCCGCAACCGTCTCGACTTGGTGTTCAAGGGCGAGGGAGCAGAATGTTTCTGCAATGGTTGTGTCATTGCCGATAAGAATCAGGTGGTGGATAACAATACACTCATTGATCATCAGGTGGGACATTGTACCAGCAATGAACTTTATAAATATGTGCTTGATGGTGAGGCCCGAGGAGCCTTTGCTGGTCGTGTGTTGGTACGTCATGGTGCCCAGAAGACAATATCTCAGGAAACTAATCAGAATCTTTGTGCCACCAAGACTGCCCGTATGTTCACCCAGCCTATGTTGGAGATATATGCCGATGATGTGAAGTGTGCACACGGTAGTACTGTTGGTCAGCTCAACGATGCTGCCTTGTTCTATATGCAGCAGCGCGGTGTAAGCCGTGAGGAGGCTAAGTTGCTCCTTCAGTTTGCATTTATCAACGAAGTCATCGACAAGATGGAGCTGGAGCCATTGCGCGACCGTCTGCATCATCTCGTAGAGAAGCGATTCCGTGGTGAACTCAATAAGTGCGAGGGATGCAAGCTTTGCAAGTAGATAATTATGTAGTTAAAGGAGTTAAGAAGTTAAAGGAGTTAAGACAATTGTTATATTGTTTGAGATTCCTTTTGAAAACAGATTTACCGATGTCTTAACTTCTTTAACTCCTTAACTTCTTAACTCCTTAAAAATATGTATGATATTAACAAAGTAAGAGCCGATTTCCCGATACTTTCGAGAACGGTGTACGACAAGCCTTTGGTTTATCTCGATAATGCTGCTACTACACAGAAGCCTTTATGTGTGCTTGATGCTATGCGTGACGAATATCTTAACGTCAATGCCAATGTGCATAGAGGTGTGCATTACCTTTCTCAGCAGGCTACAGATCTTCATGAGGCTGCCCGCGAGACAGTACGCAAGTTTATCAATGCTCCCAAAGTAGAGGAAATCATCTTTACCCGTGGTACTACCGAGAGTCTGAATCTCGTTGTCTCCTCTTTCTGTGATGAGTTTATGAGCGAGGGCGACGAGGTCATCATCTCTACTATGGAGCACCATTCCAATATTGTGCCTTGGCAGTTGCAGGCAGCCAAGAAAGGCATTGCCATCCGTGTTATCCCTATTAACGAAAAAGGAGAGATAAACATCGATGAATTCGCCAGTTTGTTCAACGAACGTACCAAGATTGTCAGTATTACCCAGGTAAGCAATGTGCTCGGTACGGTGAATCCTGTGAAAGAGATGATCAAGATAGCTCATGAGCATGATGTGCCCGTGATGGTGGATGGAGCTCAGAGCACACCTCATTTCAAGGTCGATGTACAGGATTTGGATTGCGAGTTCTTTGCTTTCAGTGGTCATAAGATATATGGACCTACAGGTATCGGCGTGCTCTACGGCAAGGAAGAATGGCTTGACCGTATGCCTCCTTACCAGGGAGGTGGCGAGATGATAGAGAGTGTGAGCTTCGAAAAGACCACATTCGAGAAGTTGCCCTTCAAGTTTGAGGCAGGAACTCCCGATTATGTGGCTACTCATGGTTTGGCCAAAGCCATCGATTATGTGTCGGCTCTTGGTATGGACAATATTGCCCAGCACGAGAAAGAACTTACACGCTACTGTATGGAACAGATGCGAACCATCGATGGAATCAGACTTTTTGGAGAGCAAGAAGGCAAGGATGCTGTGGTAAGTTTCCTTGTAGACGATATTCATCACATGGATATGGGCACACTTCTCGACCGTCTTGGCATTGCAGTTCGTACAGGTCATCATTGTGCTCAGCCTCTGATGGACCGTTATGGCATCTTAGGAACCGTTCGAGCCAGCTTTGCGCTCTATAATACCAAGGAAGAGGTTGACGCCTTGGTAGCAGGAGTGAAGCGTGTGGCACAGATGTTTTAGTACAGAATCTCAAAACGCTTTTGATCTGTACGGTTGGCACGCCCTGAAAGGGCAGAAGCTCTTAGCCCAGGGCAGCGCCCTGGGTTGTTTTGGACGCAAATCTGTCGCCCTGTAAGGGCAAAAGCTTTAAAATACCGGACAATATACAAAGCTTTTGCCCTTACAGGGCGCCTTGCTGATTGCTATTATACCCAGGGCGTTGCCCTGGGCTAAGAGCTGCTGCCCCTTCAGGGCGTGCTGCTTCTGGAACTTTTGGGCCATCAGCCCGTACTTAAACCACTTGCGAAACTTGAATACCTTATTATATATACTGATACAGAAAGCATGACTGTTCATTTAATAAACAGAACTTTATTCTTCAAAGAATATAAAAATACATCTGATAGAATAGAAATATATGATAGTGTACAATTTTGTATAGCTATAATATGTGAAAAGCACTAATTTTGCCATCGAAAAATAGCTAAAAACAAATGAAAAAATTAATCTTAAGTATTTGCCTGTTGTTTGCATTGAGCTCTATGGCTCAGCAACCCATCGACAGAAAGAAGGTGGTAGAGCGTAACAATCCACATGTTACAACAATGGATTCGCTCAACTCGCTCTCTGTAGGTAATGGTGGTTTTGCCATGACAGTAGATGGTACAGGTCTTCAGTCTTTCCCTAAGTCCTATTCTCACGGTGTTCCATTGGGAACCATGAGCGACTGGGGCTGGCATTCTTTTGCCAATCCTGAGAATTATCAACCAGAGGAAAGCTGGCGTTATTATGATTTTGGAAGAGGCCGTAAGGAACCTTATGCCACACAGGTAAAGGACAACAAACGAGCCAAGGCTGCTGGCGACTGGTATCGCGTAAACCCTCATCGTCTGCATTTGGGTACATTGGGATTGTCTCTGGGTGCAGATCCTAAGCAGATCAAGCAGATAGACCAGACACTGAATATGTGGGAAGGTATGATCAAGAGCAGTTTTATATATAAAGGTAAGGCATACCAAGTGGAAACAACCTGCGACCCTGTTCTCGATATGATAGCTACCCATATTCAGTCTAAGGGAACCATCGCTGTGGATGTACGCTTCGCTTATCCTACTGGTGGACATTGCGATGATGCCTGCGACTGGACTAAAGATAAGTCGCATTCCACGACACTTGTTGCTCAAACATCCAACTCTGCAGTTTTAAAGAGAATAATCGATGAAACCGTATATTTTGTGATGTTAAGATGGCAAGGCGCTGCTAAATTAAAGCAGAAAGGCAAGAACTTCTATCAGTTGCAAGCCAAGTCTTCTGACCTGAAACTTACCTGCGAATATGCTGAGCAGACATCCACAGCTAACAAGACCTTTGCCGAAGTAGCTGACGCTGCCAAGGCATACTGGATGGGTTATTGGAAAAAAGGTGGTATGGCAGACTTCTCCAACTGCAAGGATCCCCGTGCCAAGGAGATGGAGCGTCGTGTAGTATTGAGCCAGTATCTGCTCGCCATTCAGGATGCAGGCGATACACCTCCACAGGAGACAGGACTCACCTATAATTCATGGTTTGGCAAATTTCATTTGGAGATGATTCTCTGGCATCAGGCACAGTTTGCCTTGTGGGGACACCCTGAGATGTTGGAACGTTCACTTTCCTGGTACATCAAGGCAGAAGCCAATGCCCGCAAGATAGCCGAGCGACAGGGCTTCAAGGGAGTGCGCTGGATGAAGATGACCGATCCTTGGGTAGGCGAGGCACCTTCAGGAGTGGGAAGTTTCCTGATCTGGCAACAGCCTCACCTTATTTATTTGGCAGAGTTGCTCTATCGTGCCAACCCAACACCTGCACTCTTGCAGAAATATGCACGCTTGGTCGATGAAACCGCCGAGTTTATGGGCGACTTTGCTGATTATGACAAGCAGAACGACCGCTATATCCTTCGTGGTTGTATAGCAGCTCAGGAAACTCTGCCAGCAGCAACAACCATCAATCCTCCTTTCGAGTTGAGTCAGTGGTGTTGTGCCCTTCAGATTGCACAGACCTGGCGTGAGCGATTGGGCAAGGAGCGAAATGCACATTGGGATGATGTCATTCAGAAGATATCTCCATTGGCATCCAAGGACAGTCTGTATCTCGCAGCAGAGACCGAGCCTGATACTTATAAGAATGAAAAGATGTACAGCGATCACCCAGCAGTGATGGGAGCGATAGGTCTGTTCCCATATAACAGCCATCAAATCGACTTTGCCAAGATGAAGAAGACAGAACAGTGGATTTGGAAGAACTGGAAGTGGGAGACATCCTGGGGATGGGATTATCCGATGATGGCTATGGGAGCCGCCCGCATGGGAGAGCCCGAGAATGCGGTAGGAGCCTTGCTGATGAAACAGCAGAAGAATACCTATTTGGTAAGTGGTCATAACTATCAAGATGGTCGTCTTCGCATCTATCTTCCTGGCAATGGAGGTTACCTGATGGCTGTAGCTATGATGTGTGCAGGCTGGGACGGAAGTGTTCATCCCAATCCTGGTTTCCCACAAGATGGCAACTGGGATGTGAAATGGGAAGGTCTGAAACCCCTCTTTTAGTCTGGTAGGAGAAAAAGCCACACTGCTAAATACGTTCGTAAATACAACAATAAACTAATATAAACTTAAAAAATCATTTTATGCAAAACAAATCACTTATGTTCCAAGTATGCATGGTATTGTTCATGCTACTGGTGGTTCCTGTGAAAGGCCTCGCTCAAGGGGTGACTATTTCAGGACAAGTGACGGATGACATGGATGTAGTTATCGGTGCGACGGTAAAGGTTGTGCCAGGTAATACAGGCACCGTTACCGACGTGGATGGTAACTTTAAGCTGACAGTTCCTTCATCTGCCAAGTCTTTGGTTATTTCTTATGTAGGTTATAAGACAAAGACAGTAGACATCAAGGGCCGTACACAGATTAATGTACAGCTCGAGCCCGAGGCTCAGATGCTCGACGAGGTTGTTTCTATTGGTTATGCTAAGGTAAAGAAAAGAGACCTGACTGCCGCTACAGCTTCAGTCAGCGGTAAGGATCTTGCCAATATACCTGCTACTTCTGCCGCTCAGGCTTTGACAGGTAAGGCTGCCGGTGTGAACATCATTACCCAGAGTGGTGCGCCAGGTGCCGATATCAACATTACTGTACGTGGTGGTACGTCTATCACACAGAGTACCAAGCCTCTTTATATCGTGGATGGTTTCCAGATGGAAGATGGTTAGAGAAATGTGGATATCAACGATATCGAGACCATCGACGTGATGAAGGATGCTTCTGCTACAGCTATTTATGGTGCTGCTGGTGCCAATGGTGTAATCCTTATTACTACCAAGAGCGGTAAGGCAGGTAAGACCGAGGTTTCTTACAATGGTTATGTTAGTTTCCAGCGTCTTGGCAAGAAGCTCGATCTTCTTGGCGTGGAGGATTATGTGAAGTATCAGTATGAGTTCCAAACTCTTCGTGGCAACGAGGATGCTTTCGCAAGCCTTTTTGGTGGCAGCGTAAGTGATGCCGACTTCTATACAGGCGCTTATGACCGTATAGCAAGCGAATATGGCAACCGTGCCGGTATCGACTGGCAGGACGAGGTGTTCGGATCTACTGGTGTGGCTCAGACACATAATATCAATATCTCTGGTGGTAGCGAGAAGACAAAGTATATGCTCAGCTACAACTATACTGGCGAGGATGGTATCATGGCAAAGCATGGTTACTATAAGAACAGTGTCCGCGCCAAGATCAATCACGAACTTTGGAAGGGCGTACGCTTCGACTTCTCTTCTGCTTTGCAGATGACTAAGCTCGAAGGTGGTGGCTCTCTTGGTGGTACATTGAAGCAGACGATTCTTCAGCCTGTTACAGGTGGTATTCGTTTTACCAACGAGCAGATGCTTGGCGAAGACCTCACAGATGCTTTCGATGCCATCCCTGGTAGTAACAACTACGACTCAAACAACCCTATTCTTACCAATAACGCTATCACAAACGAGAAGTTTACTCGTCTTGCTACAGTGAATGCTGGTATTGAGTTCGACATTATCAAGAATCTGACATGGCGTACAGCTGGTAGCTATCAGTGGAAGCAGACTCGTACCGACTATTGGGACGATGGTTCTACCAAGACTGCAGCAGCCAACAAGAGCCCTTATGGTTATGGCAAGCGCAACAATGCAGAGGCTTACCAGTGGCAGATTACCAATACATTGAACTATTCGTTCGACCTCAACAAGGATCATCACTTCTCTGCATTGCTCGGTCAGGAGACTACTTATTGGGAGACCATGAAGCTCGAAAACGAGTATCGTGAGTTTTCTGATGGAAACTTCGGTTTGAATGATGTCAGCATGGGTATTCCTGCTGTATGGAAATCAGGTAAGAGCCGTCGTGGTCGTGTGTCTTGGTTTACCCGTGTATCTTACAACTATCTGGACCGTTATCTCGTGAATGCCACACTTCGTGGTGACGGCTCTTCTAAGTTTGCCAAGGGCAACCAGTGGGGTTACTTCCCATCTGCATCTGCTGCATGGCGTATTTCAGAGGAACCATTCATGGAAGGTTTGAAGGATATCTTCGACAACTTGAAGCTCCGTGTAGGTTATGGTACGGCCGGTAACGATAATATCGACGACAATATGTATGCTACTTCTTATGGTTCTGGCCATTATGGCATTGGCGGTAAGGATTATATCACTTATGTACCAGGTAAGACTCTTGGAAATAAGGACCTCAAGTGGGAGAAGACAGAGACTGTCAACGTAGGTCTTGACGTTTCGGTATTTGGCAGCCGCCTCAATGTAGGTATCGACTGGTACAACAATACCTCTAAGAACCTGCTTATCAAGAACCAGATTCCTTCTTCTACAGGTTATACAACACAGTATCAGAATGTAGGTTCTATCCGTAACCGTGGTGTGGAAATTGTTATCAACGCAACACCTGTTCGTACCAAGGACTTCACATGGTCAACAGACTTCAATGTGGCTTTCAACCGCTCTAAGGTGCTCGATATCTATGGTGGTAGCAGTGAGTCAGACTACTTTATCCAGGATTACGAGTCTCGTATGGGCTTCAAGATCGAGAAGGGCAAACCTCTTGGACAGTTCTATGGTTTGGTATATGATGGTCTTTACACCACAGCCGACTTTATCCAGAACGAGGATGGAACTTACAAGTTGAAGGATGGAATTGCCAGCCTGAAAGGTTTCGACCGCAAGGCTGTGAAACCAGGTGATGTGAAGTATAAGACATTTGCAGGTGAAACAGATAAGGATGGTAACCCTGTATGGAGTGTTAACGACCGTACCGTTATTGGTAATGCAGCTCCTGACTTTACAGGAGGTTGGAACAATACCTTTACCTATAAGGGCTTTGACCTGACCGTCTTCATGAACTTCTCGGTAGGCAACGATGTGTTCAACATGAGTACTCAGCGTTTTGTTGGTCCTTACTTGGCCAACCAGAACACCATCTCAGACATGGCTAACCGATACACCCTCATCGACCCACTCACAGGTAAGGAGTCTACCAACCTTGCTCGTTTGGCAGAGTTGAACCCAGGTGAGGACAATGGCAGCCGTATGTGGAATATTTCTTCCAATAACAAGTATGCCATTTCCGATCATAGCAGCTATTATATCGAGAATGGTTCATTCCTTCGTCTGAACACCATCACTTTGGGTTATACATTCCCTAAGGCATGGTTGAAGAAAATCTACTTGCAGAAGGCTCGTGTCTATGCAACCATGAATAATATCTGCACTATCACAGGTTATTCAGGCTATGATCCAGAGGTTTCTGCTTCAGGAAGCGCCCTGACTCCTGGTGTGGACAATTCTTCTTACCCACGTGCTAAGAGCTGGGTAGTAGGTGTAAACTTAACATTCTAATCAATTCATTCTAACAAGAGTAATATATGAATAAGATATTAAATATATTAGGTGTTACGGCCATAGCTTTGACCATGACATCTTGCCAGGACTGGTTGGATATGCCATCTGAGTCATCTGCCGACAGTGGTTCTGTCTTTGAGACAGTATCCCGTGCAGAACTTGCCACAGTGGGTGCTTATGCCAGTCTCCATACTCAGGAGCTGGGCTATCAGCTGCTTGAGGGTACAGACGAGTGTGCCTCAACAGAGAGCAACTCTAAGTATGACGTTTCCAACTACAACTTCACCAACGTCACAGGTATGCTCAGCAATACATATACTTCTATGTATGCAGCCATCGAGTATGCCAACGTTTGTATTCAGAAGTTGCCCGGTATGAGCGTTTCTGAGAGCGAGAAGGGTAAGGTGAATGCGCTTCTTGGTGAGGCGTTGGCCATCCGTGCCTATGCTTACTGGAATCTGATTCGCTTCTATGGCGACGTTCCTTTCACAACAGTTCCAACATCTGAGTTGACAACCTTCACTTCTTCACGTACCGACCGTGATGTGATCTACGATCAGTGCATTGCCGATTTGCAGAAGGCTGTAGAGCTCCTGCCATGGCAGGGTGAGGCCAATGCTCCTTCTACACCTGAGCGTTTCTGCAAGAACTCAGCTTATGGCATCTTGGCCCGTGTGGCTCTCTATGCTGCTGGCTACTCTCTGCGTTGGGACCTCAACACCTACGATGCTTCTACCTTGCACATCGCACGCCGTGACGATGCTGCACGTGTGAAGGAACTTTATCAGATTGCTGCTGATGCCTGCAAGGCTGTTATCGAGAAGCGTCAGAATGGCTTGCTCGACAACTATGACCAGTTGTTCAGAGATTTGGGCAACCAGACTTACAACAAGGAAACCATGTTGGAGTATGGTTGGTATGGCGAGAATGCTACCGATGTAAGAACAGGTTATGTCAATGGTATCCCAACTTCAGGAAACGACAACTCTGAAGGCGGTATGGGTAAGGGTGGCTCACAGATGATGGCTTATCCTACTCTCTTCTTCGACTATGACAAGGATGACCAGCGTCGCGATGTGTCTGTCTGCAACTACGGCATCGTGCTTAGTGCCAAGGGCAATAAGTATCAGATGAATACTTACAACGGTATGGGTGTGGGCAAGTACCGCATCAACTGGAAGAAAGAGATGGGCGCAACCAACAGTAAGCGTAACATCAATTTCCCATTGCTTCGCTATGCCGACGTATTGTTGATGTATGCTGAAGCTCTGAACGAGGTGAACAATGGTCCTACTCAGGAGGCCATCAATGCAGTGAAGGAAGTACGCAAGCGTGCCTTCCGTGGCAATGAGGCCAAGGCTGCTGCAGGTATTCCTACCAACCATGACGACTTCCTCACCTTCATCCAGAAGGAGCGTAAGCTCGAGCTTTCCAACGAGGGTCTGCGTCGTACCGACCTTACTCGCTGGGGTAAGCAGTATGAGATGCTGATGGCAGAGAAGCAGCGCTTGGTAAACTTGGCAAAGCGTGATGGTGAATTTGCCAACGTACCAGTTTATCGTGCTTACTATCTCTCTACCACACCTAAGTTTGAGGATCCTACCATCGCATTGAGCTATATCGACCTTTCACAGGCTGATGTTGAGGCTTTGGGTCTTTCTGCCGACCAGATCAAGACTCTGAAGATTTTGAACTCAAGTAGCAAGGGTTCACTTAAGGATGTGAAGCTCTATGAAAAGGATGGCAAGCTTTATAGTGCTGTTAACAAGCCCGAAGGTGCTGTAGAGCATTCTTACACCATCCTTAATATGTTCAGTATCGTTTCTATTAAGCAGAAGGGTAACCTGTGTGTAGAGGACGTAACTGGAGTGTCAAGCAACAATGCCTGGATTACAGGTAATTCTGGTGTATTCTATGGCTTGCAAAAGAACATGACAGAGCTGATGCCGTTCAATACCACTAAGATTCTTGATGTAAACGCAGGTCTTGAAGGTCAGCAGCATCCAGCTTACAAGTAAAGATTGTTTTTAGTACAGTACATACATTTCGGTAAATAAGAATTATTTTTAGTAAAAAAGGGACGAACTCGCGATGAGCTCGTCCCTTTTCGTATGGTATGAATGGGGTTATTTCAGCAGGTTGAAAAGACCTTTGCCCTTGTTGAGCAGGTTCTTCATCTTTTCTTTTGAGTTTTTCTTTTCCGTCTTGTCCGATGAGTCGCTGTCGTCTGTTTCCTTCTTCTTTACCTTCTTTTCCTTGGGCGACGAAGCTCTTTTGCCTGTCAGTGCCGGCAGTTTACCTACTTTGGCCTTGTCGCCTCTGAAGGCATCGCCTCCCCATACGGCACGTATGGGATAGCCGTCGCTTGGGATATCAGCGCCGTCGGGATCTTCGTTGCATTCGTAGGTGTACTGCATGAACAGCCATTCTTTGGTCTGGGTGTTGCAGCTGTAGCTGCTGCCCCAGGTGATGTTGAACATGTGGGTTATTCGGGTTGAGTTGGCTGTCATGTAGTCAGCGAAAATGCCCTTGTTGGCATTTACTGTGCCGTTTATATGTCCTGCATAGGGCAAGAAGATTGACTTGCCGTTCTTCAGACTGGTATAGAGTGTGCCCTTTACACCGTTTATCTTCACATACTTTGCGTAGCAGTTCTCGCGCAGTTCCTTGCACTGCAGTCGGGTAGGGATTTGCCATTCGCCTCCCATGTTCTGGCGTGCTGCGTCGTATTCTGGCTTTAGGCGTTGTCTCATGGCTGTCGATATGGCATACTTGTTGTCCTCCTCCTCGAACGATTGTATATTGTATGGGTTGGTGTAGGTGTAGGCACCATAACCGATGAACGACTCACGGTCATATTTGGGCTTTGTCTTGGTCTCACCGTAGGCATAGTAGTTGCCGTATGCCTCGGGCTTGGCTGCGCCCACGTTGCACGTAGCCCACTTGGTTCCGCTTGGCAGTGCCAGATCTACGTATCCATATCCGGCATGCTTGTCGTCGGCTGCACTCAACTTGGTGTTTGCTTCTATCGGGTTGCGCTCGCCCGGCAGTGTGATCAACATCTCGCAAATCAATGGGCGTCCAGAGCCAAGGGTTATCTTTGCCTTCTTTCCGTTGATGGTTGCCTTCACCATGCTGTCATCTACGGTAAACTCCTTGTTGTTCTTGTAATTGAACAGTATGTTGGTATAGTTGGTCAGGTGGATGCGCAGCACGTATTTCCTGCCCGACTCGAACACGAAGCCGGCATTGGGAGTCTCACGGTTGCCGTCGGTGTCGAACTGCAAGTAGCGTCCGCCGCCATTGCATTCTATCTTTCCCTCGCCCAGCATATTCTCGGAGCCGAAGGCGTCGGTGGTGATGGATGTGACCTTGGTGCCGTCTCCGATGTCGGCTCCTACCTGTGGCAACTCTACATTGATGTTGATGGCCTTGATACGTTTCTGGGCCTGTGTTCCTAATGGCGCCAACAGCATGATGGCGACAATCATAGACAGTTTGGTTCTCATATTCTTCATGTTTATATGGTTAGTGATTGCAAATATACGCTAAAGCTGACAAACAGGCAAGAATATTGCGATAATTTTTTATCGCCCTGCCATAAAAATCTTTTCTTATAGAGACAAACTTCCGAGAAGTCTGCTTCCAACTGCTTCGCCTAACCTTTATTTAGTTAAATATAAGTCACAACTAATGAAATATAGCTTATATTTGACTAAATATAGATAGTGTCTCATGTTTAGGAGCAGTCTTCCATGGACTTTGTGATAGGCTTTCCATGGTTTTGTGGTAGGGTGAAGTGATTTTTGTGGTAGGGAGATGTGGTTTTTCCAAGTATTTGGCGTATCTTTGCACCGTGTTAAGAACTAATCAGAATAATGAGATACAGTAATTTCTTTATGGCGGCGGCTTTTGCCTTGCTCGCCAGTTCCTGCCATGATGGCGGACAGCGTGGCGTTGGCACGGAGCCTATGGCACAGATAGCGGCGGAGAAGCATGCCGAGATTCTTTCCCTTCCCATAGAGGTGAAGGCGAAGAGGGTAACCATTCAGGAAGGATTGCCCTCTAATGTCGTTAGCGATATGCAACAGGACCAGAAGGGCTTTCTGTGGTTTTCCACGTATAATGGACTTGCCCGCTACGACGGTAACGTGGTAACAACCTATTTTGACAGCGACAGTACTGGTGTCTCTGCTTTAATCGGTCGTACGAAGAAGGCTTTGGAGGATGTTACCTATAAGAAGTTGTGGGTGTATTCTTCTTCTGAGAGATTAACTTGCCTGAATATGGTGGACGGCAAGGAGGAGAAGTACTGTCAGGAAGTAGAGAAGCTTCATTTCACTAAGTGGAAGCTGGTCTGTGACGGAATGTTCTGGCTTTGGGGAGCCAAAGATGGAGCTATGTTGGTAGACTATCGCAGTGGTTCTTTCTTGACACGTAGGTTTGCCCAGGCAGAAATAGGTTCTTCCCAAGTCCCTCTGATAGACAGTCTGGACAAAGACAATGTGGTGCTTTGTACTACGGACAAGGTTTTCCTTTATTCTGAAGGTCGCCTGTCCTGCATGGCCAAGGGCATGAGAATGTCGCGTACGCGCCCCTTCCATCATAAGATGCTGATGGTTTCGGAGAAGGGCGATGTCTATGTCCTTCGACAAGGCAAGCTGCAGCGATTTTCCCATGTAGCCTATGTTGACGGTGAGGTAGCCACCGGCGATTTGCTCTTGGGCAACAGATGGATACTTTTTACCAACCGCCGCTCTTTCTCTATCGATGTGCGTACGGGAGAGGTTGCGGAATGTGAGGGCGAATGGCTTATCCCCAATGGCAGGGTGTTGACTGACAACAAAGGCAGAAAGTGGATATACAACAAGACGGGCGTGCTGCGCTTGGTAAGACAGGACAAGCTCGTACCCCTGATTCTCTTTCCACAGCAAACCACCAATTATATCGACCATGAGCGATTTCATATCGTAGAGGACAATCATGGACTCATCTGGATTTCCACCTATGGCAAGGGACTTTTTGTGTTCAATCAGGACCTGACCCAAAGCCAGCATTTCGTGGCAGACAAGTTGGGAGAGTCGCCTATAGCCTCCAACTATCTTCTCGGCATTATTGCCGACCGTCACGATGGAGTGTGGGTAAGCTCAGAATACGGAGGCGTGTCGCACATCCAGGTGATGGACAAGGGAGTGGAACGCATTTATCCTAATGGAGAGGGCAATATGGACTTTTCGAATGTCGTTCGAATGGTGAAGAAAATGAATGACGGCACAGTCATGGTGGGCACCCGTGCGGGAAGTCTTTACCACTATAGTGCCGACATGAGCCAGGTGTTGGGCAAGAGCCACTTCGACTCGAATGTTTATGGTATAGTCCAGATGCCTAATGGTGAAACCTGGATAGGCACCCGTGGCAAGGGAATCTATGGAGCAAAAGGACTCGACTTTAAGGACAGGAACGTGTTCTGTATGGCTTCCGATGCCAAGCATCGCATGTGGATAGGAACCTTTGGCAAGGGATTGAGCCTTGTCTATCCACGTAAGGATGGCTATGGTGTGAAGACATTCTTTGCCGACAGCGTGGGGCTCAACGAGGTGAGATGCATGGTGATAGACAAGCATGGCGTGCTTTGGTGCGGAACATCGGGAGGTCTTATCCGTATTCCTGTCGATGAGTTTGTGAAGGATGCCAGCCGATATAAGACCTATGTGCGTGATTATGAAATACGCGATCTACTTGTTGACAGACAGGGACGACTGTGGCTCTCAGCATCGGGTGATGGACTGGTACAGGTAGAGCCGGGTGATGGTGAGACAGAGCCTAAGTTCCACGTCTTCAATACCTCTAATGGACTGGTCAACAATTTGGTTCAGTCGGTGGTGGACACACCTGATGGCAATCTTTGGATTTCTACCCAGCAGGGAGTGACAGCCTGGAATGCCCGCAAGAAGTCGTTTGAAAACTATATGTTCTCACGCAACCCTATGGGCAATGTATATAATGAGAACTCGGCAGTATGTCTTGATGACGGCAGAGTGGTGCTGGGTGGCAACTATGGTCTTACCATCATTCAGCCTTCACGTTTGAGCCATGTCAGCGGGCTCACCGATGTCGTCTTCACCTCTTATCCTTATTCGGATGAGATAACGCTGACCTATGAGCAGCGTTCGCCCAACATACATTTCTCTACGCTCGACTATTCCGATGTGCGCAATGTGAAGTACACCTACCGTCTGGAAGGCTTCGACCAGGCATGGAGCCAACCTTCGTCCACGCCCTGGGCGGCTTATCAGAAACTGCCAGCTGGCAAGTATCTTCTGCATGTCAAGGCATGTACATCGGATGGCACCTGGGGTAAGGAGAGTACATTGGTTATTCGCATCAAGCCTCCTTTCTATCTTACGTCCTGGGCGATAATGATTTATGTGCTGCTTGTCCTGGGTGTCATCATCTTGGTGGTGAAGTTTGTGCACGACAAGAATGTGCTTCGCAACCGAATCCGTCTTGAGCAGGAACTCACTCGCTACAAGTTGGTTTTCTTCACCAATATAGCTCACGAGTTCCGTACTCCTCTCACCCTGATGCAAGGCTCGCTCGAGAAAGAAAAACGCATCATGAAAGCCAACCGCTGGCAGACAGAGTTGGAGAAGACGATACGGGTGATGGACAAGAGCGTGCAGCGCATGTTGCGACTCATCGACCAACTCTTGGAGTTCCGTAAGATGCAGGCAGGCAAGCTGAAGTTGTCCTTGCAGGAGACTGATGCCGTGATGTTTGTCAAGGGCATCTGCCGTATGTTCGACGATGCAGCCGAGTCGAAGGAGATAGCTTACAGTTTCGAGTCGTCGGAGCCGGCACATGCGATGTTCCTCGACCAGCAGATGATAGACAAGGTGGTGTTCAATCTTTTGTCCAACGCCTTCAAGTACACCCCTGCCAAGGGAACCATCTCTGTAAGCCTCTCTTTCACGGATGTGATGACCATCCGTGTGGCTGACACGGGAGTGGGCATTCCGCAGGAGAAGCGAGCGCAGCTCTTCAGCCGATTCATGCAGAGCAGTTATACGGGTGAGAGCTTTGGCATCGGACTCCATCTTACCCATGAACTTGTGAGGACGCATCATGGCGAGATAACTTATCAGGAGAACGAGGGCGGAGGTTCGGTCTTTGTGGTCACGATACCTCTGCAGAAAGACTGCTACGAGGCTTCCGACTTCTTGGTAAAGGACAGCCCTATCCTGAAGGCCGATTTGGCAAAGGAACGGGACGGACAGGAAGAAAAAACAACTGATGCTGTGCCTTCTGCACCATCTGCTCCGCTCAACCGTCGTACCATTCTTCTGATAGAAGACGACAACGATGTACGTGAGTTCCTGCTCTCTGAACTGGAGAGCTGTTTCGACCTGAAGGTGGCTTCGGATGGCAAGACGGGTATTGCCATGGCAAAGGAGTTGGATGTCGACTTGATAGTAAGCGACGTGATGATGCCTGGAATGAATGGCTTCGAGCTTACTAAACGTCTAAAGAACAGTTTTGAGACGAGTCATATCCCCATCATTCTCCTCACTGCCCTCAGTACTGACGAGAATGTGCTCGAAGGAACAGAGTCGGGAGCCGATGCTTACATTACCAAGCCGTTCAGCCCGCAGTTGCTCATGGCTCGCATTCTGCAGTTGCTCAACCAGCGTGAGATACTTCGTCAGAAGTTTGGCAAGGAGCCACAGGAGATTCGTTCTGCCATGCTCAGCAACGAGCAGGACAGCTTGTTTGTCAAGCGTCTTGACAGTATTGTCTATTCTCGCCTTGGCGAACAAGATCTTTCTGTCGACAAGGTGGCAGGACTGTTGCACTTGGGACGCACCATCTTCTATAAAAAGGTAAGGGGAACTACGGGTTATACACCTAATGAGTATATCCGTGTCATCCGACTGAGAAAAGCCGCCGAACTGTTGAAGGAGGGCGAGAAGAATGTGTCGGAGGTGGCTTATGCTGTAGGTTTCGACAATCCGTACTACTTCAGCAAGTGCTTCAAGGAGCAGTTTGGTATGCCGCCATCGCAGTACAGAAGTTAAGGGGGCTTCTTTGAGAATGTTTCTTTAGGAGATTTTCTTTAGGAGATTTTCTTCAGGAGTTAAAGGAGTTAAGGAGTTAAAGGAGTTAAGACAATAGCCTATTTGGATAAGACGCAGGACATTAGTCCCTTACCTCCAGAAATATACGTTACCCACTAAGCATTTGTCTTAACTCCTTAACTCCTTTAACTTCTTCTTTTTAAAAAAGAACTACTTGATGGCTTTACCATTAAGTTTTACTTTGTTGAGCTTGCAACTGCCCAATACCGATGTGTCCATAATTCCTACAGGGTCGGTGACATCGATGTTTTCGAATGAGAAACTACCCAAGTCGTAGTTTTCTGAAGGTATCATTGTGTAGAATTGTTTGGTGCTCTTCACCTTGATATTCTTCATCTTCACGTTGTTGATGACTGAACGGGGCATGTCGTCTCTGTCTTTCTTGTCGTAGAACTGGGTCCAAATACGGGTTCTGATGCCGAAGGTAACTACTCCTGTGCAGTTTTCTGCCAGTACATCCTCGTATCTCTGTGGTGTGTCTGGGCGCATCTTGAAGAGCAGAATGTTGCTGGTTCCGTTGAACTGGCAGTCTCTTATAATCACATTCTTAGCATCATAGCACTCGCTTCCGAAGGTGACACCTCCACCGGCTTTCTTGAAATAGCAGTTCTCTACGATGACGTTGCGGCAGGGAGCATTGGTGCTGTCCTTGTCTACGAAGGTTCCCTTGCCGCCTTTCAGACACACACCGTCATCGTTCACGTTTACCCAACAGCCTCTTATCAGCATATCCTCGCATCCATCGATGTCTATGGCGTCGGTGCTTGGACCTTTGGGGTAGCCACTTGTGGGTGCGTAGATATACAGGTTGAGGTATTTCACGCGCTTGCACTTGTACAGATGGTTGGTCCAGAAACCAGAGTTCACCATTCTGATGCCGCTTACCTTCACGTCGTTGGAGTTGGAGATGTAGACCAGTCTTGGGCGGAGAGCCTCCAAGTTGGTACACTTCTTGATGACTTTTCGGCGCAGCCAGAACTCATCGTAGAATTTATGTCCGTTGCCGTTGAGGGTTCCCTTGCCTGCAATGGTGAAACCATCGTGATGATCGGCATTGATGAGTGCTGCAAAATAGTCTAAGGTCTGACCTTCCAGTCGAGTCTTCACTATCTGATAATGGGTGATGGCATCGCTTCCTTTCAGTGTGGCGTTCTCTTCCAAATACAGGTTGCAGCCTGGTTTGAAGAATAGTGAGCCTGTAAGATAAGTGCCTGCAGGTACCACGATGACTCCGCCACCATTGGCATGACAGCGGTCTATGACTTCCTGAATCTTCTGGGTCTGAATGATGGTTGAGTCATTTACCACTCCATAATCGGTAATGATGTAGGGCTTGCCCATGTCCTTCAGTTCCACACCAGTGGTGTCGGCAAACCATGAAGAGATAGGTGTGCCGTCGGGGAAAGTGCTCGTCTGCTTCTTGGCTGAGCAACCAAGCGAGATAGCGATAGCTGATAAAAGAATGCAAATCGTTTGTTTCATAATGGGTTTTGATTAGTTTTGATGCAAAGTTACTGATCCCATCGCTTTATTATCCTATAGTTTCATACGTAATCCTTAAAAATCATCCATCAAGATTTGCATGAGTCGGATATTTGTACTACTTTTGCATCAAATAGTTTTTATTATTCAGTAAAACACCATTTAGAAGATGTTGGAAAGTCATTATTATAAGGACCTTATAGAGGCCGGCTGCGATGAGGCTGGTCGTGGTTGTCTGGCTGGCAGTGTCTATGCGGCAGCTGTCATTCTGCCTCCTGGTTATCAGAATGAAGCACTCAACGACAGCAAGCAGCTTACAGACAAGAGGCGCAAGGCTCTTCGCGTGCAGATAGAGCGTGATGCCGTGGCATGGGCTGTAGGAATCGTTACTCCCGAGGAGATAGATAAGATCAATATCCTCAATGCCAGTATCTTGGCGATGCACAGGGCACTCGATCAGCTCAAGGTTCGTCCAGAGACTATTATTGTGGATGGCAATCGTTTCAAGCCATACCATGATCTGCCTCATACCACGATAGTGAAAGGCGATGGCAAGTATATGGCGATAGCTGCAGCAAGCATTCTGGCCAAGACCTATCGTGACGACTATATGGATGCCCTTGCCGAGGAATATCCTCAGTACGACTGGAAGAGCAACAAGGGTTATCCCACCAAGAAGCACCGGGCAGCCATCAGGGAGTATGGGGTTACGCCTTATCACCGCATGAGCTACAATCTCTTGGGTTCGGGCGAACTTTCACTTGAGTTCAAGGATTAAGTGACGGTTAATGAAATCAATTTATATTTCCTCTTGAAAACTCTTCTTGCACAGATGCAGGCAGAAGGCGAAACTGCCCAAGAAAGCGGCTCTTAATGCCAGATTGATGTCGGCAGGCAGGATGCCCAGTACGAATGTAAACTGGGTGGCGATGAGGAGGAGGGTCTGCTTCATGCTCACTTCCTTTTCCATGATGATGGAATAGTAGCTTTGCAGCCATTCTATGGGTTGTTTGCCGCTTTGCAGCAAACTCTTGATACTGCTTATCAGGTTCTTACTGCCGTCCACAACGCTCTTGCTTCCGTTGCTGATGCTGTTTACTACGAAGTTGATGTCGGCTGAAGTGCCCAATGTGATATTCTTTTCCATAATTCTTTATAGTTTTATAGTTTCCTTACTGTATGAAAGCCCTTTTACTGGTCTTTCTTTGTTTCTGAGGGCAAAATTAGGAGGCTTTTGTGCAATATATGTTCACTTTCTGAGTTCTTATGTTAAAAGTGAGTGGCTGTTAAGCTCTATTAACATAAAAAGCAGTCTTCAGCCTCTTGCCGACTCATCAACTTATCACATTCAGGCTTTATGCGACACGACAAACTGGAAAAAGAAATGAACCTGATGCTTCTCCTTACCGAGAACCATCGTTATGACGTGGATACTCTTTGCGAGCGTGCGGGCATTTCGCGACGTATGCTGTATTATTATTTGGAGAGTTTCCGCGACTGGGGCTTCAAGGTGGAGAAGAATGGCAGGATATACAGTCTTGACAGGGAGTCGCCATTCTTCAAGCATCTCTTCGAAACCATCAATTTCACCGAGGAGGAAGCCCTCACCATGCTCTCTATATTAAATAAGGTGGAAGACAATAATGCCATCGTGGAGCGACTGCGCCGCAAGTTGGATCGTTTCTATGACCTCAACATCCTTGCCAATCCTCAGTTGCGCGAGCAGGCTGCCCATCATGTCGGCGTGCTCTACGATGCCATCAAGCGTCATCGGCTTGTCAAGATAGAAGGTTATTCCTCGCCTCACAGCAAGAGTTGTACCGACCGGGTGGTGGAGCCTTTCCTTATGATGAACAACAATAATGATGTGCGCTGCTATGAACTTAGTTCCAAGATGAACAAGACGTTCAAGGTGTCGCGTATGGGCAATGTTATCCTGCTCGATCTGGAGTGGGGCAACGAGGCCAAGCATCGCCAGATGTTTACCGATCTCTTTATGTTTAGTGGTGATGAGCGGTTGCCTGTCAGGTTGAAACTCGACCGTCTGGCATATAGTCTGATGATTGAGGAATATCCCAAATCAGCCGAATTCATCGTTGAATTGCCCGATGAAACCGATAATAATGAAGGAAAAGCTCCCAAGTACTGGCTGTTGTCTATGGATGTGGCAAGCTACTTGGGTATTGCCCGTTTTGTCTTGGGACTGTACAGCCATATCGAGATTATCGACAGTCCTGATTTTCAAGATTTCATAAACGAAGAAATCAGGAAGATGTACCACCGCAGTCTTTAATGAAACAGGCCGATGGCTGGTTGCTGTCGGCTTTTTCCTGCAGTCAGGCTTTTATATTAGAAGTAGAAGTTTCGCAAGTTTTGCCCCACACGCCCTGAAGGGGCAGAAGCTCTTAGCCCAGGGCAGCGCCCTGGGTTATTACGGATGATAGCCTATCGCCCTGTAAGGGCAAAAGCTTTAAAACTCCTAACAATTTATAAGGCTTTTGCCCTTACAGGGCGCCTTGCCGATAGCCATTATACCCAGGGCGATGCCCTGGGCTAAGAGCTTTTGGGCCTTCAGCCCGTACATAAACCACTTGCGAAACTTGAGTTAGAAGTCTGTTCTGTCTTCCTGCTGGTTGGTTTTGTCGGCTGTCTGTTCTCTGATCTGTTGTGGTGTCTTTCCTGTATGTTTTTTAAAATAGCGGCAGAAGAAACTTGAGTCAGAGAAATGATATTCCCATGCTATTTCCTTGATGCTTTGCTGACTGCGATGCAACTGCATCTTGATTTGCAGTATGACATACTGGTCGATGATGGTCTTTGGGGTGTGTCCCGTCACCTGTCGCACGATGTTGGTGAGATATTTGGGCGTAATGTTCATCAGGTCGGCATAATAATTGACATCCCTTGATGCCTTGTAGTCTCTTTCCATCAGGTGCATGAAGTGGTTGAAGAGTTCTCTTACACGATAAGACTTGATTTCATCGGGGCGATATTGTGGATTTCGTAGCAGGTATTCGTTGAATCCTATGAAGAAAGCTTTCAGCTGACATAGCACCAACTGCGTAAGACAGGTGCATGCTGCTTGGTCGAAGTACACCCTGAGCAGGGCAAACATGTGGCTGATGATATTGGTGACGACAGGAGAGTCCTGTCTGCAGCGGTCCTCGCGCAAGGCAGAATAGACAGTTTGCTCTAACTGCAGACTTGCCTCACGCAGCAAGGAGGCGTTGTATTTCAGCATTTCCACCTCGAAGTCGTTCCCGTTATCCTTGGTCAGCAACACCACATCATTTGGGAAAATCGTTATCACAGCTCCTTCGTGCATTTCCCATTCCTTGAAGTTTACTTTCAGTCTTGCCTTTCCTTTTCTGCAAATCAGTATGCCGCCATAGGTGATTACCTGTGGTTCAAAGGTCCATTCGTCAAGTGTGGTAACGAAAAGTCGGGCTTCCTGTCGGCTGTCTAATTCATTAATCATTGGTTTTGTTCTCTTTTTGTTTGCAAAGATACGTATTTTATGAGAGATATAAGAAGAATTGTTCCCTAAAAGTCCATCCGTAGGGTAATATTTAAAACAGTCGTTAGCAGAAAACTCTGTACCTTTGCACCCAGATTTATAAAAGGTAAAATTCTGATGACAAGACAATTTATGTTTGTAGGCCTCCTTTTGCTGGGAGGTTGTCTGTGGGCGCATGCCCAGACAGGCGGTTCGGGACGTATTGGTCAAAGTGTTCCCATGACTGTAGGTCAGCTTTTCGAAAAGGTAGAGGATAACAGCAAGAGTCTGCGTGCCCAGAAGACGGGTGTAGCTGCAGCCAGTTTGGGTGTAGCTGCAGCCCGGAGCAAGCGTCTTCCTGATATTGATGCTTCGCTGTCGTTCAGTTATTTGGGTAACGTACTGATGACCGATCGTGATTTCTCCGATGTTCATGGACTTCATTCTCCACATTATGGCAACAGCTTTGCCATTGATGCCCAGCAAGTGGTTTATGCCGGTGGAGCCATCCATGCTGGCATTCGTCTTGCCGAATTGGGCAAGCAGCAGGCAGAAGTGGGCGTAAAACTTACCCGGCAGCAAGAACGTTTCATGGCGTTGGGGCAGTATTTAGACCTTTGCAAGATAGACAACCGTATCAAGGTGTACGAGAAAAATATCGAACTCACCGAACAGCTCATCGCTGATATCAAGGCTAAACAGAAGGAGGGAATGGCGCTGAAGAACGACATTACCCGCTATGAGTTGCAGATGCAGTCGCTCAGGCTGGGTCTTACGTCGCTTCGTAACAATCGCAGTATTCTGAACTATCAGCTTTGCAACACTTTGGGCTTGCCAGTATCGCAGACCATTGTTCCCGATGCAACCATAGCCGACAAAACCTATGCCCAGGATGGAGAAGGCTATTGGCAGGCAGAAAGTGCGATGAATTCGCCTGTTTTGGAGCAGAGCGTGCTGAATATACAGACAGCCAAGGCCAAGGAGAAACTTGCCAAGAGCGAACTCTTGCCCAAGGTGGCTTTTGTGGCAGCCAATCATTTTGACGGGCCTATCACCTTCGAACTTCCTCCCGTCGACAAGAATCTCAATGTATGGTACGTGGGCGTAGGGGTGAAGTATAGCCTTAGTTCGTTGTTCAAGAGCAATAAGCGCGTGAAGCAGGCTGCTGTGGAGACTCGTCAGATGCAGCAAACTCGTGACGTGCAGGCGGAACAGCTCAACAACAGGGTGCAGGCTGCCTATGTGCAGTATCAGCAAACCTATGTTGAGTTGGCAACGCAACAGAAGAGCGTGGAGCTGGCTTCGCAGAACTACGATGTGATGAATGCACGTTATCTCAGCCAGTTGGCGCTTGTTACCGATATGGTGGATGCTTCCAATCTCAAGCTCAATGCCGAGTTGCAAGAGGTAGATGCCCGTATCAATATCGTATATGCCTACTATCGTCTGCAATATGTTGCAGGTAAAATCTAACTTTTCATACAACACTTAATATTTTTAATAGTAATGAACAAGAAAATAATCAAGAGAATATATAATGTAGTGGTTGTGCTCTTCCTGTTAGGAGCTGTGGCCTGGTGTTTCAGTCATTTCGTGCATGGAGTCGATGTGGAGTATACCGATGATGCCCAGGTGTGTCGTCATATAACCCCCATCAATACCCGTGTGCCAGGATTTATCAAGGAGATCCGTTTTACCGATTTCCAGCATGTGCACAAGGGAGATACGCTTGTCATCATCGAGGATGCAGAATTTCGTTTGCAGGTGGCACAGGCTGAGGCAGGTCTTCGCGGTTCAAAGTCGGGCTCATCGGTGGTTACGGCAAGCATGGGTACTACGGTCAGCAATGTGCAGACTGCATCGGCAGGTATTGAGGAGGCACGTGTGGACATGCTGAATGCCAAAAAGGATTTCGACCGCTTTGCGGCTTTGATGAAGAAAGATGCTGTTACGCGTCAGCAATACGACAATGCCTATGCCCGATACTTGGGAGCCAAGGCACGCTATGAACAGGCCAACAGCCGTCGGCAGAGTGCTGCCTCGGTACGTAATGTGCAGACCCATCAGTTGGGTAGCTCGCGTGCTGGTGAGAGTGTGGCTGAAGCCCAGCTCAATCTTGCCCGTCTCAATCTTTCCTATACTGTCATTGTGGCTACCTGTGATGGTGTGATGGGCAGAAAAGACATTCATGTAGGGCAGTTGGTACAGCCCGGACAGATGTTGGCACGTATCGTGGATGATCACGATGTATGGGTAGTTGCCAACTATCGTGAGACCCAAATGGATGGCATCGAAGTAGACAAAACCGTCGAATTCACCGCCGATGCCATACCGGGAGTCGTCTTTCATGGCAAGGTGGAGGCTTTGTCGGCAGCGGCAGGTTCGGCTTATTCTATGATTCCTGTCGATAATGCCACGGGCAACTTTGTAAAGGTGGAGCAGCGTGTGCCCGTACGTATCGCTCTCGACAAGGATAACGACCCCAAGCAGGTGGCTTTGCTCCGTGCGGGATTAAATGTAGAAACTAAAGTGAAGAAATCATTATAATGCCAGGACCTCCAATGCTTCAGGGACCTTTCAGGGTTCCTTCTTTCAATGGCTACGTGCCTCGCAGGCTGCAGCCATGGATATATTTGCTCTTTGCCTTTGTCTTCCTCATGTCGGGAGGCATTTATGGTGGTGCCATGTCGCAGGTGATGGGAGAGTACAGTCTGATGCGTGAGGATGTGCTCATGATTGTCATGTTCAATGTGGTGGGCGTGGCTATGCCCTTTCCTTTCCTCTTTAGGTTGAAGTTCCGCTTTACCAATCGCAGGCTTCTGCTGAATGCAGCTTTGATGGTGGCAGCGTGCAACTTCCTCATCATGTTTACCGACTCGGTGCCGGTGATGTGTGTCCTGGCCTATATCGCGGGGTTCTTCAAACTGTGTGGATGCTTTGAGTGTATGTCTACCATTCAGTTGTGGATGACCTCGAAGCGCGACTTTACTATTTTCTTCCCCTTGCTTTACTGTCTGGTGCTGGGAAATATGTCGCTTTCACCGTGGATAACTGAGCATCTTATCTGTATTTATCAGGACTGGCGCATCATCAACTGGACGATGACCGGTGCCTTGCTATGTGTGGCACTTGTGGTGTATGTCACCACTCACGACTTTCGTTTCATGAAGCCTCTGCCCTTCATCAGCGTCGATTACTTGGGTTGTCTGTTGTGGTCGGCATGGATGTTGGAGTTTATCTTCTTTTTCAATTATGGAGAATATTACAACTGGCTCGACAGTGACGTTCTGCGCAAGGATGTGCTACTCTTTGTCGTGACGGGCTACTTCTGTATTCAGCGCATGCGCCACATCCGTCATCCCTATATAGCTCCCGCGGCTTGGAAGTACAAGCGGCTTGTGCCCCTGCTTATCCTCTTTGCCTTTGTCGAGTGGATGGGCAGTACTCCCAAGGTGCTGCAGACGGCTTTTACGGGTGGTGTCTTGCACTTTGGTACATTCACCACCAATGTGCTCAACTTGGTGGAGTGGATGGGAGCCATCGCAGGCTGCCTTTTCTGCCTGTTCTGGTGCAAGGTGCTTCGACAGAAGTATACACGTCTTCTCACTTTGGGAGTTATGGCTATGGTGTGCTATCCTGTCATGATGTATTTTCTCATCGACCCGGGATTGCCCCTGCAGGCACTTTATCTGCCAACTTTCCTGCGTTCGTTTGGTAATGCCATCTTCTTCTGTATGCTCACCATTTATCTTGAGGAGCTGATGCCCTTCCAGCATTTCTTTATGGGACTTACCATGGCAGGAATCATACGCAATGGTCCTGTGTCGGCCATGTGCTCGGGCCTGTACAGTTTCGGTATTCGGCATCAGATGGCTGACAATATGGCTCGTGGCTTACCTTACGATGCCTCCAACCTGTTGATGATCAGCATACGCCAGCTGTACGGCATTACTTGTCTCATTGGCATAGCTGTGTTGCTCGTGTTTCTGCTATGGGATATCCAGCCAGTACGCAGTACACTCAAGAAGATGCCTGCATGGAATTTCGTGGGCAAGCTGGTGAGAAAGAGTTTGAAGGAAGGATAGATTTCTTCTTAGAGAACTTAAAAAGATGTTGCCAATAGACTTAAAATGTTTTTGTCTACTGATAAAAAAGTTTTTTGTCTATTGATAAATCTCCGTTCAAAGCCTTTGAACGGAGATTTTGTTGTGGTTTAACGATTTTTTTTCAATAGTGATATACGAAATTTGCGGTAAAAACGCAGCAAAATATCAGAATGTTTGCTGTGCTTTTACCGCAAAATGTTTTTGGGAGTTATTAAGTCTTTCCATATAGGCTTTTTGTCCTATATGGCAAGTCTTCGCAGTCTTTAGAAATCGAGGGTAACGCCCTTTTCGTCGATCTTCTTGTAGGTTTTGCTGTTTACACTCACGTTCTTCGAGTTCTTGGCATCGAAGGTATGAGTCTTTGCGGTTACCTTGATATTCTCGAGCTTCACGTTCTCAGTACGGTTGATTACGATGCCCTGTTCGGCATTGTTCACCTCCAAGTCCTTGATGCTGATGTTCTGAACAGGCATCTCGGGCAAACCGTTGAAGTATGCAGCACGGCGGGCTGTACGGCAGATGACATGGTCGATGTTGATGTTGCGGAAGCAAGGAGTAGTCTCGTCTACCTTGAACTTCTCCACCTTCTGCTGCTTAGCCTCGTCGCCATCGTTGAGAACCTCAACAGCCGACTTGCCTCCATAATAAAGGTCGAAGGTGATTACGTCGGTCTGAATGTCGAACATAGACATATTCTTGATGAAGATGTTCTCTACTACGCCGCCACGACCACGTGTGCTCTTGAAACGCAGACCTACATCGGTACCGAGGAACTGGCAGTTGGTAACCATCACGTTCTTCACACCACCGCTCATCTCACTACCTACAACGAATCCGCCATGACCCTTGAAGACTGTACATCCGTCTACGATGACGTTCTCGCAAGGAATGCCACGCTTTCTTCCGTCGGCATCTTTACCACTCTTGATGCAGATACCATCGTCGCCTACATCGAAAGTAGAATTGACGATGAGTGCGTTCTTGCATGACTCCAGGTCAAGACCGTCACCATTCTGTGCATACGCAGGGTTGCGTACCAGTACATCTTCAATGAGCACGTTCTCGCACATCAATGGATGGATGTTCCAGGCAGGAGAGTTCTGGAAGATAACGCCATTGAGCCAAACATTCTTGCAGTTTACCAAGCTTACCATGACAGGGCGGAGGAATCGCTTGATTTCGTTCCATCCCTCTTCTGATGTAGGTTCTGCAGGCACGTTCATGTTGGCGCTGTTGTCAGCCTTGAGAGCGCCTTCTGACGGGAACCAATAGTCCTTGCGCTTGTAGGCACCACCTCGTGAAGTGATGGCTTTCCACTGAGCGTCGGTTACCTTCTGCTTTTTCAGAGGGCGCCAGTACTCGCCATTACCGTCGATGGCTCCCTGACCAGTAATAGCCACGTTGGTAAGTCCGTTGCCCGAGATAGGAGACTGGCAACGGCGTGTGTCGAGACCCTCGAAAGATGTCTTGACGAAAGGATAGAGGGCATCATCGGGTGAGAAAAGGATAATGCCGCCCTTCTCGATGTGCAGGTTGATGTTGCTCTTCAATGTGATGGGGCCTGTAAACCATACGCCCTGTGGCACGATAAGCTTTCCTCCGCCTTTCTGGCTCAGGGCTTCGATAGCCTTGCTGAAAGCTTCGGTGCAAAGGGTAGAACCATCACCTACGGCTCCGAAATCCTTCAGGTTTACCTCGTTGGCAGGGAACTGAGGACGTGTCACCTTCTCCATCTGGAAAGGAAGGTTCTCATAGAGCGCGTCATACTTGTCGGTTTCGGCTGCCTGCATGCTCATTGCCAGCAAACAGGTGCAAACCAAGCTAAAAAGTTTCTTCATGAATAAATGGGGTTTTTAATAGAGTTATTAAATAGTTTTGTCTAATTGCTGCAAAAATACGGATAAAATCTCATATTTCCAAATCTATACTCATTTTTTTATATGTATTTCATGTTTTGCATGAGGGGAGTTAAAGGAGCTGTCACTCCGTTCAGTTTAACTTCCACGTAACTTCTCTAAACATTCCCATTTGCGAAAGTTGAGTCAAGAAGCTACGGTACAGCAGCTTTGAGAAAGGTGTCAAAACGTAAAAAAAGGAGCAAATGGTATGATTTTCTTGTCTTGAACATTTTTTAAGGCTCTAATACTTGTTTGTTTGTGAAAAATAAGCTATATTTGTGGCACAAATAAAAGATGAAATTTAAAACTATTCACTAACTAAATCATTGAATTTTTATGAAGAAGGACTTATTACTTTTATTGTCATTGATGCTGTTGTTGTCGGTTTCGGCAATAGCCGGTCCGCGTAGCTATCAGCAGGCTAAGGCGATAGCTCAACGTCAGGCAGCCATGCTTGGCATAGAGATGGATGCCGAGGTGGCGGCTTCAGCAAAGGCGGCTCCCCGCATGTCGGTTTCTTCTGCAGTGTCTCCTTCTGCCACATGCTATTATGTCTTTGCCAATGGCGAGGATAAAGGATTTACCATTGTGTCGGGTGACGACAGAATGCCGGAAGTGGTGGGCTACTCAGCTCAGGGCACTTACGACCCCGACCATTTGCCAGCCAACTATGTGGGCTTTATGAAGGCTTATCAGGAAACGGTAGAGGCATTGCTCAAGGGTGATGCTCAGGTGTCAGGAGGATTGGCTGAGGCTCGCCAATGGCGTGCCGAACGTGCCGGTACAGCTGCTGTTGCTCCTCTCTTGGGTGGTATCAAGTGGAACCAGATGGCACCTTATAATAATATGTGTCCCTCTTACAATGGTACCAATCGTGCCGTTACGGGCTGTGTGGCTACAGCCATGGCGCAGGTGATGATGTATTATCAGTATCCTAAGGAGTTGAAAGCTACTATTAAGGCTTATACTGCTAAAAGTTATGGAATTCAAATACCAGAAATATCTTCTGGTGCGACCTACGACTGGGACAATATGTTGCCTGATTATTCAAAGTCGGATTACAACTCTGCGCAAGCTGATGCTGTTGCCAAATTGATGTACCATTGTGGTGCTGCGGTGAAGATGAACTATGGTCCTTCGTCGGGAGCCAACGTCACACCAATCATCTTGGCGACTTATTTCGGCTATGACGCCGACTTGATGCAAGACCTTACCCGTACAGTCTTTACCTTGCAGCAATGGATGACGCTGATCGATAATGAGCTGAAGGCAAAGCGCCCCATTCTTTATAGCGGTCAGGCTTCGGATGGTGGTCATGAGTTTGTATGCGATGGAAGCGATGGCAACGGTCTTTATCACATCAACTGGGGATGGGGAGGCTATCAGGATGGTTACTTTGACCTGACGATACTTCAACCCATGAAGGGTGGTGCCGGCTCAGGCTCTGCTGTGGATGGCTACAATCGAGACTGCTCTATGATTATCGGTATAGCTCCCGATAATGGCAAGGTGGATGAGCCTCTTGCTTCATATCCGCAGATCATGTCGCTCAACTATAGTGGCAATTGTGGTATTACCTGGACTAAGACAACCCGTGCACATGTCTCAGAGAATTTCCAGGCAGAAGCCACAACCTGCTTTTCTAACCAGAGTACTTCTGCTTTTTCCGGTTATTTTGCCTATGGCATAAAGATGGCAAACGGAACCATAGCCCGTGTGTCTGACTATAATGGTCTGTGGAAATTGCCTGCAGTTAAGCCTGATGGAGGTACTTATGGTACTTATGGTCATAATCCAAAACTTACCATCAACTATCCTTTCCCTATGGGTATCAATGTGATTTATCCTATCTATAGTTCAGATACGAAGAATTGGCATATTTGTTCATTCTCTAACAACCAGCCTTTCATCATCAATGTTGATGCCACAACGCTGTCTCCTGTTACTACTCCTCTGGCAGCAACGGTAACAGCCGAAGATGGTCTTTACACCGGTATGACCAATCCGCTGACAGTTACCTTTACCAACAGTATGGATATGGAGTTCAATGGTTTGGTGAACATTTACACTAACACGAAGGACAATACCAAGCCCAGTTCGTCAGATTTCGACCTGTATATTACCATACCAGCTCGCGGTTCGGTGACGCGACAGATAGAGTTACCGGAAACATCTTCGTCTCAACAGTATCTGTGGATAACGGATGTAGCCAACAAGGATGAAGTCATCGTGAACGGTCAGCAGTTTACGTTGACGACGGCAGCGGCTCCTAATTTCACAGTCGTTTCTTCAGAGAGTAATGCTACTCCAGGTAAGTTTGGTGAAGGAATATGTTATAATGCAAAATGTAAATTGCCATTGGTTGAAGACGATAAACTCGTGGTAAGGTTTGGTGTAAGGAATACAGGTGGACCTGGCTATCTGGATTATTGCTTCGTGCCATATAATGCCGAAACCAATAAAGGTTGGATAGAGCCTAATAGGGCAAGGGCTGCAGGTAATGGAGCGATTACCTATGTGGAATATACTGTCACTCCAGATGAGGTGGGCAGTCATTCTATTCTTGTATATTTCAATTCATATGATTTTACAACAAAACAATATTCGGAATTTGCTAATTGTACCATAGGTAGACACTATTATGATATAGTTACAGGTAGTGGTCAGAAATGGATCAAGGGCAATGCTCTGATAGCCTATGTTACTGGCGTACCATCTTCCATATCTTCAGTGAAGACAGATGCCGGAACTTATGTACGAGGCGAAAAGGGAGCTGTGGTTATCAAGACAGATGCCAACAAGCGAGTGGGCATCTACCATATTGGAGGACAGAAAACAGTAGAAGTTCGCCTGACGGCAGGTCAGGAGCAGACTGTCGCCCTTCGTCCTGGCCTCTATATCGTAGATGGCATTAAGATAATGGTGAGATAATATTCTCTCTCAATTTATCGTACTGGCAGTAAGAATAAGTACACTTTTAGTACACCTTAAAAAGCAAAAAACGCTTGCAAGCGATTGGCTTACAAGCGTTTAATAATTTAATTCAGTACCCAGACCCGGGATCGAACCGGGATGGATTGCTCCACTGGTGTTTGAGACCAGCGCGTCTACCGATTCCGCCATCTGGGCTTTTGCGGTTGCAAAGGTACTAATAATTTTTGAACTGACAAACTTTTTTGCAGAAAAGTTTCTGAAAAGATGATTTTTCTTATACGAAAGGCTAAATAATTGTTTTATTTTGCCACTTCTGTCTTAAATTGTGGAAAAAAACTTGGTAGGTTCATAGATATTTCCTAATTTTACACGTGAATTAAAACAATATCATTATATAGTCTGCCAAATGACAAAAAACGATCATAACAATTATTGTATCATACTCGCCGGAGGAAAGGGTAGAAGACTGTGGCCCAGCAGCCGCAATGCTTATCCCAAACAGTTTCTTGATTTCTTCGGTGTGGGACGTACTCAGTTGCAGCAAACTTATGACAGGATGGCAAGGATTGTGCCAGCCGACCATATCTATATCAATACCAACGAGGAGTATGTGGAATTTGTAAGGCAGCAGCTGCCCGATGTTTCCTCCGAGCACATCTTGTCGGAACCCATTCATCGCAATACAGCTCCGAGTGTAGCATGGGCTGCGCATCGCATAGCCATGCAGAATCCTGAGGCTTGCATCGTGGCTACGCCATCCGATCAGGCTGTGTTCAACGAGGAGGCGTTCTGCAAGGATATGTTGGAGGGACTGCACTTTGTTGCCGACAACAGTTGCTTCCTCTCCATGGGTGTGAAACCTACCCGTCCTGAGCCTGGCTATGGATACATTCAGTTGGGCGATTCTGTGGGCGAAGGACTCTATAAGGTACAGTCGTTTACCGAGAAGCCTGAGCGCGACTTTGCCAAGATTTTCGTAGACAGTGGCGAGTTCTATTGGAACACCAGCCTGTTCCTCTTCAATGTGAAACATCTCTACAACAACTTTGGCCATCTTTTGCCATCTGTGCTTCGAGGTTACGACGAGAAGTATCCCGTCTTTAGTGTGGAGACCGAGAATGCCTATATGAAGGAGAACTTCCCTTCTTATCCCAATATCTCAATTGACTACGCCATCTTGGAGAAGTCGAATGACGTCTATGTGATGAAGTGCGACTTTGGCTGGGCTGACTTAGGCACGTGGCACAGCATCTACGAGGCAATGAAGAAAGGGGAGAACGACAATGTGGTGATAGACAGCGACGTGCTGATGGAGGACTGTCACAACAATATTGTCAAACTGCCGAAGGGTAAGTTAGCTGTATTGAATGGCCTTGATGGCTTCATCGTTGCCGAAAAAGACAACGTGCTCCTCGTCTGCCGCAAGGAAGACTCCTCTGCGTTGGTGCGCAAGTATGTCAACGAGGTACAAATTAAGAAAGGAGATGAGTTTATATAACTCTCATCCATTCGATAACATGATAACAGAAAGGGAAGTGAAGACGCATCTTCACTTCCCTTTTCCTTTGAGTAGCCACTCTTCCTAAGTTATCGAAGAGAAGAATTATAGTTTTTTGAATGCTTCGTATATCTTATTTGCGATTTCCTTGAACTCCTCTTCTGATAGCTTGAGATGTTCCTTGCGGAAGTTCACATCAGCCTCGCTGTTCATAGGGATGAGGTGGATATGGGCGTGAGGCACCTCGAGACCGAGAACCACCTGTGCCACTTTCTTGCAGGGGAAGGCAGCCTTGATGGCCTTAGCCACTTTCTTGGCGAAGACTTCAAATTCGGCCAGGTCCTGGTCTTCCATGTCGAAGATATAGTCAACTTCCTTTCTTGGAATCACCAATGTGTGACCTTTACCGATAGGGCTGATATCGAGGAACGCATAAAACTTGTCGCTTTCTGCACACTTGTAGCTGGGGATTTCACCGGCAGCAATCTTTGAGAAAATACTTGCCATAGTCTGTTTCGTTTTTATTGTTAATCAAAATCTGTCGTTGCAAAGCATGTGTCGTGCCACACACCGACATCTCTCATTCTCTGTATATATTTGTTTGGCTTACATATCATAAAAAAGGAACTGCCATAGGGGTTTGTCTGCCCTTATGATAGTTCCTTATTTTTACTCGAATGAAATTTTGTCGATGCGCAGTTTGATAGTGCCGCGTGGAATCTTGATTTCCACGATCTCGCCCACCTTCTTGTTGAGCAAGCCCTGTGCGATAGGAGTCTTGATAGAAATCTTGCCCTCCTTCAGGTTGGCCTCGCTCTCGCTCACGATGGTATAATTCATCTTTGCCTTGTTGGCCATATTGGTCATCTCCACCTTCGACATGATCTGCACACAGTCGGTGCTGAGCTGCTTGGTGTCGATGATCTTAGCCTCGGCAATGGTGAGCTTGATGCGGTTGATCTTGTCTTCCAAATGAGCCTGTGCCTCCTTGGCGGCATCATACTCTGAGTTCTCGCTCAGGTCACCCTTGTCTCTTGCCTCAGCAATTGCGGCTGATGCCTTAGGGCGCTCCACAGAAACGAGCTGTTTTAGTTCAGCTACGAGATTGTCGTAACCTTCTTGTGACATGTAAGCCATAATTTTTCTTATTGTTTATTATTATTAATAATGTGTTCTTAGAGATGGGGTAAAAAATAAAGAATCCCGGTGCCTGTATAGCATCGGAATCCCCAATCTTATATTCTCTATTTTTTATTTTCGTACCTATATCTGTTTGCAAAGATAGGACTTTATTTCTGAATCGCCAAATATTTTCGATGAAATTTCATAAAAGTGCGGACTTTTGTCTCTTTTACGCATTTGCCTAAGCATCAAACAGGTATAAAACTTGTGAAAAAGTCAGAAGTCCCTTATATTTATACTCCTAAGATGTGGTTTATTCGTTAAAAAGTTGTATATTTGTAACCCCGATTAAAAAAAATGGGATGAGAATGTATAACTAATAACTCGAACAACATGACAAAAGAACAACTGATGCAAAGAGCTATCCTCCTGTCAGAGAACAGCGTGCGCCATGGTGGTGGTCCTTTCGGAGCCGTCATTGCCAAGGATGGTGTTATCGTGGCTGAGGCCTCCAATAGTGTTACCATAGACCAAGACCCTACGGCTCATGCCGAAGTGAATGCCATCCGTATGGCTACCCGTGCCTTGCACACTTTCGATTTGAAGGGTTGTGAGATTTATACCTCTTGCGAGCCTTGCCCCATGTGTCTTGGCGCTATCTACTGGGCGCATCTCGACCGTATCTATTATGCCAACAATCGTCAGGATGCAGCGAAGATTGGTTTCGATGATGAGTTTATCTATGAGGAGATCGACCGCAAGATAGCAGATCGCCATAAGCCGATGATTGCCTTGATGCGCGATGAGGCTTTGGGTGCCTTCCGTATGTGGGAAGATAGTACCGAGAAGACAGAGTATTAAGAGCGCTATCTCCCTTTTATAAACGCTTTTATCCTTACGAGGTGCGAAGTCTGAAATATAAACAAAACGTCCCGATGCAGGATTTCCTTGCGTCGGGACGTTTTTTTGTTACGATGGATATCTTGTTAAAAACCTACAAACTTAGTTTGTTGTTCGCCTTTTCCTCTCTTACTTGATCTGCGTAATCACGAAAGGATGTTTTACGGCAGCATGGGCAGCTTTCTGTGCGATGCTCTTCTGTTGCAGTGTTATTCCTTCGGGTGCATAGCTGTTTCCTACAACCGACTTCTTGAAGATAGCCTCAAACCAAGTACAGGCAGCAGTGTATCTTCCGTACACCAACTGCAGATGGTAGCCGTCACGGTTCAGGTTGTCGCCCAAGCTCGATGTGCGGGCATTCTGTATAGCTGTTCCTGCCGGCACCAAGATGTCGATAGGTGCATCCTTGAGAGCCTGTTTGGCTGCGCCTAAGATGGAAGAGAACATGGTGGCCTGACTGTTGCCATACTTGCGGAAGCCGTCATGGTTGGAAGTCTGAGCGTAAGCCCATGTCTGATGGAAGATAATCTTAGCCTTGGGTGCTTTTTGTTTCACATAGGCAATCAGTTCGTTGAGATAGGGCTGGTATGTGTAGTAGACTCCAGAGAAATGGCTTGCCTGCTGTACGCTCACATAGTCCCAGTCTTCCTCGCTCAAGGCTTCGCTCACCTGCTTGTTGGGTGTCTCCACCATCTTGCCGTCTATTCCTGTCTTTCTGTATCTATATGCCTTCAGGTCGCCTTTTACGCATTGCATGTGTCTTTCGAGCGAGCATCCGGGGATATATAGATTGGCCACTATGGTCTGTATGCCTTCGGCATCAGCCAACTCGTGCAGGTTCTGCTCAATGGCATCTTCAGAGAAGCTGTTGCCTATGGCGAGAATCTTTACCGTATTCTCGGCATGGACCTTTGGAAAAGCCCATGCCAAGAGGAATGTCAATATAAGCCAGATATTTTTCATATTTTTCATATTCCGTGTATAAGTCGTTATTTCAATGTGAAGGTGAGGGTCTGTACATCCTTGCTGTTAGGACCTACCATTACCTCGAACTCACCAGGCTCGTTCTTGTATTCCAACTCCTGGTTGTAGAACTTCAGGTCTTCAGGGGTGATGGTGAAGGTGACGGTCTTGGTCTCTCCCTTCTTGATAGAGATGCGTTCGAAGCCTTTCAGTTCCTTCACTGGGCGAGAAACGCTGGCAGCTAAGTCGCGTATGTACATCTGAGCTATTTCGTCAGCATCGTAATTTCCCGTATTGGTGATGTCTACGCTTACACTGATCGTCTCGTTGTTGGTCATTGTGTTGCTTGAGAGCGTAGGCTTGCCATATTTGAAGGTGGTGTACGACAGACCATAACCGAATGGGTACAGTGGGTCGTTGTCTATATCGAGGTAGTTGCTGGTAAACTTAGTGAACCATTTACCCTCTTTCAGTGGCCGTCCCGTATTCAGATGGTTGTAGTAGAGAGGTATCTGACCTACACTCTTAGGCATGGTGGCAGTCAGTTTTCCGCTTGGCACCTTGTCACCGAAGAGAACGTCACAGATGGCATCGCCCGATTCGCAACCACCAAACCAAACGTTGAGGATGGCTGGGAAATTCTCCTGTTCCCATGTCATGACTGTGGCACGGCCCGAGAAGTTGACGAGTACGATAGGCTTGCCCGTCTTCTTCAGGGCTATGAGCAAGTCTTTCTGTGCGTCGGGCATCTCGAGATTGGTGCGGCTGCTGCATTCGCCACTCATCTCTGACGACTCGCCCACAGCAGCAACGATGATGTCGGCTTGCTGAGCCACGTCGAGTGCTTCCTTCAGCATTTCCTCGTTGCTTCGGCTGTCGCGCATCTCTCTGCCAAACATGGTGGCATCAGCTTCGCGCTTGGCATCATACATCAGGTTGGAGCCCTTGGCATAGAGAACCTCTGCCTTTCCTTCCAGTGCCTTCTTCATAGAACCGAGGATGGTCTTGTTGTCATCGAGACGAGCCACAACGCTCCATGTACCCGACATGTTCTTGGAATTGTCTGCCAACGGACCTATAAGGGCAATCTTACCCTTGCGCTGCAAAGGCAACAGATTGCCTTCGTTCTTGAGCAGCACGAAAGTCTTGGCAGCTATCTCGCGTGAGAAGGCTCTGTTCTGTGGAGTGTAGATTTCCTTCTTGGCGCGTTTCACGTTGCAGTATTTGTATGGGTCGTCGAAGAGTCCCAACTTGTATTTGGCTTCCAGGATGCGGCGGCATGCTGTATTGACGGTTTCCATCGTAACCTTGCCCTCATTGATAGACTTCTCTATAGTGCCTAAGAATCCGTCAGCCACCATGTCCATATCGGTACCTGCATTGAGTGCCATGGCTGAAACCTGCTGCAGGTCGCCCAGTCCGTGGGCTGTCATTTCCAGGATGGCAGTATAGTCGGTTACCACCATACCCTTGAAGCCCCACATCTTGCGCAGCACATCGGTAAGCAACCATTTGTTGCCTGTTGCGGGAACGCCGTCCACCACATTGAATGAGGTCATCACGCTCAGAGCGCCGGCGTCAACAGCAGCCTTGTAGGGAGGCATATAGTAATTGAACATGCGCCAGTGGCTCATGTCCACTGTGTTGTAGTCGCGTCCTGCTTCTGCACCGCCATAGAGTGCAAAGTGCTTCACGCAAGCCATCACGGTGTTGGGAGCTGCCAGATTCTGTCCCTGATAACCCTCTACCATGGCTTTGGCGATGCAAGAACCGAGGTATGGGTCCTCACCGCTTCCTTCTGCCATACGTCCCCATCGTGGGTCGCGGCAGATATCGAGCATAGGACTGAAAGTCCAGTTGATACCATCTGCCGAACATTCTTGTGCGGCTATCTTGGCTGTACGCTTGATGGCTTCCATATCCCATGAGCATGAGAGCGAGAAGGGGATAGGGAATACGGTCTCGTAACCATGTATCACGTCCATACCGAAGAGCAGTGGGATGTGCAGGCGGCTCTGTTCTACGGCAATCTTCTGTACTTCTTTGATTTTCTCAACACCTTTCAGGTTGAAGAGTCCGCCTACTTCGCCACGCTTGATTTTGCTTGCCACGTCGCTGCTTTTTGCCTGGCCGGTAACGATATCTCCTGTAACAGGAAGGTTCAACTGACCGAGTTTTTCTTTCAGCGTCATTTTATTCATCAGGTTATCGATGAAGGTGTTCATCTTAGCCTCATCGCTTTGGGCCTGTGCCATGGTGGGGCAGAGGCTTGCTGCCAGCAGGGTAAATGCTGCAAGAATGTTTTTTGTCTTCATATGTCTAAGTCTGTTTAATTGTTCTTGAATCCGAGTTTCTCGAGTCCCTGTTGTATCTCAGGGCAGCTCATGAAGAGTCGCCAGAGCAGTCCCGAGCGATGATTCTCTATCATAGGGGTGATGGTCAGCTGGTCTATGGCAAGATAGCGGGGTACTGTCCAGTGGGCAGTTTCCGAGAAGGCATCATAGAAACCATATTTGCCCCAAATCCAGTTGCCCTTGTTCCAGAAATACTTCAGGGCTGCCATCGACTCTGTTGGTGTGTAAGGGAATGATGATAGGGCTGCGGTAGGTGTGATGACTCCCAGATCGTTGTTGGGTGCATGGGCAGAATATCCGTTTACCGAATAGCTTGCTGTCAGTCCCCAACAGTCTTTGCCGTAGCCTTTGTATCCCTTCGGGTTTCGCACGCAGTATTCGTAGTCGCTGAGGGCATGGTTTCTTACCACATTCCAGTAGTTGGCATACGTGTCGCTCAGGTTCTTGGGGTTGAGGCAGATATAGGAATACTGTGCCCAGAACAGCGGACCGCCGGTCTGTTCGGCGCCATTGTGCTTCAGTTCGAGCGGATAGCCGTAAGGCTTGGCATTGCTCTTGATGCCTCCGCTCCTTGCCCATCCCTTGTGATAGCACTCTGCAGGGATAGAATGGGTGGGTGAGGAAGCTCCCAAGATATAGGTGATGAGGCATTCGTTGTAGCCTTCGAGTGGGAAGTTCATATCCCATCCATAGTTGGGCGACCAGTGCCAGTACAGCACGTCCTGTCCGCCACGGCGGTACCAGTCGAACTCCATCTCTTTCCACAGCTTGTCAATATTGCTTGCCAAGAGTTTCTCCTGTTCGTTGCCATTCTCGAAATACTGGCGTACGCACAGCAGACTTGCCATGAGGAACGAACTTTCTACGAGGTCGCCACCATCATCTTTCTGTCCGAAAGGAACGGTCTTTCCTGTATTGCCGTCTATCCAGTGCGACCAAACACCATGGAATCGGTCGGCTTTTCCTAAGAAATCTACTATCTTCGTAAGGCGCTGCACACCCTCGGTACGGCTGATGTAACCTCTGTCTATACCTGCCAGCAGGCCGGCTATGCCAAATCCGCTTCCTCCGGTAGTCACCACATGCTTGTCGTTCTGTGGATAGATACCATCGAGGTGAATGCGCTCGGGTGCCAGCCCGGAGTTGGGGTTGGCTCCATCCCACATATAATTAAGGTGGGTCTTCTCAATGTAGTCGAGCATTTCCTCATCGTTGGCAAATGAGGTGGGCCTCTCTAAGGGCTGGTCATGCTCGTCGGTAACTATACCAGTTAGCTCATATTCGTTAACCACAGGGATGTAATAGTCGCTCACCTGTCCCTTGACAACCTTGACGGAGTCCTGGCTGGCGAAACATGGAGCGGCTATTACCAGCATCCATGTGGCGAATGATAGCTTGGTAAAATTCATTTTGTATATTCTAAGTTGACGAATACTGCATTGTGGTCGGACAGATAAACCTTGTCGGGCTTATCACCGATAACTCTGTAGCGAGTAGCTTTCAGCTGGTTGCTGATAAAGATATGGTCGATAATGCTTCGCTCGTTGAGTGGCAGTCTGCCGTAGTCGTGCCATGTCCAGTCTGGACCATAAACGATGGCAGCCTTGTTGCGGGCATTTTCCATTTTGTTGGCTCTCAGTATGGCCGAAGGTTCTTCCTCATCGGTACAGTTAAAGTCGCCGGTGATGATGGCAGGCATGTTCTTAGCTACTTTCTTCATCATGGAAAGGATGAGCTTGATGCCTTCCTTGCGTGCTATCTTACCGTCGTTGTCGAGGTGGGTGTTGAAGTATACCACCTGCTTGCCAGTTTTTTTGTCTTTCAGTATCGCCCAGGTACAAACACGGTTGTAAGAAGCGTCCCAGCCCTTCTTTCCGAACTGTTCTGGTGTCTCGCTCAAGGCAAAGTCGCCATGCTTTACCATACTGAATTTGTGCTTGTTATAGAAGATTGGGCTGTGTTCGCCCTGATGTTTTCCGTCATCTCGTCCTACACCGATGCCCTCGTACATGCCATTGAGAGCAGCCTTGAGGTCTGCCATCTGGTTGGGGCATACTTCCTGCATGCCCAAGAGGTCGGGCTGATAATAGGTGAGCATCTTTGCCACCTCGCCTTTACGGTTGTCCCAACGGTTTTCATTGTCTACCGAGGCGTCCAAACGTATGTTGAACGACATGACGCTGATTTGTGCTTTGGCTTGCGATGTAAAGCCTGCAACGAAGAGAGAAAGTAAGAAGAGAGTTTTTCTGAAGATATGCATAGTTGTGTGTATAGAGTATATGAAAAGTGAGTAGTGAATAGTGATAAAGAGTTGTCGGAAGATTCATGAACCAGCCTTCTGTAACGAAGGACTGGCTCATGAAATCGAAATAGAGCTTATGAATTATTCAATATGAATGACGTTTTCTCGTTATTCGTCGATAGGATCCTTCAGAAGGTCAGGAGTTGCTGTTACCTGATTGAAAGGTAGTGGGATAAGAGCCTTCTCCTTAGACCAACCTACAAGTTCAGTGGCAGCCTTGCCTGTGCGTACGAGGTCGTTGTAACGCTCACCCCATTCGCAGCAGAGCTCCATGCGGCGCTCGTCAATAATCTGGTCGAAGGTAACATTAGTAAGCTCAGGCATGTGAGCACGACGGCGAACTTCATTGAAAGGACCATCTCCATTCTTACCAAGTTTAACCTTTGCTTCTGCATTCATCAGCAGGACATCTGCATAGCGAAGTACTCGGATGTTGTTGTTTGTGCCATACTTTGTACGTCCAGGAGTGAGCTGAGTGGTTGGTGTATAAGCCTTGCCGTTCCAGCAATCGGTCTTTGTAGGATTGTCCTGAGGCTTGATGTAGTCACCATCGGGGGTGGTTGAGCCAGCCAATAAGAACGATGTGGTTGCACGAATGGTCTCGCCACGGCCATAAGCCCAGTCACGGAACGATTTCAAGATACCGCAGTCGCCCCATCCTGAGATGTTGCTGCCTGAGTTGTTTGGACCTTGACAACCAAACCATTGGTCGGGGTCTATCAACTCGCCTGAGCCGTTGCCGAAGTCTGTACACTGGCTTTCGAAAATAGATTCGTCACATAGTTTTCCAGGAATTTTCCACAACTGATAGTAGTCTGGATAGAGATGGAAGTTACCATGTGCGATGATGTCATCGGTCAGCTCCTCCACCTTCTGGTAGTTGCCCTGATTGAGATAAATCTTAGCAGCTAATGTGGCAGCAGTGAATGCAGTTACAGCACCCTTGTGCTCGCTTTGGTTAGGACGGATGCGAGGCATGTTGTCCATGCCATATTGCAAATCCTCCAAAGCATACTTATAAACAGCCTCTGTGGTAGAACGTCTCAGATCGCTTTGGTTGTTATCACGCAGAATAGTGCAAGTTCCGAATGCCTGAATGAGGCGGAAGTAAGCGTAAGCACGCATGAACTTTACCTCACCAATGTAGGCACGGTTGGCCTTTTGTTGAGCTTCTGTGGTGCAGTGCTGAGCATAGCCCTCAAGAGCCTCAATGGCTGAGTTGGCGCTCTTGATGATGTTATAATACTGCATCCATATTTCGTTGAAGCCCCAGAAAGAGTCGTTATACTTATACTCTGATAAGTTGTAATAGTCGCTACCATTCCACTGACCGCTGAACACATCCTGATCACGAATGGTTGTAATCTCCCATATTACCCAGTGCAGAGCACTATTACGGAAGCGGGCATACATACCAGATGCGGGCTGATACATATTGTCTAAGTTGGCATAGTCGACCTGTGTGTCAGGAACCTTGCCTTCCGGCGTCTTGTCAAGATAGTCGCTGCATGACGAAACTGCGCCCATCATGAGGGCAGCTGCCGCTAATATGATTGTATTTTTGATAATTTTCATAATGTAGCAAATTTTAATTGAGGTTGATCTTTAGAAATTGATTTTCACGTTGAACGTGTAGGTAGAAGTCAGAGGATATACTTCGGTATCCCATCCCTCTGGATCGGTCAATTCTGGTGAGAAGGTGTTTGCCTTGAATGTAGTGAATGGACGATCGGCCGTCATGCTGAGACGGACAGATGGCAATGTGTATGTTCCGAACTTCAAGTTCTTGAAGGTGTAACCCAATGTAATGTTCTGGATGCGGAAGTAGTCAGCGCTCTCAACAAAGTAAGAACTGTACTTCTGGTCGCTCACGTTCCATGTGCGAAGCAGTGCCGCAGCAGATGGAGCAGAGTTGGTAGAGCCTGGACCTGTCCAACGCTTCTCATACTGATCCTTATCAAAGTTGTAGTTCTGTGAAGCATAACGTAGAGCACGCTTGCGGTTGAACATCTGTGCGCCAGTCTGTCCGTAAGTTGTCAATTCGAAATCAAAGTTCTTCCACTCTAATCCAAGGTTGATACCATAAGTGAAGTTTGGAATATATGAACCCAATGTGGTTCGGTCATTACCATCGAGCACACCATCATGGTTCAGGTCTGCATACTTTAAATCACCAGGTTGGCAACCATTGGCTTTGCCTATAGGGTCAGCATCAACCTCTTCCTGTGTCTGGTAAACGCCAATCATCTTGAATCCGTAGAATGAATTCATCTCCTTGCCTACGATATTCACGGTCTTTCCGCCTCTGATGATACTATGACCACTAAGCTCCTTTACGCGGTTGCGAAGAGTTGACATATTGACACCAACACGATATTTGAGGTCCTTGCCGATTCTGTCGTTCCAGTTGAGAGTGATATCAAAGCCTTGGTTCAAAATCTTACCATAGTTGCCAGCCAATGTCTGTGTGCTGAAAGGCAACAATGGAGAAATCACAGCATTGTTGGTCATACGGTGGAAATAGTCGATATCAACGTTCAAACGATTGTCGAGAGCAATGAGGTTGAAACCAGCATTCCACTCCTCTACAACCTCCCACTTCAGCCAACTGAAGTAGTTTGAGTTCTCATAACCAGGAATAGTGGTGTTACCAAATACACCAGAGAATTTGTTACCTGTGCTTATAGAGTTGAAACCATCAGAAGCTGCGATGTGGTCGTTACCAAGCTTACCCCAGCTTGCACGAAGTTTCAGCATGTCGAGCCATTTCTGGTCTTTCAGGAAGTTTTCCTGTGAGATAACCCAGGCTCCACCGATTGATGGGAAGTAACCCCATTTCTCCTGATATTTTGAAGAACCGTCAGCACGCATGGTGAAGACGAGCATATACTTGTCATCGTAGTTGTAGTTGAGACGTGTGAAGTAAGACAGACCGCGGTAGCAATAGCCGTCGTCGCCTACTGTGGCTCCAGTAGCGTCACCGTTCTTAATGTACCAGTATTCATCCTCGCCATCGGGTACGTTGCTGGCAGAACCATTGAGATTACGCCATTGTTCCTCACGCATGGACATACCAACCATGGCACCTACCTTGTGCTTGCCAAACTGATCGTTGTAAGTCAATGTATTATCCCAGATGCGGTTGTAATATTTGTTCTCGCTCTTACTCAATTTGGTTGTTGTTGACTGCTGCCAGCTGCTCACATAGTAAGCAGGTGTAAACTCGCGACCTTGTGTTGAGAGGAAACTGTAAGAATAGTTACTGCGCAGGTTCAACTTGTTAGGAATAAAGTCTATCTGTGCATAGAAATTGGTCAGTGCCTGATAGCTTTCGTTCTTAGAGTCGTAATACTCAGCAAAAGCAATTGGGTTGTAGAAGTTGGAAGAGTAGCCTAATACGTCGGGTGAACCATACTTGTTCGGGAAGGCCTTGTCATTGTTTTTATCATACAGAGCCACAATAGGAGGACAGTTAAATGCCTTCTGCCAAGCGGCATTGTTTGGCACTTGCTGCTCTGACTGACTGAATACACCATTGAAGCCCACCTTCAACCAGTTGGTTGCGTTATAGTCTACAGCAGCACGGAAGTTGAGGCGCTTATAGTTGTTGTCAACATCCATGATACCATCTTGGTAGAGGTAACTGCCACCCAAAGAATAAGTGGTTTTGTCTGAACCGCCGGCAATGCTTAGGCTGTGGTTGGTGATGAGGGCTGTGCGAAGCATCTGATCATACCAATCGTTGTCGGTGTTGTAAGTCCAGTTGTGGAAATCTGGATCTGAATAGCTACCACCATAGTTGTCGATACTCTTCTTGAAATGAGAAACATAAGCATCGTAGTTACCTTCAAGCATCATAGTAGCATATTCCTTAGCGTTACACAGTTCCAATACGTTGGAGGCTTTCTGGAAACCTACATAGCCGTCGTATGTAATCTGTGCTTTCTGATTCTTAGCACCCTTCTTTGTAGTGATAAGCACCACGCCATTTGCTGCACGCACACCATAGATGGCAGCAGCCGAAGCGTCCTTAAGAATGGTGAAGTCCTGAATGTCGTCGTTGTTAAGGAACGTGATGTCGTCATAGAACATTCCGTCAACAACATAAAGAGGTGAAGAGTTCTTGAAAGAACCAGCACCACGAATGCGAACGGTAGGTGCGCTACCAGGTGCACCTGAACTTACAACGTTCACACCAGCCACCTTACCCTGAAGGGCTGTCATAGGCGATGCTGAAGGAACAGACTGGATGTCGGCTGCCTTAACCACGGTGATAGGTGAGGTGAGGTCCTTGGCCTTTGCAGAACCGTAACCGATGACAACTACGTCGTTGAGGTTCTGGAAATCATCCTTCAATGTGACATTGAGGTTGCCTGAAGCCTTGAGGGTAACAGGCTGCATACCCACATAAGAAATGTTGATAGATGCGTTAGGATTAACTTCCTGGATGGTGAAGTTACCGTCTATGTCCGTAACGGTAGCTTGCTTTGTACCGAGTACTTTGACAGTGGCGCCAATGACTGGTTCGCCAGAACTATCCAAGACAGTACCTTTGACAGCCTGAGCTTGGGCAAATGCCAGCTGGGCTACAAAAGCGCAAATGAATAATAATAGGTTCTTTTTCATGTTTTTTTGTTTTAAGATAATTGTTAATTCAAAACTGCAGTGCAAAGTAAATACTTTTTAAAGGTTTGGGCAAATTTGTTGCCACGATATAACTACGATGCGCTTTCTTGGCACTACGATTTTACTACGATGCCAATTTCTAAATGTTTGGAAAAGAGAAAGATAGGGAAACAACAAAATTTTGCCTTTTTTCTTTGGTAGATGGTATAAATTTATTAATTTTGCAAATACATAACCACAAACCCGTCTAAATCAAAGAATGAAAAAGCAGTTTTTATGGCTTGTCATGTTAATCTTTTGTCTATGTCCAATGATGACAAAGGCACAGATTTTTATGCCTATTATCTCATACTATAACTCGTTCACTTATCATTATGGCATGCAGAACTGGTGCTGTACGCAGGATGATAGGGGCATTATGTACTTTGCCAACAATAATGGTGTGCTCAGTTTTGATGGCTATTCGTGGCGCACCATAGCCTTGCCCAGCAAGGGATTGGTGCGATCAATTCTTGCTGATGGCGACCGTATCTATGTCGGCTCTTATACCGACTTCGGTTATTTTGTGCGTGATGAATGGGGTAAGATGGTGTATCATTCTCTTTGGCCCAAAAAATATCAGTCGCATAATGACGAGATATGGAATATCGTGAAGGGTGCTGATGGACATATTTACTTCCAGTCATTCTGCTCTTATTTCGTTTACGATGGCAAGAAAGTTACACCTTATTATATAAAGGAGCATCTGCCGCTCTGGTTTTTCCAAACAGGCGGTCAGCTCTATGCTCAATTGATTTCCGACGGATTGTGCCGGGTCAGCAAGACGTATTACCCCCCCATTCTACATCGTAGAGACTATGGCAACGATCATGTGATGGGCTTGCACCAGTTGGGCAAGAGTCTTTTCTTGTTGGCCACCAACCAGAATGGACTCTTCCTATACGACGGACAGCAGGTGAAGCCTGTTCGTACTGATGTCGATGCTTTGCTCCGACAAGCCTTGATCAACCGTACTGTCATGCTCAATAAGCATACCTTGGTGGTGGGAACCATCAAGAGTGGAATCTTTGCCATCGACCTCAATACCAATAAGGTGTTGTGGCACTACAGCAAGGCTAACGGACTGGGAAACAATACCGTGCTCAACCTCCTGGTGGACAGAACGGGCAACTTATGGGCAGCCTTGGACAATGGCATCGCCCTTATCCATACGGGTTTGCCCCTCTCGGTGATGAGACTCGAGGGCATCGGTATGGTCTACGATATAGCCACATTGGGAAGCGATATGTATATTGCCACCAACCAGTCGGTGTGGCGATATGACATGAAGGAACACAATATAGTTCCAGTGAATGGCTGCGAAGGACAAAACTGGTATGTATCTCAGTTTGACAACCAGGTGTTTGCCGGCAACAATTTAGGCACAAAGGCCCTTGTGGGCAATCAGTCTTTCGACCTTTTAAACGATAATCAGGGCAGTACTATGATGCGTGAGTATCAGCATTATGGTCAGCATGCATTGATAGAGTCTTCCTACAACAGTTTCCGCATTTATTTACGCGATGGCGACAAATGGCGCTATGGTTGGACGGTGAAAGGCTTCGGTGCTCCTATCAGAGAGATAGAAATAGACAACCAGGGTGTCATCTGGGCAGCCCACATGAGCAAAGGTCTCTATCGACTGGAACTTTCCAGGGATATGAGGCGATTCGAAAGGGTGAACTTCTATTCTTCGCTGCCCAATAGCAAGGGTGATGCATTCCATGTGATGACCATCATGGGACGTGTGGTCTTCTCGTATGGTGGCCGTCTCTTTACTTACGATGATATACGCAAGCAGATATTGCCCTATTATGGTTGCGGCAGGTTGAGCGACATGGGCATCGTGTCGTCTGCCTTCTTTGATAAGAAAACCTTCTGGTTGCTCAATAGCGATGGCTATTGGCTCATGCATTCGGGCAGTAAGGAGAACCTGCCTGTGTTCTTTATCTCCAACTCTTCGTTTGGGCAGGAGTGCAACATCTATGGACATTCGATGTATGCTTCGGGTCGTGCCACCTATTTCTTCCTCAACGATGGTATAGGCAGATATTTGGGCACAGGTGCTGAAATGGGAAAGAAGCCCGCCTGCTATCAGGCTTCATTCAGCGAGGTGACGACAAAGGACCGTGATAATGTGGCGCATCAGCTGCCTGTGGTCAGCGATGGCAAGGTGAAGGCATGGGGTAACATTCGGCTTAGGGTGTCGTTCCCCAACTACGATAACGACAAGCTGCTGTTCTGCTATACGCTGAAGGGTGGAGGCAATACGCTTACCGAGTCTTCCTATTCGCCAGAGATCGTGTACAGCAACTTCGGCTTTGGAGATTATGAACTGACGGTGGTGGTCAAAAACCTCAAGGGCGACATCATAGGCAAGCCTCTTGTCTATTGTTTCTCTTTCCCCGCACCTTTCCTGCTCTCATGGTGGGCGTGGCTGATGTATCTGTTGCTGCTTTCAGCTTTGGTGTATGGCTATACCCGCTGGCGCACCAACAAGATTATTCGTCGCAATAAGAAGATTGCCGAAAAAGAGTTGATGGAGCAGAAGATGAAATCGTTGGAACAGGAACGCATCATTGCCGAACAGCAGAAGCAACTCTTGGAGAACGAACTCGCCCTTAAGGGAAAGGACGTGGCAAGCATGGCTTTCGATATGGTGGCGATGAACAACTCCATCAGTGAGGCGAAGGAAACTTTGCTTGAAGGCATGCGCAAGGGAACCATCACCACCAAGAATGCCAGCAAACTGTTGTTGCAGATGAAGAGTGGCGACAACGACTTGTTCTGGAATACGTTCCAAAACAACTTCGACCTGATACACAAGAAGTTCTTCCGCAGTCTGCGTGAGAAATATCCCGACCTCACGTCGAACGACCTGAAAGTGTGTGCCCTCTTGCGCCTGAACCTGAATACGAAGGATATTGCCAACTTCACTCACCTTACCATCCGTGGTGTGGAAGGTGCAAGATACCGACTCAGAAAGAAGTTGGGCATTCCTACCGACAAGTCGCTCACCGATTTCCTCATCGAGTTCGAATAAGGAGAGGATCTTTATTGTCCTCCCAAGCGCTCGAAGAAGGTGATGATTTCCTCAAAAGTCTTGAATTCATCGCTGCCATACTCGATGGCTGTGCCCATGAAGCCCTTGTCGGGACAGGGGTCGATGAAGTAGTCGCCATAGAGCAATGCCTTCTGGTTGCAGAAAATGACGTGGTTGTAGGCTGGGGCAGATAGGTACTCCTCTACCCAGGTTATGACACGAGCCATATAGTCATGGTCGTTGGTGGGTGCCTGTGCCACAATGTACACATTATAATATTCTATCAGCATCTCATAGGCCTTGTGCATTGAGCTGGTGGCTTTCCAGTAACTGTCGTGCAGGGCATCGAAGTCGATATACACGATGGGGCGTTCCTTTCCGTTCTGTTTGTCGTCTATCCATCGGATGACGGGTGCGAGATAATGGAATGCCACCTTGTCTATCAGCCGATGCTCACCATGGAAGCGGATGGCTTGTGGATAATGCTCGTGGAAGAGGTCGAAGGTATGAACCACAGGGTCTTTGTCGCCAAAGAGTCCGTAGACACGGTTTCGTTCCTCGGGTGTTACATTCTGAAAGCACAGGGCGGTAATGTCCTTGTACTCCTTGATGAGTCCCTTGTTCACCATCAGCTCCTGCACTCCGTCCTTGCGCGGGTTCTGAAACTCCTGTTTTCCCGTCATACTGCTCATGGTGTTGCCCATCTCGAAAGCAGGGTTTACCAAGATGCGGTCGGTGCCATGGAGCATCTCAGTGAACATACCACCCATGGAGGTGCCTACAATCAGGTCGGGTTTCTCCCTCTGCTGCATATCCCGCAGCATCTCTATGGCTTCTTCGGCATGCACGGGAATGTCCTCAGCCACGAGTGTGGCATTAGGCATCAACTCCTGCAACATCTTTACCGTGCCGCTCTGTCCCGAGGAGAGGAAGCCGTGCACATACATGATTTTCTTGCCCTGCATCAGGTCAGGGAACTGCTTGATGTATTGATTTTCCATTGCTTGTTGTTTTATCCGGAATGATGATGCAAAAGTACAGTTATTTGCAGTGAAAACAAAATTATTGATGCATATTTTTTCTCCTGTTGTTCAAATAATGCGATGAAAGGGGTGTATTTCTCGGATTTTATTTGTACTTTTGCCGCATCTTTCTGAAATTATATATATGTGACAATGGAACAGTCAATAGAAAATCTCTACAAGCTCGACGGCAGAGTGCCCGTCGCCAAAGCACTTCCTTTCGGTCTTCAGCATGTGCTGGCCATGTTTGTGAGCAACATTGCTCCTATTATGATTCTTGCCGGAGCCGTAGGCTTGGACAGTTCAGTGAGCGCCGTGCTTATCCAAAACTGTATGGTCATAGCCGGTATCGGTACGTTGGTACAGCTTTATCCCGTTTGGTGTATTGGCTCGCGCCTGCCTATCGTGATGGGTATTTCCTTCACCTTCCTTTCTCTGGCCATTGCCATTGCCGGTTCTCAGGGCATGGGAACCCTCATTGGTGCGGTTATCATTGGTGGATTGATAGAGGGAACGCTTGGACTCTTTGCCAAGTATTGGATTAAACTCATTCCGCCCGTTGTGGCTGCTACGGTGGTTACCGCCATTGGTTTCTCCCTACTTCCTGTAGGTGCCAACTCGTTTGCTGGAGGACAGGGTGCTGCAGATTTCGGCAGTGTGAACAACTGGATTGTTGGAAGTGTCACCTTATTGGCCTGTCTGCTCTGCCAGATTTTTGCCAAGGGTTTCCTCCGTTCGCTGTCTGTTCTTATGGGTCTGATCGTAGGCTACATTCTTGCCTGCTTCATGGGTATGGTCAATTTCAGCGGACTCACCGGTCTCTCGCTCGTTGCCTTGCCCCAGCTTCTGCCTTTCACTCCCGAGTTTCATATCGGTGCCATCCTCTCGGTGGTAGCCGTCTATCTTGTGTCAGCCACAGAGACGATAGGTGATACTTCTGCCCTTTGCAACAGTGCGCTGAAGCGCAATCCTCAGACCAAGGAGATGGGCTCTGCCGTTTGCTGCGATGGTTTCGTCAGCACGGTGTCTGGTCTCTTCGGTTGTACTCCTATCACCTCGTTCAGTCAGAATGTGGGATTGGCAGCCATGTCGGGTGTGGTCAACCGTTTCACCATTGCCATGGGAGCCTTGATAATGATTATCGGTGGCGTGTTCCCTGCCATAGGCTATGTGCTCACCACCATTCCTCAGGCTGTTTTGGGCGGTTGCACCATTATGATGTTTGGTAGCATCCTCTTTGCCGGTTTCGGTATGATGGCGCGTACGGGTTTCTCACAGCGCAACATGGTGATCGTGAGCCTTTCGCTTAGTGTAGGCCTTGGCTTCACCCAGGCTACAGGCATGTTCAACATCTTCCCTGAGATTGTCCGCACGGTGTTTGCCGACAACTGCGTGGCTGTGGTCTTCCTGCTTGCTGTGGTTCTCAACCTCGTGTTGCCAAAGGATCTGGAACAATAAAAAGAGAATTATTTGCTAATATTACTATAAAATTCTATTCATAATGGATTTGCTGAAAGAAAGAATTATGCAGGAAGGCAGATGTTTTCCTGGTGGAATCTTAAAAGTAGACAGTTTCGTAAATCACCAGATGGATCCTATCTTGATGATGGATTTGGCGAAGGAGTTTGTTCGTCTGTTCCAGGACATTAAGTACAACAAGATCATTACCATTGAGGCATCGGGTATCGCTCCTGCCATCATGGTAGGTTATCTGACCCATCTTCCTGTGGTCTTCGTCAAGAAGAAACAGCCCAAGACGATGGAGGGTATGATTACTTCTGTGGTTCACTCTTTCACCAAGGACCGCGACTATACGGTTTGTGTGAGCGACAGCTATCTTACTCCCGACGACCATGTCATCTTTATCGACGACTTCCTCGCCAATGGCAATGCTTCCAAGGGCGTGATGGAACTCTGCGAAAAGGCTGGCGCCAAGATAGAGGCGATGGGCTTCATCATTGAGAAAGCCTTCCAGCATGGTGGCGACTTCCTGCGCCGTGAGGGAATGCGCTATGAGGCGCTCGCTACGGTTGAGAGCCTGGAAGACTGCAAGATTGTATTGAAGTAAGGGGTTATTTTTTGGAGTTATTTCATGGAGTTAAGGAGTTAAGGAGTTAAAGGAGTTAAGACAAATGCCTTATTGTTTGAAGGCTAAGCAAAAAAGCTGTTGTCTTAACTCCTCAGCGACCGCAGGGAGCGATAACTCCTTTAACTCCTTAACTCCTCCAAACCTCAAGTGCCTTAACTCCTTTAACTCCTCCAAATCTATTTGACTATTTCTGCCGCATAGATTCCCATTACCTTATATCCTGCGGCGTTGGGATGCAGCCAGTCGCTGCATACATATTCCTTCTTCATTCTGTGCTCATCGGCAGAATCTTGCATCAGTTTGGCAAAGTCGAGCACGCCATCCACCTTTTTCTCCTTGCCCTGACTGCGTATCCAGTCGTTCACGTATTGTCGGCAAGCCTCGTGGAAATAAGTGTAATAGCTTGCACCCTTGAAAGGCGTGATGGTGGCAAGATACACCTTCATGCGCTTGGCCTTTGCCTTCTTGATCATGTTCTGATAACTCTCTATCAGCAGTCGCGCTGTTGTCTCGCTGTTTCCGCTCTTAGTGTTTCCTATATCGTTGACACCTTCGAAGATAATCACCTTCTTCACACCGCATTGTCCCAGGATGTCGCGGTCGTATCGGTCTTTGGCCAATGTCCCTATTCCTCCGGGCACTACCACCTGATTGGATCCGATACCTAAGTTGAGTACGCCCTGATTGGTAATCTTATGTTTCAGGTGCAGCATCTCGCTCATGATGTCGGGCCATCGGTTCTGTGCATTGTCGGTTGTTCCGCGACCATCGGTTATTGAGTTTCCTATGATGGCAATGGCGCTCAGGTTGTTTTTCATCGTGTACACATCAATGCCAGCGATAGTGTACCAGTGGTTCACGCGTTGTGCTTTTTTGAAATTGGAGTGAGCATTGGTGACACCTTTCATGATATAGGAGGTGGTGCGGGAGCCAGGGTGCATGGTAGGCTTGGCTGGCGATGAGGTGTAGTTGATGGTAATGGCAACGCGCTCCAAAGGTCTGAGGTTGAACTTCAGTGGGTCGCTCTCTATCGCCTTGCCAGCAGGAATTACAGTCTTGTACTTGCCGTGAAACTTCAGGTACTCAGCGCTCTTGGCGTCTACGCCAAATGAGTCTTTGGCATGGGCGATATAGACCGAACGTATCATCACGGGTTCAGAACTGTAGATGTTGCTCAGTTTCAGTCGTATCACCTCGCCGCCCAATGATACCTTCACCACTTGTCTGATGGAGTGGGGCGTATTGCTGTATAACACTTTGCTCTTCACGGCAGCTTGTGGAGCTGTAGCCCAGGTTCCTACCCATGTCTGTGCCGTGGCATTCATGATGAATGCACACAGAAAGCATAATAATGCGAATGTTTTCTTCATAATATTTCTCTCTTTTCTTTTTTCTGCTTTGTTTTTATTTTGCGTGTTATTTTTTGTAAAGGTACGCCTTTTTCTCTTTTCCATGGTGAAGACAACCTATTCTCTAACTTCCTTTAACGAGTTTAACTTCCATTACAGATGATCTTTGTTCGAGGAATTGATTCCTTAATACCTCAGTCATGCGATAACCTCTTAATTTCAGAATAACTAAAAATAATATTTTGTAAGTTAAAGTATGGATAAATGGGGTGGCTGTAAGTTGCAGCCGTAATTAAGTGCAAAATGATGTATTTTTACTGTCTTTTTATACAAAACTGTCAGAAATGCTTGCGTATATCAATTAATTTATTTACTTTTGCACCCGAGAGAAAAAGTTAGTGTCGTACAGACACTCATGAGGGCGTATCAACACTTATCAGATTGTTTCGACACTTATTTACGTATAGCATTATAATATACTATTATTTGTTTTATATTTATTTTTTACAACATTTTCAAGATGACAAGAAGATTACTTTTGTTAGTATGTGCGATGCTGTGTTTAGGCAGTAGCGTACGTATTCAGGCGCAGTCTGTATCTTCTTCTACAGCAACCTCTGCGGATGGTAATTACGTAGAGGGTGTCGTTCGTGTCAAACTCCAGCGCGAGATAGCCGACCGTTTGGTGTCTGCCAAGCTTCCGCTGTCGGTGAAAGGTACGAGCAAGAAGTATGTTCAGACTGGCGTGACCCCGCTCGACAGGGTCAGTCAGAAAGTAAAGGCAGTCTCTATGACCCGTGTTTTCCCTTATGCCGGTAAGGATGAGGCTAAGCACAAGGCAGCAGGACTGGATCTTTGGTACGATGTCCACTACGAGGCATCAGGTATGAAACTGGCACAAGCCCGTAACTTGCTCCGTTCTACAGAGGGTGTGGCTTATGCCCAGCGCATACCGGTTTACAAACCCATAGGCGGTGAGCGTTTCCTGGAGGTTTCGCCAGCTGCAGTGGCAAAGGCAGCCAAGGCTGCTTCTACCATGCCTTTCAACGACCCATTGCTCAATGACCAGTGGCATTACAACAACGATGGTCATATCGCAGGTACCAAGGTGGGTGCCGATGCCAATGTGTTCAAGGCTTGGGAAACTGGTGTTACCGGTTCTAAGGATGTTGTGGTTGCCATCATTGATGGTGGTTTCCAGGTAGATCACCCCGACCTGAAGGACAATGTGTGGATCAACGCAGCCGAGTTGAACGGTGAGCCTGGTGTTGATGATGATAAGGATGGCTTTGTAGATGATATCTACGGCTTCAACTTCGTTATCAATTCAAGCGATATCAACGCTCACTCTCATGGTACTCACGTAGCAGGTACCGTAGGTGCCACCAATAATAATGGTATCGGTGTCTGCGGTGTTGCCGGTGGTAGCGACGGTAAGGGCGGTGTCAAGATGATGGTCTGCCAGGTATTCGACAGCCGTGCCAGCAGTTCTGCAGTAGCTGATTTCGGTCAAGCCATTGTTTATGCAGCCGACCGCGGTGCCAGCATTGCCCAGTGTTCCTGGGGTGCCAGTGTTGCAGACGATGAGGATAAGTCGGTTACCGAAGCTGTTGATTACTTCACCAAGAATGGTGGTGGCGACAAGATGAACGGAGGTCTCTGTATCTTTGCTGCCGGTAACAATGGTGAGGAAGGCAACTATTATCCTGGTTGTCTTGACAAGGTTGTGGCTGTTGGTTCCATGGCTCCTGACGGAAGCGTGGCTTATTATTCCAACCGTGGCAAGTGGGTTGATGTGACAGCCCCTGGTGGTTTGGAAGACAATGGTCAGCAGTATGGCGTATTGAGTACCTTGCCTAACAGTACCTACGGTTATAATGAGGGAACCTCTATGGCATGTCCTCATGTATCTGGTATTGCAGCCTTGATTCTTTCCAAGTATGGTAACAAGCAGTTCTCTAATGAGACTCTCCGCACCTTGCTTACCACTTCTGTAAACGACCTGTATACTCAGAATCCTGAGTACAAGGGCTTGATGGGTTCCGGTTATATCGATGCTTACAAGGCTTTGCAGGGTAAGGAGGGTAGCGTGCCTGAGGCTGTTGCCGACTTCACTGTTACTGCATCTCACGACAATGCTCTCATCGAATGGACGATTCCTGAAACCGAAGAGAAGAGCATCGACCATCATGTGATTTATTATAGCACAGAGGCTTTCACTGCTACAGACGACTTGAACAAGTTGAGCTCAGTATCAGTAGATACCAAGTTTAAGTATTCAGGCGACAAGATGTCTTATGAGTTGGATGGTCTGAAGGCTTCTACCAAGTACTACTTCGCCATTGTGGCTTACAACCGTTGGGGTAAGGCTTCTGCCGTTTCTCCCATCAAGGAGGCTACCACCAATGCAGGTCCTAAGGTTCAGGTAGACCAGAAGAACCTTTCTATGACCGTAGATGCCACCAAGGCTTCCACAGCCGAGGCTTCTTTCAATGTAAAGAATGCAGGTGAGGGCGTGTTGAAGTATCAGCTTACTACTGCTACGACCCGAGCTACTATGTCTACCAGCGGTCGTATCAAGAATCCAAACCCAGGTCAGGTTCTTCCTTTCAGCGGTACAGTCAGCCCAACACTTGTGAAGCGCAATGCTGTGGCTACTTCAAACTATCAGGCTAAGGACTGGCCAGACACTTTGACCTATTCCAACCAGGTGTACAGCTATATCGGTGAAACTGATACCAAGCTGCCAAATGCTTTGGCTCAGTATTTCTATGTAGATAAGGCAACTTATCCTAATGGTTTCAACCTGACCGATCTTCGTATTCAGGGACAGAACGGACAGGATCCTGAGATTGAAATCTACGACGGTTCACGTTCTATCTCTACTGCAAGTTTGATTCAGAAGGTTAATTATGGCTTCTGGGCATACAATTATCCTATTACCCTGAAAGAGCAGATTCACTTTGCTCCTGGTTCAAGCTTCTGGGTAGTGGCTAAGTTCCCTGCTGGCGCCAAGAACCCATTGGCTACAGGCAAGACTTCCCGAACCGATGTTGCCCAGTACAGCTTCTATAGCTCTGATAACGGTACAACCTGGACTCAGTTGAGTGAGGTGCTCAAGGGCACCAGTTTCGAGGCTGTAGCCAGTCAGCTCACATGGGCAGTACAGGCCATCAGCAAGAACCCAGACTGGAGTGAGGTGCTCAACCCTGAGCCTATTAGCGGTGAGGTTCGTCCTAACGAAAGCCAGAAGGTTACTCTGAAGAATGATGGTCAGAAACTGGTGAATGGTACTTACAACTTCAATATCCATGTCAAGAGCAATGAGGCTGTTGATTCCAAGCAGCAGGTTGCTTTGTCTATGACCGTGAAGGGCTATAAGCCTGAACTGCACAGCCAGCAGCTGGTTGACTTCGGTGACTTGCTGGTGGGTCAGACCAAGACCATTGATGTAGAGTTGACCAATAGCGGTTATGGTGTATTTGGTGGTAACTATGGTAGGCTCCAGGCTCCAAAGAACGTGAAGTCTTCATCCGATCAGTTCAATGTGTCAAAGGGTGCCAATAATATTGCAGCCCGCTCTACCGGTACGTTGCCTGTGACGTTCGCTCCTACCACGGAGGGCAACTTCAGCAGTACCATCACCCTGACCGATAAGAATGGTCAGCAGTATTCATTCCTGGTTCGCGGTGTCGCTTCAGTTCCTGCCAAGCAGAGTGTAACTCCTGATGCTTATGATGCAGGCGACCTGAAGGTAGGCGGTGAGGATAAGACTACTACCATCACCATCAGTAACACGGGTAACTATCCTTTGCAGTATGTATTCCCTAAGTTCTCTTCCGAGAAGATAGTAGGTTCTACTGCCAAAGTACATAAGTTTGGTTATACTACCATCTCTAATGTTGCCGGTGATGAATCATTCGAGTACGAGACTGCTCCAGAGTTGGCTGACGAGAAGGACATCACCTCTCAGTTCACTAACGACAACTGGCAGTCGGGTCCTATCAAGGTGGGCTTCAAGTTCCCATTCTATGGCAAGGACTACGAGCAGATTTACGTATCTTCTTATGGTGGTGTCTCCATGCAGCAGATGGATGGCCGTATCTCTTGTATGGTTCCTACTGGCGATTGTGTACAGGGATTGGGCTATATTTCGGCTTATACCAATTCTGGCTGGATGGACATGGGTGCCAACAGTAAGATTACCTATGGTCATAAGAACGGTAAACTCTATATCAAGTTCAAGGATGTGGTAACTCCTGCAACCAATGGTGCCGGCGAGACCACAACCATCAGCTTCCACATGGCTCTTTGCCCTGACGGAAGTGTTGAGGTTTACTACGATGATTATAATCCAGCTGGCGTATTCGGCTCTGGTGGTCACAACTTCGTAGGTGTCAGCGATATTGCTGCTTCCGATCCTTGTATATTTGTTGATGCCAACAAGGTACAGGAGAGCAATGGTGGTCTGGATGCTCCTTATTATGATATCGTTACAGGCAGCGCCATCAAGATTGTGGCTCCTGCCAAGTCTATGATCAAGAGCCTGTCAAGCACTGATGGCTATGTAGGCAATGGTGAAAGCAAGGAAATCAAGGTAACATTGGCAGCCAACGATGAATTGGTGGCAGGACCTCTGACCAACTATCTCACCGTTATCACCAACGATCCAACCAACCCAAGTGCATCTGTCAAGTTGACTGCCAACATCGTTGGCGACAACCTGAAGGCTGAGGCTGCTCTCGATTCTACCAGCGTAGATTTCGGTAAGGTATTCCGCACTTCTGCCCAGCAGCGCACAGTATTGTTGAGCAACAACGGTAAGGATGCTCTCAACGTGACAAGCGTAACTGTCAAGAACGGCAAGTTTACTCTCGCTGAAGAAATGAATGCGGCCTTCTCTGTTCCTGCAGGTCAGGGCAAGGATATCGTTGTGACATTGCCTACTGCCGAGAAGGGTACTGTAGAAGATGTTCTCGTCATCACCTATCAGGATGGTACAACCAAGGAAATCCCATTGAAGGCTGAGGTGATTGGTAATCCTACCTGGAAGAGTAATCCAGAGAGCCTGGAGGTTGAAACTCCTTATGGTACCAATGTAGAAAAGACAATCCAGGTAACCAACGAGGGCGATGAGAATCTTACGTTCTCTGCTGAGCCTGCTTCTTGGTATACAGCTTCCGACCTGGAGGCTACAGGAAAGTCTTCTGTTGATTATGTGTTCAAGTCTAAGCTCGATGGCTTCGATATACCTTATAACTGGGTAGATATCACCAACGACTATACTGAGCACATGCCTTATGCATACTATATTGATAAGACAGACTTCAAGAAGGTGGAACTTCCATTCGAGTTCCCATTCTATGGCAAGAAGTATAAGAGCATGTATATCTACAATACTGGTTTCGTATCTTTCGATGCACCGGTAGAGGATTACAAGCAGTTCCCTGAGCCACCAGCAAGTCTGCCAACAACAGAAACCTTCTATACCAACATCATCTGCCCATTCTGGGGTAACCACTCTATGAATACTCCATCTTCTGATGGTGTATATTATAAGGCAAAGGATGATGAGGTCATTGTAAGCTATAAGAATTATGGCAATACGATGATGCAGGGTATGAACTTTGAGGTGATTCTCCGCAAGGATGGTTCCTTCAAGTTCCAGTACAATGTAGATCCTGATGGATTCCAGTTGGGCGTATTCGGTCTCTGTGGTATCATGGATCATACCGGTACTCGTGGTATTACTCCTGCTGATATGTATATCACCGACGGCAATGCCGTTGAGTTCTCTCCATATAAGAACTATGTAGTGGCTCCAGGTGAGCAGGTTGAAATGCCGGTTGAGCTGAAGGCTAACCAGCTGGCTGATACTTATGATTATGAGTTGAACGTTACAACCAACGATCCTTCTAGTGCAAGCGTTAAGATTCCTGTTAAGCTGAATATCACTGGTGAGGCTCAGGCTGAGTTCCCTGAGATAATCAATGTTGAGCAGCCTGTAGATGAGAACGCAATGGATCCTTCATACTATGAATTCTATGTAGTCAACAAGGGAACCAAGGCATTCACTATCACAGACGTTGCTTCTGAGATGTTTACTGGCTCGGAGTCTGATGACCCTGATGTTGAGGAGCCTTCTGCTCCAGAAGGTAAACTTGAGGTCTATGCTGCACAAAGCAACTATGGCGGTGACGACGGTATCGACCCAGGTCCAATGGCACTTGCTGATGATGCTACAGCCAAGGCATGGATTCCATACCAGAGCGGTATGATGGCTCCTATCGTAGTAGGTACCGACACCGTGAAGTTCAGAATCGCACCTTATATTGTATATGAAGTACATAAGAAGGAATTCCCTCTCATATTTACAGTAGAGGGCTTGAATGAGGAGACACACACCTCTACCATCAAGCTGAATATCACAGAGGCTCCTGTCTTGTCATTCGACCAAGAGGAGTTGCACATTGAGAATGTGGCTTCTGACTATAAGGGCACTTCTACCGTCAATTTGATGAACGAAGGCGAGTATAAGCTTACTTACTCATTGAGTCTCGATCCATCTGGTCGTGATGCAGGCAATGAGTATGAGGACGGCAACGATCCTGCTCCTGCCTATAACGTCATCTCTTATCCTTCACAGGATGCAGCCAAGAACTTCGTGGCTACCTGTGTAGAGAAGATTTCCGGCAAGAAGGGCATGGTGAAGGCTCTTGGCTTGAAGAAGGTGAAGGACGATCAGAAGTTCATCTACGACTTGCCTAAGGGCTATGAGGGTAATGCGCTCTATTATCCAGTACTCAACCCTGTAGAAAATGCTCAGGCTGCCCTGATGGGTACGGGTGCTACTGCTCTGGATGAGAACTTCTATGCAGCAACTCGTTATGAGGCTCCTGCAGAAGGTTTCAATCTTACTCATCTCTACTTCGTCGGTACTGTAGGCGACTTGGAGAATGTGGACATCGAGGCTTCTGTTATTCTGGGCAATGATGTTACTGCTACCGAGAAGACCATCGGCCATGGCAAGATTCATATTGCCAAGGAAGAACCTCGTGATGATGGCAGCTACCAGGGTGCTGCACGTATGTTGGAGTTTGACAACCCTATCTACATCAATCCTGCCGATACCTTCTATGTCGTATTGAAGTATCCTGCCGGCTACAAGTCATCAGCCATGATGGCAACCAAGGATGGCGATATGGAGACCAATCGCTACATGGCACACCTGAAGTCTTTGGGTGGCTGGGTTGACATTGAGACACTCTACGACAATGCTTACAGCTATGGCGCCTTCGGTTACTTCATGACTTGTATCGAGAAGGAGAAGGGTGAACCATGGATTAAGTTGCTCAACGAGAAGAAGGAAGGTGAGATTGCTCCTGGCGAGTCTATTCCTGTACAGTTTGAGGTGAATGCCAAGAGCGCTTACTTCTCTAAGAACAATAAGGCTACTCTCGTAGTGAAGAGCAATGATCCTATGAACAAGCTCTACAACTATCACATCTATCTCGACAAGAATGCAGCTCCTACCATCACCGCTCCTGAAGGTGAGACCACTGTTCCTGAGGCAAGCAAGGCAGCTGTTGATGTAACTGTTGCTGATGCCGAGGGCGAGCCTTTCACTGTAAGTCTGAAAGATGTAGACGACATCGCTGCTGTTGAGAGTTATGAGAATGAGGACGGCACTCAGGAAGGTATTTCTGAAAGCAATGGTACTTATTCTGTTGAGGAAGGCGGCAGCTTAAAGCTCCGTGTCGTTCTTGCTCCTGATTACGGTACAGCTGGCAAGCATACCTTCACCATTAATGCCAAGGACGAGTCTGGCAATGTAAGCTCAGCTGTTGTCAACTACAATGTAGAGCATACCAACCGTGCTCCTGAGTACGTCGGTGCCACAGAGTTGGCTATGAAGGTTGGCGAGACCTCTGGTCAGTACAACTTCGCTGAGCTCTTCAAGGATGTGGATGGCGACAAGATGACCTACACAGCTTCTGTTGAGGATGCCTCTGTAGCTACTGTCTTCAAGTCGGAAGATGGATTCATCGTGGCTGGCAAGGCAGCAGGTAAGACCAAAATCAACGTAGTGGCTACCGATGCCAACGGTGCTTCTTCTACAGGTGTCATCTCTCTGACCGTATCAGAGACCACAGGCATCGACGGTGTTGAGGCCGATGGCAGCAACAAGGGTGATATAACGGTCAACGAGAATGGTGAGGTTACTCTCCATGTCAATGCCGACAAGGCCGTGCTCCGTGTTTACAGCAATGCCGGTCAGCTGATGGCTCAGCAGATAGCCGCTCCTGTACATGCAGGCGATAAGGTTAGCCTTAACCTGTCTGGCTCTATAGCAGGTGTTTATCACCTCGTAGCCGACATCGATGGTAAGGTTTCTGCCATTAAGTTCGCACTCAAGTAAATTCTTTCTTCTATCCATCAGAGAGCCTTTGGGGTTCTCTGTAGGATAGGATAATCCACCCAAAAGTCCCGTGTCATGTTTATGATGCGGGACTTTTTTCTTTTCTCTTTCTATCCCACATTTCTATGTAGTGTCTTTTTGGGGAAAGATAACTTCCTCATTAGCGAAAAGTCGATAGTTTTTCAAGAATTATGCAGAAAATCTTGTGGGGTGAAAATAAAATGCGTAAATTTGCGTCGCTTAACGGATGGTTACACAAATTCTATAACTTCTGAACTTGCTGAAGTTCTATAATATTCAATTACTAAAACACAACGAAAAGACTTACGATGAAAAGATGGTTTACACTATGGGTTGTGCTCTTTGTTGTCTTGTCGGCAATGGCAGTACCCGCCAAGCCAGGAGTCTGGCGCACCATTTCGCTCACTGATGGCACACAGGTCAAGGTACAGTTGGTTGGCGATGAGTTCATGCACTATTACCAGAGTGAGGACGGAACACGTTATCTCTATGATGCTGCTTCAGCAACTTATCAGGTTTATTCTGATAGCCAATTCTCGAATTCTCGTCGCAAGGCTGTGGCACGGAGAGCCAAGGCCAACAATCGTCGCGCAGTGAGGCGAAAGGCTGATGTTACTAATATTTTCCAAGGCACGAAGAAGGGACTGATCATCTTGGCTCAGTTTACCGACTCCAAGTTTCAGAGTGGTCACGACCGTGCTTTGTACAACAAGATAGCCAATGCTGAGAACTATACCGACAATGGATTCAACGGCAGTGTGAAAGATTACTTCAAGGCGCAGAGTGCAGGACAGTTCGAACTCGACTTTGATGTTGTAGGTATCTGTCAGCTGAAGAACCCATGTTCCTATTATGGAGGAAATGATTCTCATGGCAACGACCTTCACGCTGGCGAGATGGTAGCTGAGGCTTGTCAGTGGGCAGCTACTCAGGGCGTTGATTTCTCCAAATACGACTGGGACGGCGATGGCGAAGTAGATCAGGTATTTGTGCTTTATGCTGGAAAGGGAGAGGCTGATGGCGGTGCTGTATCTACGATATGGCCACACGAGTTTGCTCTTTCAGCATCCGATTATGGCAAGTCTCTTTCCTTCAATGGTGTTAAGGTAGACACCTATGCCTGCAGTGCAGAGCTGAATGGTCGTGGCATACTCGATGGTATCGGAACTTTTTGCCATGAGTTCTCCCATTGCATGGGATTCCCTGACTTGTATGATACTGGTTATTCTGGATGGTTCGGAATGGGCGCTTACGATCTGATGTGTGCAGGTAATAATAATGGTGACGGCAAATGTCCTGCAGGTTATTCGGCTTACGAGAAGCATGAGTGTGGCTGGTTGACATATCAGGATGTTACCCATATAGATGAAGCCCTCAACGTCACAGGACTGAAAGCCATCAGCGAGGGTGGCGGTGCCTATGTGCTGAAAAACAAGGCGCACGAGGATGAATATTACATCGTTGAAAATCGTCAAAACACAGGTTGGGATGCTTATCTTCCTTCTGAAGGTGTGATGATTACCCATGTGGACTATGATGCCTATATCTGGTGGAATAATATGCCCAATACAAAGGGGAATTACTATGATGAAAATGAAAATGTTTATTATAACGATCATCAGCGTTTTACCATCTTCCGTGCAGGCAAGTCTACGTCAGATGATGGCGTTACTTCCGACCTTTACCCCTATAACACCAACAACAGTCTTACCGCCGAGTCCAATCCTGCTGCTACCTTATATAATAAGAATAGCGATGGCACCAAGTATATGCACATCGACATCACGGATATCAGTGTGGCATCCGACAGAACAGCCTCGCTCACCTTCAGCAAGGCAGACCGCAGTAGTGGCGGTGGGGGAGAGACCGATCCCGATACTCCTGTCACACCATCTGGCTCAGTCTTGTTGTACGAGTCTTTTGATAAGTGTGGTGGAACAGGAGGCAATGATAATCAGTGGAGTGGCAATGGAGTAGCTGGGTCTGAAGCCCTCAGTATGGAGTTCGACAATAATGGCTGGACCAGTTCTAATAAGATCTTTTCTGGCAATCAATGTGTACGATTGGGCAACAGCAGTACGGCTGGTGTTATCACGACTCCTGCCTTTTCCGTCAATGGCTCTGCTTATCTGTCATTCAAGGCAGGAGGGTGGGACGGCACTCATGATGCCACCTCCCTGACGCTTTCTGTCAACAATGGCACGTTGTCGAAGACTACCGTTGAGATTCCAAAAGGTTTATGGAAACAGTTTGGTGTCAACATCACAGCTACTGGCACAGTAAAGGTTACCTTCAAGGCCGACAAGAAGCGTTTCTTCCTTGATGAGGTGAAGGTAGTAGACCCAACCATCGACTCTGGCATTCATGACATCGTGGCGGGCGAAGAGAATGGCATCGTGGCTTATTACTCGCTCAATGGAACCCGCCTCGATGGTCCTCGCCCCGGAGTCTGCATCGTACGTTACGCCAATGGCGAAGTACGTAAAGTCATCATACGATGATTTGTTCTGCGATATTCCTTAGGGAAAAGTAAAGATGAAAAAAACAACAATGCCCACCCTTGGTACGGTAAGTAACCAAAGGTGGGCATTATAGGTATTGCCGAGCGCAGCTAATATTATGTGAAAAGCACTTGCTCATATCAACCTTCTTATATTAATGTTCTCCACGATAAAATCCATTATTGCTCATTTCCGACCATTTCAAGAACATTTCTTGATAGTTGTCTTTAATGAATTCACGAATTATTCTCATTTCTTTATTGGTCAGAACACCCTGCTCTTTTACGACTGTATCACCATTTCCTAAAACAAACAACTTGGCTGAGCCAGATTCCGTTAAGTGTCGGTCACTCGCATGTACATGCATAGCTTCTACTATACAATGTGAAGTAAAATATAGGTAATACCCACATATCATAAAATCGTAATATTTAGGCATAAGTTTGTTCCATTAAATTCTTGTTTCGTTTCCAATACTTTTGAACAATGCTGATTTCAATATCATCCATATTGGTTTCTATTACATCACCCTCTCTTGTCATCACAAGAGCATGATATGGCGGGTGTAGATATACTACACGTATAAAGCCTTCTTCACTTTGCGAAAATGCATATCCGCAAACAATCATTATTGCTTTTTCAGCTACGGCTTTAATTTCTTCTTCCTTCATGATAATCTATTTTAACTGACTTGATTGGTTTGAGAAATGTCGTAGGATTTATATAAAGATTCTTCAATATGGGCAAAAGGTCAATATACTCTTCTGTTTCACCAATGCCCTCATAATCAGCCATGACAACAATATATCCATTATCCCATTCCTTAACCTCTGTGAATCGTTTGAGGCGTTTTGGAGTACGAAATCGGATATTACTATTGCCATATCTAAAAGAAGTCATATCTCCATCATTGGAGAGAAATGCTTCTGATGAAATATTCTTGTTGTCCATACTTAACCTCCTTGTTTTTATGATTCTTCTTTTCTCGATTGCAAAGATTATGCCAGTGAGCGCAATGAAAGCTTGCTTTCAAATTGCCGAGCGCAGCTAATCTTATGCAAAATTACACTTTTCTTCCGAAAGATGCAAGAAATTTACGGGAAAATGTTTAAGGGTGAAGGAATAACAGAAAAAAGCAAAGAAAACAGGCTTTATTGTTGTCACTATCAAAATATTTATATACTTTTGCAAAAATAAAAAACCCGGGGTCATCACCAGCATCGAATAATCTGGGAGAGGGCCTTACCGGGACTGCGCTGCAAAGATAAGAATTAAAATGGAATATACCAAAGATTTTTTCGAAAAAGTTTTCTCGACAGATAGAATGAAGAAATATTTCTTGCTCTATCCTGGGGATGAAGTAAAGGCAATTAAGCATTATCAATGTAACATAATGCTTTCCGAAGCTATGTACCCATGTCTTTCTGTCTTTGAGGTAGAACTCCGTAATTCCGTAGTTCGGGAACTTGTGGCATTTGCCAAAAGAGAAGATTGGTATGTCGTATTCTCTACAACTCCAGGCTTAATGGAGCTGAATAAATATATAAGCACAGCTAAGAAACAAATTGCTGCACGAGGAGAAGATATTACCACAGCAAAGATTACAGCAGAATTGACCTGGGGCTTCTGGACATCCCTTTTTAATAGAAACTACGAACGTATCCTTTGGAAAGATTTAAGGAGAGCTTTCCCCTTTATGAAGAAAGCTAATCGGCAAAGAAAGATAGTTGCTAGCTTCTTAAACAAATTCCGTCGCTTGCGCAATAGGATAGATCATAATGAAGCAATTTGTTGGAATCTCGATGAAGTTGAGATGATACACGATGAAATGAAGAATGTTATGGGATGGATGAATAAGGAGGTACCAGCTTGGTTGTCTCAGTTTGATAGATTTGGCTCTGTAAGCTTTGATATACGCAAAATTATGGATTGGTAAAGCCATATCTAAAAAAGTTATATCTCCATGATTGGAGATTATCGCTTCTTCTGAAAGAAGCAAGGAATTTATTGGAAAATATTTGAGGCAGAGGAAGATAAGAAGAAATGCCCACCCTTGGTACGGTAAGTAACCAAAGGTGGGCAATGTATTTGATAGGTGATAGAAGAATTTTTTACTTCACAACTTTTCTTGTCGTGTCGCCTTGCTTCACGATCAATACGCCATGAGCAGGAACATCATCGAGACAGAAGTCCTGTGTCTTCGACTTATACACCTCCTGACCTTGCATATTATATATATAGGTGTAAGGAGCAGAGATGTTGTGCTTAACAGCAACGGCAGAGATAGCAGAAGTGCCATCCTGTGATAAAGTCATCGTGCCATCGGAAGCAACGGTAAGTGTGTACATGATGGTGCCACCTACGCTACGCAAGCATTGATAGGCTTTTTCTTTTGTCGACTTTGAGCCAAGAAACAGTTTGTAGGTGCCTGCAGAAATATTCTTTAATTCAGGCTCCTGACTCAGATTGTAGTCAACTTCAGGATGATCTTTGTCACCGTAATTAAAACCACTCAACATATCAACATAAGGTGTTTCTGTATCCGTCTCGAAAATCGGTTCGGTATAGAGTTTACTATTATTGTCACCCATGCCTTGTAGCACGATGTCTAATCTACCCTCGAACACGCGATGACTGTAATTGTAGGCGTTAGTCAGTTTGACGTGCAACTCGTTATTGCTGATATAAAAACTATATCCGTCAGTTACCCATTGCGAAATGTTTTCTTCGTCAGCGCTCGGAGTCTCCTGTTTCTTGAAGCCTAAAACCATACTCTGTCCGATGTTAAAACCCTCTCCGGTAAACCCAGTGATATTAGGTCTCAGAACATCAATATCAAACCATCCGTCTCCAGACTTTCCCCATCCCCAGTTGACATGTACTTTACCATCGCTCTGTATGCCATCGAGCAAGAAGGCATGACCTCCTTCTATCTCATCGCTACCGCAGTAGAGAACAGGCTGTTTAGCTTCCATTTCTTTGCGTACCATCTCCATCCATTCCGCATCGGTATAGAAGTCGCGCTGCAGACAACTGATAGCCAAAGAATCATATCTGAAGTTCTCGGCAAATCCCTTGGCAGCATACCATTCTATAGTACCACTGCTATTAGCCTGATAATTCATTTGACTGGCAGCACCGGCATCAGCCATCAGTGTGGCTACGGCATCATTCTCGTCTTCTGACATCATTCCATAGCTTGACAGCATAGCTGTCCATTGATAAGTATGTCCCAGTTCTCGCTTATACCACTTAGTGGTGCCCTCTTTGTCATTTTTATCTTTATACGTAGTTACGGAATATATGCCTGTACCCTTACTTGTAGCAGGATATTGATAGTGCTTCATAATCTGTGCCATAGCTGTAGCTATACAACCCGTTGGGGCGGCGCTGCCATTAATCCGAGGACAAAGATTGTTGAAGGGTGTGTCCTGATTCCAGTAGGTCTTGATAAAATAGGTGGGGCGTCCACTTGCTGCCATTGGGTTAGCACTATAAGTAATACCTTTGGCTTTCATCCTTTCAAGTGATTTGTTGGCTGTATTCAGCCACCACTTCATGCCACAAGGCATATTATTTACATCAAAGTCTTCATCAGAAATTCCAAGCACAGGCTCTATGTCGTCGTCTTTGCTGATGAACACCACCCCTTTGCCCTTGATTCCATAGACATTGACCATATCTAATGACTGATATTTCTCAACGGCAATATTGGCTGCTGCCTTCTTGGCTCCAGCTGCCTGAAGATTTGAGGAGCAGAGAGCCTGCAGTGCTATTGTCTGCATTTCCTGTTCGCTTCGGTCTTCAGCGAAGTTTGGCATAGCGAGCAGAGAAGCAATAAAAAGTGTAAGAGTCTTTCTCATATTATATAAATTTATTTGGGGGTAAAACTGACTCTAAACAAGAATGGCGAAGCACTTGTGGCTTCGCCATTCTCTATAGAATATAATAAACTTTTTGTTTACTCGTTGGGTTCGAATGTATCGTAGTCCGTAATCTGACCCAAGTTACTTGCACTTACATACCACTGCATTAAAATCTTGCAGTAATAATCATCGTACATGAAGCTGGGTGAGTTTACCGACTTGCGAGTGAGACCATCTGCATAATAGATTGTTCCGTAGTCAGGATAAGTATATGGAGTAGCCTGCTCAGGAACTACAAGCTGGGTGATGGTAAGTCCATTTTGGTCTGTTCCCTTATTGTCTGTAAGATTAAAGGTCATGTGCTTACCTGTTCCCCAGAAGTTCTTGAAGCGGAAGAGTTTCGGATTGGCATCATTTACCTGCAAGATGGCTGGTTTGGAAGCACCAAACAACTGGGCACCGGCACCACTGAAGTTGTAAGTACCCTCGGCAACGGTAGTCCAACTGTTGGCAGTAAACTGTACTGTAGCCAAGGACTTTCCACCGCCTACAGCTACCACGGCGATAGTGTTGTCACCACTAAGGCTCTTGATGGTCTTGTCTATATTGGCAGCACCTTCTGCGCCTTCAATCTTCTCACCATTCTCAACCACATAGTCCTTATAGCCTTCCTCGCCCAGTTGAGTTAGGCGACTTTCATAATCAGCAGTTTTCTCTACCAGCAGATAAGCGCTCTGTGTAGCGCTGTTGGTTGCGATACGAATCTGTGTATCAATATCAGCATCATTAGGCTCTGTGGCTGTGTACTGATAAAGAGTTGCTTTAGCTTGGCTGTCAGAACCGATGTCGGAACCTTCATCCTCAGAGCAGGCGGTAAACATAGCTACCGAAACGAGGGCAAAGAACAGTCCATAAATATATTTTTTCATATTCTTTTCTTTTATCTGTTAAACTAAAGTTTTACCATGCATACTCTGGTGAGTCGCTTGTAGGAGTTGTTACCATCGGGTTCTGAGTACAATCGGCATTGTATGCACCCTCACTCTCCACAATCATCAAGGTCATCCATTGTGGCACACCAGTTGTGTTCCAACGAGATTCCTCGCAGTGGTTAGTACCGGCATAGCTGCGAATCACACTCTTGCCAAAGCGTTTGATGTCGAGAGTAGCGAAGCCCTCGCCCCAAAGCTCTACACGACGCTGCCACCAAATCTCGTTCTGGAAGCCGGAGTTGCTGCTGTTGCCATACTTGTCGTTGACGTGCTTGCCATATACGAATTGTGGGTCACGTGCCTTGGCAAAAGCCTCAAGCAACTGCTTGCCACGAGCCTCGTCCTGCATACCTGCAGCCTCTGCCTCGATAAGCTTCATTTCCTCAACACGCATCAATGGAACAGACTGGAGGAAGCCCTTGGCTGTATTGTTGTGTCCTTCCACGCCATTGGCTGTACGGAACTTCAAGCTCAGACCACCTGTTCCTGGCCACTTGGCCATTTCGGCAGAATACTCAAGCCATGTAGGATAGTCAGAATATTCCTTCAACTTATTCTCGAGTTCCGTACCTTCCATGTCGTTGGTAGAGAAGTCAACAAAGCACTTCTTGCGACAGTCGGTAGCAGGAATGGTCTCATAGAGGTGACGGTCTATCAACTTGGCATCACCATAATTGGCAGCATAGCCACAGGCAGAGACATCCTTGTCTGGGTTGATCTCAAGCGACATCTGAGATCCCCAAGAAGTATCAGCATCGTTGTACTTGATACATGGGTCTGTATCCTTGTAAGTCATGCAGAACATCCATGCCTCGTTAGGAGTATTGAAACCAGTCTCACGATCGGTATATTCTGCAGAAGACATCACAGAATATCCTGCTTGTGCCTTTTTGGCATATTCTTCAGCCTTGTCCCATTTGCCCATTACGAGGTAGGCACGAGCCTTCAGACCATAAACGACAGAAACATCAGGAGTAGTCTTGTCCGGACGCTCATAGCCAGCAAGATATTCCTCTGCCTTGTCGAGGTCGGAGATGATGAAGTTCCACATCTTCTCGTTGGTAGCACGAGGGTTGTGGTTCATGTCGATGCTCTCGTCATCAGAAACGATAGGCACGGTCTCTGCCTCTGGATTCTTGGTATAAGTCTCGTTGGCATACATCTGTGCCATATCCTCATAGAAGAAGGCGCGCATGGCGTATGCGATACCCACGCCACTCTTCTGCTCTTCTGTAGGATTGCCTGCACCCATTTTGATGACAGTATTACAGTTTTTAATCCACGCATAATATACAGACCATGGAATTTGACACATCAAATATTGTGGTGTCAACACATCGAAATAATTGTACCAGACTGTGAAAAATCCTGGTGCGACAGTGGCAGGATAAGCGATGTCCTGACCCATAAGGTCACGCTGAATCATCTGTGAAGGATAGCCAAAATCGTAGTTGTTTGCACTCAATTCGGATTCACTGTTCATCATTGGGCGACCATTCATATCGGCTGTTATAGCCGATACGAACTTGTTGAACGAGTTGGGAGCCGAAGCTGCCTGGTCTATGGTTACGGTGCTGCTCTGTGGGTCAATTTCTTCGATACAACTGGTGAACGAAGTAGCTGCCAATGCAAGAGCAACACATGTTGTTTTATTTATTTTCATCATTGTTTCGTCTTTTAATGTTTTTAGAACGTCAATTGAATACCACCAGAGATATTACGTGTAGGTGAGTAACTTGTGCCAGTCACACCGTCATAAGAGTAGCGTGGATCCAAGCCCTTGCGAGCTGAGATGAAACCAAGGTTCTCGCCAGAGCAGTAAATGCGAATCTTAGAGAAGTATGGTATCAAGTTCTTTGGGAAGGTGTAACCTACTGTGAATGACTGGAAGTTGAAGTAACTTGCGTTGGTCAAGAAACGGTCAGATGTCTGACTGTTGTCATCACCATACTGCCAGCGAGGAATGTTGCTGCTGGTATTGTTAGGACTCCATGACTTGATATAGTCTTTATGAATAGCCAAACCACCTGTAGAGTTGCTTGTCAGAGGATTCATCAAACTAGCATACTTCATATCGTACACCTTGCCTCCAATCTGGTAGTCGAAGCTGAATGTAGCATCAAATCCCTTATAAGAAACAGTAGTGCTAAGACCGCCAGATACCTTTGGCAACAAAGAACCTGTCTCATAGTTGCTGGCCTTGCTGACGTCAGTTGTAGTGTAAGATAACTTCTTACCAGGGCGACCTGTTATTTCACTATCTGAGACATCCTCGTCTACCCAATAGAGCGCCTCACCCTTATCGTTGACACCAGCATACTTGGGCAGGAAACCATTGTAGAGAGGTCCACCCTCCTTGTACCAATACATGGTGTAGCTCATGTCACTTGCCTGTGAGAAGCCGCCATATTGGTTCTTTGAAGTAGAATCAAGCTTCAAAATCTTGGTCTTGTTGTGTGCCAAGTTGGCTGTAACTGACCAGTCGAAATCCTTAGTGCGGAAAATGTGACCTGTCAAGGTCAGCTCAACACCCGTATTGCGAAGGTCACCCACATTGCTGTAGTAGCCACGAGTACCCTGTGACTCTGGTACACGCAACCAGAAGAGCAAGTCGGTAGTCTTCTTGGTATAGAAGTCGAAGCTACCACTCAGTCGACCTTTGAAGAAACTGAACTCTGTACCAATGTTGAAGTTGGTAGTAGTCTCCCAAGTAATCTTAGGATTACCCAAGCGTGCGAAAGATGCAGACATCTCTGTATCTGAAACCTGAGACAAGGTATAGAGGTCGGTGTAAGCCCAGTTGCCGATGTTATCGTTACCTTGCTGACCGATAGAAGCCTTCAACTTCAACTCGTCTACCCAAGGTGCTTTAAACCATGCCTCCTTGTTGATCAGCCAAGCAGCGCCTACTGACCAGAAGCTACCCCAACGGTTCTCCTTGGCAAAGCGTGAAGAAGCATCACGACGATAAGAGAAAGAGCCGAAATACTTGTTGTCGTAGTTGTACTGAGCATTGCCGAAGAAACCCTCTACATTGTAAGCTGACTCATAGCCGCTTGCATCCTTCTTGTTGGCAAAGGCACTAATCTGCAGAATACTTGGAGAGAAACCACCCTCAGCCAAGGCATCAAGATAGGTACTATTAATCTTGTAGTATTCGTGACCAAGCATCACGGTAACACCATGCTTGCCAAAGTTATCGAAATAGGTAAGAGTCTGTACGTGGTTCTGACGCCAGCTTTCTGTAGAAGACTTAGAAAGCGAACCGTTCACACCCGCCTTAGAACCGAAGAATGGATTGGCATAGCCTGTCGCATTGGTCTGTCCCCAGATAATGGTGCTGGTCAAGTTGGCCTTCAAGAAGTCTGTAATCTGGATGTCTGCAGTAAATGTACCATTCAACTGATGACCCTTGTTCTCACTCTTGTCATAGTTGTTGGAAGCAATAGGGTTGTAGTTGTTGTTGAATGGACGGTTGATACCTAATGTAGAAGAACCCAAGTCGTACAAAGGCAAGCCTCTCTCATCGGTTGGGATATATACGTTGCCATTTTCGTCAATCTGACGGAGATACAATGGATAAATAGGAGCCATACTGGATGTGAAGCTCAAACTGGTACCTAAGTTGGCATTAGCTTCCTGTGTAGAGTTTACAAATGCAATATTAGCGCCCAACTTCAACCACTTCTTGATCTGATAGTCGGCCTTCAATCGAGCAGTGATACGCTCGAAACTTGAGTTCTTGATGATACCCTCATCATTCAAGTAACCTAAGCTGGCATAATAAGAAGAGCGGTCAGAACCACCACTTGCGTTTACGTTATATTCCTGACGCAAAGAGTTCTGGAACACAGCATCAGTCCAGTCGTCAGGTGTAACATAGTATGACTTTCCGCCAGCACCAGTGATCGTGCGGCCTAAAGTTGCATTAGGATTCAACTTGCCGTCCAAACCAATGAGCTGCTCTGTGTCAGGATAACTGTACACATTGTATGCCAATTTGTTCAGCATAGCGGAGTTTGCCTTTACATTGGCTGCGCTGGCACTCAAGCCATCACCATAGTAATATTTGTTGTAATATTCTGAGTACACAGCCTCGTAATACCGACCTGGGTCTGTGATAACATCATACTCAGGAACGGCACGAGAGTTGGAACCCCACTTCATGTCGACATTAATCTTTCCTTCAGAATTGTTAGCACCCTTCTTGGTTGTTACAATGATAACACCAGCAGCACCACGTGCACCATAAAGAGCAGCAGAAGCTGCATCCTTCAATACAGTAACCGACTCGATATCATCTGTAGGAATATTAGAAAGACTTGCAGAATAAGGAGCACCATCGACAATTACCAATGGGTCTGTAGCAGCATACATAGAAGCGATACCACGAATGTTGATGCTACCCTGGCTTGCACCTGGCTGGCCAGAGCTACCACGCATCTGCAAACCAGATACAGAACCAACCAAAGCATCAGCTACGTTAGTGGTAACCTTCTTGGAAAGTTCCTCAGAACCTACTACAGCTGCCGAACCTGTGAAGGCGCTCTTCTTGGCAGTACCATAGGCAACAACCATTACCTCATCCAAAGATTGGTTGTCTGGATCCAATACAATCTTCATGTTCTTTGCGGCTTTGACGGTCTTTGTGACCATGCCGATGTACGATACCTCCAACTTCGCGTTGGCTGATACGTTCAGTGAGAAGTTACCATCGATGTTGGTAACAGTACCGGTATTGGTGCCTACCACCTTGATGCTGGCGCCGATAACTGGCGAGCCATCTTCGGAAGAGGTGACCGTTCCGGAAACTTGAGTTTGTGCCAAAGCCATTCCTATGCTAAGGAACAGGCAGGCGATAAACGTCATGAGTCTTTTTTCCATAAATCTCTCTCTTTTTTAAAAAATGAATGTATAAAGTTTATTCTTTTCTCATATCTTTGTATCCACCTCGTGCCCCGAGGTGGAAAAAACTATGCTATTTTATATATAAAATCTCTCTCTTTATAGTACAATATTTAACAATTGAATTGTAACGGCTGCAAAATTATATAAAATTTAGTTATTCACCAAATATTTCTTGCAAAAAGTTGCATTTTTAACCATTAAACTCACAAAAGTCTTTAAAAATAGCATTTTTACTTATTATTTATAAGCACATTTTGTCGTTTCTGTGGTTTTAGATAGCATTCTTTAACTTATTATGTCGGGATAAGCCTCGCTCGGCTCATAACTTCTATTCATGATGTTCTTAACTTAAGTTTGTTAGTTCCGCACGCCCTGAAGGGAGCTTTTGAGTCGCCCATACTTGATCCACATGCGAAACTTGAACTGTTCATAATTGGATTACGCAAATACCCTTCATCTTTTCCTTGAAATCCCCTGTGTTTATCGGGGGTTCAGAGGGTGAAGGGTGCAAGTCAACCCTTCATCACCCTTCATTACCCTTCAACTTTTTGCCATTTTCAGATTTCGGTTTACAACTGATAGAGTCGTGCTCATGCTTCTATTAAGCCCAGCCTGAGTCGTCTATTATGACCAATCCGAGCCTTCTATTATGCCCAGTCCAGGTCTTCTATTAAGCCCCAGTTTAGGCTTCTATGATGCTTGCTATGGTTTCTATGGTTCCGCGCATTAATCTATACTTTCGTTTTCAGCAGTTTCATCTCCTCTGCCGTAAGCCCCGTCACATCCATGACTGTTGCTTCATCCATTCCCTTTGCCAGCATCTTCTTAGCAATCTCAAGACTTCGCAGGTTCATACCTTCTGCTCTTCCTTCTGCTCTTCCTTCTGCTCTTCCTTCTGCTCTTCCTTCTGCTCTTCCTTCTTCCATACCCTCTTCTTTACCTTTCTGGTATCTGTCATCCAAAAGGGTTCTTTCAACGCTTACGGAATCCCAGAATTTGTCGTAGGCACGGAGCTCGGCATCTGTGAAGCCAGAAATCTCCAACTCCTCTACGGCTTTTCCTATCTCAGGATCATTAAGCAGGTCGGCAGGAATCTCCTTCGTGTTGGCATTGATTTCCGTGAGGAAACGGAGCCACAAGACCATCATGCGCTTGTCGGCAATGGAATGAGGAGTGAACTTAGGGAGTTCAATGAAGGTAAAATGCAAGCCTTTAATTACCTTATTGCTGTCCTTGTCGTGCACGATACGATAGTTGTGGATAAAATCCGGAGTGTCATGTGCGAAGATATCATTCACAAGATTCAGAGAATATACGGGTTGCAGTTCGCTGTATTTTCCTCCCTTTTTAGCCTGACTCACATAGAGCTTGGATGCATTGAAAAGTACTCGCTGCTGGAATGCGTCAGACCATTCCATTTGCATCTCCACGCAGAACTTTCTGCCTTTAGAATCTGTGCAGAGTACATCCACGATGGTGTTCTTGCCCCCTTCGAGCTGGGGCACAAGTTCTGTTGGCAGATACTCTATCTTGTGTATCTGCTCCTCGTCGCTGAGTGGCAACAGGGCGTTCAGAAGGCTGATCAGTCTTGCAGGATGATTGCCGAATATCTTCTTGAACGTAAGGTCTGCCTTAGGGTCTAAGTACTTCATAACCATTAGTTTTAAAATCTATAACGCAAAGTTACGACTTTATCTTCATATCTGCAAGAAATTTTTGAAAATTATGAAGGGTGATGAAGGGTTGACTTGCACCCTTCACCCTCTGGAACCCCGATAAACACAGGGGATTTCAAGGAAAAGATGAAGGGTGAAGGGTATTTGCGTAATTGATTCTTTTTAAAAACGGATACAGACAAAATGCCTACTTGTGGCACAATAGTGCCCCTTCGAAGGGCACAAAAGTGTCCTTTGAATAGAATCCGTCGCTCCCACGTTGCTCAGTTACGCTCCCACGTTTCCCGCTTTCGCTCCCACGATTTTCTGTTTCGCTCCCACAAACGTCAGATGCGCTCAGAGAAAGCTACTCTGCTGCCCGGGACTAAGAGCTTTTGGGCCTTCAGCCCGTACTCAAACCATTTACGAAAGTTGAGTATAATATATTGAAACTGATTTGCATGGCGGCAGTCTTGGCCTCGTTTCCGACTTCTTTCACATCAAACGCCTTTGGTAAACGTCTTCAGGAGTTGATGGTTGGCATCAGCAAGTTGTGGGTCGAAGAGGCTCTTTATGTAGATTATGGTGGTCTATACAGTTGAGCCAAGCAAAAAACTAAGCAAAACAATAACTTTTTTCAAAATTTACAGAAAAAACATTCAACGACTCCTTGTCTTCCACAAAGCCATAGGATGAAATTTGATTCTATTGACCATCTCATTATCCTCGAACAGCAATTCTGGAATATACTTCTTGTCATTGAATTCCCGCACATATTCTTTCTCTGATTCTGTCAGAACCAATAGCTTTGAGAGAAAGTCTTTCACTTCTGTCTTGGCTTTTTCAAAGTCAAAATGCTCACTGCGCCTAAGCACAGGCAAGAGTTGCGAACGAATCTGCGGAAAACGGTGAGATTGATGGCTGTGCCACCTTTCAGCACAAGAGATTTAGACAGCAAAGGACTGTCATGGAAATAGTTGAGTATCTCCACCAGTCGCATCACCTTTTCGAGGTTGTCGCGAATAAAGCCTTGCTCCTTGGCGATGATGTCAAGAGCTTGTTTGTTATATGAGTTCATATTCTTCCTTTGATGTTAGTTCTTGTGGCACATACATGCGCCATTTATTTACAAATGTATCCGACTCTTCGTTGTTAGTCAACCACTTGACGCTTTTGGTTCCCTTGGCTCGGCACAGCTCCAAGAGGGATTCTGAGATGTTGGCTTGTTCCTTGATTCGCTCCAACAGATAGCCTGTCTTCTGGTACAGGAATGCCTTGTCGTACCTTGCGAGATAATCGATGAGCCTTTCCTCATTGAGCAAGACGATACCCTCCATGCAATGCAGCAATTCCTCAATACCACCAGCTCGGTCGATGCGGTCAAAGCAATCCAACAACGTACTCTCCACATCCGTTATTCGCACATAAGGGTTTCCCTTGGGTGTCATCATACCAACGATTTCCTTTGTTTGTCGGCAATAGGTATAATCCACATCGTCGAAAGAAAAGGAATTGAAGCGAGTCATGCTTTTCACTAAAACCTCATTGAAGGGTTGATGAGCCAATCCATGAAATTCCAATGCTGTGTGATAACTGATGCAAGCTGTAGGTGACAAGTGGCTTCCTATCTCATACTTGTCGCAAACAGGTAAGCCAGATGCAATATCCTTCATGCAATAGGTATTGCGCCGTATAGCCACAATCCACCCTTGTTGCTTGTACCGAGCGAGCAACGCTTCCACCGATTTCACCTTGCCTTTCAGAGCCTCAGAAAGTTCATCCAAAGTGAATATCCGCAGCTTATATAATATACTCAATAGTTCTGTCATTGTTTCTAATTTTGCACAAAAATATAAAATCCAAATTGTCTATGAGAAAAATCAGAAACTTTTTATGCTTTTTTATATGTTCTTTCCATCTTAATACCCCAGTTCGGGATAACAGAACGTCTTCTTCAATAAATGCTGTATGAAAATTCCTCTTCACCACGCCTTTAGGAGTGAGTTACAACAGAGAAATGAAATGAGTGGATTTGCCATTAGAACAATGAACGTTGCTTGGTGTCTTCGATGCAGTATCCTTGCAATGCCTTTGGCTTGTTGTCAAACTGTCATTGCACGCAAGGTGGAGCTTAAAGCCATGGCTGCGTTCCCACCTTTTTCAATGTTATTTACATCAAACATCTTTGGCAAACGTTTTCAGGAGTTGATGGTTGGCATCGGCAAGTTGTGGATCGAAGAGGCTCTTTATGTAGATCATGGTGGTGGAGGTGCTGGTGTGTCCCAAAGCCTTGGAAATAAGTCGTACATCGAGGTCGTGCTGATAGGCAATGCTCGCCCAAGTGTGTCTCACCACATAGGAGGAAAGGGGCTGGCTGGCAGAGATGCGCTTCGACAGGCACGACAGGTTGTAGTTGTAGCGACGAAGCTGGTTTTGGTATTGCCCATGTGCCAATACTGCATCGGGAGAATTGATGATGGGAAAAACATACGGAGTATTGCTGTAAGCCTCATACTTTCTGATGATCTCGTTCATACACGGTTCTATCGCCACCACTATCTCTTGTCCTGTTTTGTGGCGGGCATAGTGAAATCTTCCGTTTCTGATTTGTTCCTTTCGCAGATAGGCAATATCTACGAAAGGCATTCCCATGGCATAAAAACTGAAGAGGAATATGTCGCGGGCAAAAGCAAGCGATGGCTTGTTTTCGAGATTGAGGTGGCTCAGCCGCAGAATGTCCTCTTCTTGTGCACTGCGTTTGCGAGTATGTTCCTTCCCAGTGAACACTTTGCGGAAAGGTTGCGTGTCGGCAGTCATCTGCAAGGCTACACCTCTATTATATAAGGTACGCAAGGAACGCATGTAGCACGAAATGGTGTTCATGCACAATCCCCGGTCTATAAGCCATCGTTGATAACGTTCCATTTCTTGCGGCAAAATGTCAGCCAGCGTCCAGTCGTCTCTTTGCCAGAAAAGCGTCAGCGAGTTGGCTGCGGTACGATAGTTGGCTGCGGTCTTGTAGCACTTTCGTGCCTCGGCGCTCTCTACCTCCTTACTGATGAAGTCCCAAGCAGGCTGTGCTTTGGAATTTGTTTTGGTCTCTGCACGATGCTTTCTACCTGGCAGGTGAAAGCCAAATTCTAACTTAAAATATACCATACTATAAAATCATTTAGGGTTTATCTTTTGTCACTCAACTTTTACCGCTTCAGAAGTTGGCGGAGTTAAAGGAAGTGATCGTTTCTTTCGGTCGTTTGGGAAGTTAAGGGACAACAGCCTTGGAGGGAATGATTAATGGTTAATGTTGTGTCCACAAAAGCTGTTGTCTTAACTCCTTAACTCCCTTAACTCCTTTAACTTCCCGATTAGCACATCGTTTTTTCCACCTCGGGGCACGAGGTGGATACAAAGATATGAGAAAAGAATAAACTTTATACATTCATTTTTAAAAAAAGAGAGAGATTTATGGAAAAAAGACTCATGACGTTTATCGCCTGCCTGTTCCTTAGCATAGGAATGGCTTTGGCACAAACTCAAGTTTCCGGAACGGTCACCTCTTCCGAAGATGGCTCGCCAGTTATCGGCGCCAGCATCAAGGTGGTAGGCACCAATACCGGTACTGTTACCAACATTGATGGTAACTTCTCACTGAACGTATCAGCCAACGCGAAGTTGGAGGTATCGTACATCGGCATGGTCTCTAAGACCGTCAAAGCCGCAAAGAACATGAAGATTGTATTGGATACTGACAGCAAATCACTTGACGAAGTGATGGTTGTTGCTTATGGTACTGAAAAGAAATCTGCCTTTACTGGTTCTGCTGCTGTTGTAGGCGCAAGTGAAATCAGTAAGGTTCAGGTAACCAACGTTGTTGATGCTTTGAAAGGTAAGGCCGCTGGTGTGCAGATGATAAAAGCTTCTGGTGCTCCTGGTTCTACTTCTACTATCCGTATACGTGGTATCAGCTCTATCAATGCTGGTAACGATCCTCTTATCGTAGTTGACGGTTCTCCATACGATGGCGATATCAACTCGATTAACCCTTCTGATATTGAAAGTATGACAGTATTGAAGGATGCTTCTTCTTCTGCTCTTTATGGTGCCCGTGGTGCTAATGGTGTTATCCTCATCACTACTAAGTCGGGTAAGGTAGGCGAAGGTATCATTACAGTGGATGCCAAGTGGGGTTCCAACTCTCGTGCTATTCCAGACTATGAGTTCGTGACAAGTCCTGCCAAATATTACGAAATGTGGTATGCCGGACTTAAGAACTATGCCATGGCTGATGCTAAAGGCAAGGATAAAGGAACTGCTATGACCAATGGTCTCGGATATAGTGAGACTGCTGCACATGAGTGGGCTAACAGTCAGGTGGCTGCTGCCGGCAACTATGGCTTGGGCTATCAGGTGTTCAGCGTTCCTGAGGGTCAGGAGTTCATCGGTACCAATGGTCGTGTCAATCCTAATGCCACATTGGGTAACCTGGTGAATGGTTATTATCTGATTCCTGATGATTGGGTAGATGCTACTTTCAGCAACAGCCTGCGTCAGGAGTATACTGTTACAGCCAATGGTGCAAACGACCGTGGTTCTTTCTATACGTCAGTAAACTATCTTAGCTTTGATGGTCTTACTCCATCTTCAGACTATGAGCGTCTTGCTGCTCGTTTCAAGGCAGACTATAAGATTAAGAATTGGTTGAAGGTGGGTGCCAATGTAAGCTATACCCATTACGACATGAATGGTACAAACGATGAGGGTGAAGCAAGTTCAAGCGGAAACGTGTTTGCTTTGACCAATATGGCACCTATCTATCCTTTGTATAACCGCGATGCCAATGGCAACATCATTTTCGACAACAACAGTGGTATCAATAGCTATGACTATGGTGACGGTAAGGTAAACGGACAGAAGCGTCCTTATATGTCTCAATCAAACCCATTGTCTGATAACCAGTTGAACGTCCTCAACACCAATGGCAACACCTTGAATGCTACAGGTACCGTAGAAATCAGCCTGCCATACGACTTCAAGGTAACCTCTATCAACAGTGTTTATAATGACGAATATCGTGCCACACAGACCACCAACCCATACTATGGTCAGTATGCTTCTTCTAATGGTGTTGTTTACAAGAGTCATGGTCGTTCTACATCCTATAACTTGGAGCAGCGTTTGAACTGGGTTCATTCTTATGGCAACAATAACATTTCGGCTCAGTTGGGACATACCTATTATGATTATCGTGTTTACTCTTTGTCGGCTTCACGCAAGAATCAGTTCAGCCCAGACAATACCGAGTTGAACGGTGCGGTAGCTTCCAATGGTACACCTTCTTCTTCTATGACCCGTTACAACACAGAGAGCTATATGGCTCGTGCTTTGTACAACTGGAGCGAGAAATATTTTGGTCAGGTATCTTATGTTCGCCAGGCATCTTCTCGTTTTGCAAAGAATAACCGTTGGGGTAGCTTCTGGTCACTTGGTGGCGCATGGCTTATCTCTAAGGAAAACTGGTTCAAGGCTAAGTGGATTGACGAGTTGCGACTGAAGGCTTCTTATGGTCAGGTAGGTAACGATAATATTGGTGAATACCTTTACACCCAGCGTTATTCTATCAAGTCTTCAAGCGACAATGCCAGTTTGATACCATCTTCAGTGTTGAAGAATGAGGATATCAGCTGGGAGACAGGTGGTATGTTCAATGCTGGCGTAGAGTTCTCTATGTTTGGACGCCGTTTGAATGGTAATGTAGAGTTCTTCTCTCGCAAGACTTCTGATATGTTGTTTGCATTCTCTTTGCCAACCAGCTATGGTTATACCTCACAGTGGAGAAACATCGGCGATATGATGAACAATGGTATCGAGGTTTCTCTCGATGGTGATGTCATCCGTACCAAGGACTTAGTATGGTCATTGAACGTGAACTTCTCTTACGACCACAACTATGTAAGCAAGTTGCCTGATGAGAACAAGACTTTGGTAAAGGATGGTCATGCAGGTTACTCTAATGGTTCTTACTTCGTGGGTGAGGACTTGCCACTTAACACACTGTATCTGCACAAGTATGCAGGTGTTGACCCAGAAACAGGTATAGCTATGTACTGGAAAGACAAGACCGTGACAGATGAGAATGGTAAAGAAACTACTGAGATGGTAAAGGTTATGGATCCATCAGAGGCAAGCTTCTATCTCTGTGGCAGTACTCGTCCTGAGGTATTCGGTGGCTTCGGTACTTCTGTATCTTACAAGGGCTTCGATTTCTCAGCTCAGTTCTCTTATCAGCTTGGTGGCCAGATTTTGGACAGCAACTATCAGCAGGCTATGTCTTATAACCGTGGTCAGGCTTTCCATGTTGACTTGCTCAACGCCTGGACTCCAGAGAACAAGAATACCGATGTGCCTCGTCTGAACTTCATGGATGCCAAGAGTGGTTACGAAGCTGCTACTTCAGACCGCTTCCTGATTTCCGCATCATGTTTGTCACTCGACAATATCCAGTTGGGTTACACATTCCCAAAGACCTGGATGCAGAAACTTGGCTTGCAGAGCTTGCGTGTATATGCTACTGCTGACAATGTTTGGGTATGGTCAAAGCGTCAGGGACTGGATCCTCGTCAGAGCCTTTCTGGTGGTGCCAACTCTACTTACGCTCCATCTATCAGAACCATTTCTGGTGGTTTGACAGTTACATTCTAATAATATAAAATAGAGATTACAATGAACAAGATAAATAAGTATATAGCAGGTATGGGAGTGGCTGTCATGTCGCTTGCCACATTTAATAGCTGTATCGAAGAGGTTGATCCACAATCTTCTACTGTAATAGAAAGTCAGGTCAATCAGTCCTCTTCTGCTGTGAAAGCTTTGGTATGGGGCCTTCCTTATTATTTCAACGCTTGCGCAAGAGACTATCACTTCGAGTTTGGATATGGTGCGATGTTGCACATGCGCGATGTGATGACAGGCGACCTTCCCGTAAGCCCATCTCCTTCTGGATATGACTGGTTTGCTGAATATGAGCAGACAACTTTATTGAATCAGGACGCTCCTACGATATGGTATGTTTGGGCATATTACAATAAGTTTATTCAGAACACCAATGTTGCCCTCTCTGCGATCGCCAATGCCAACAAGACTGGTATGGAGGACAAGTATGCAGGCTATGAGGCTGTAGCCAAGGCTTTCCGTGCCATTGCTTACCTTGAGATGGCACAGATGTATGAGTTCAAGACCAATGATAAGTTTACTACTGGTGTAAATGCCGATGGTAACAACGTAGAAGGCTTGACAGTACCTATTGTTACCGAGAAGACTACATTGGAAGAGGCTCGCAACAACCCTCGTGCTACAAAAGAGGTAATGCAGCAGTTTATTCTTGATGACTTGACTTATGCTTTGGAGAACATCGACAAGTTCGATGATTCAGACAAGGTGTTCCCACATAAGGCTGAGGTTTATGGTCTGTTGGCCCGCTTCTATATGTGGAAAGAGGATTATCCCAAGGCTCAGGAGGCTGCCCGTAATGCCATCAACAACTATAGTGGCAGTCCGATGACACAGAGTGAGGCGCTGAGCAAGACTTCTGGTTTCAACGACTTGTCTAAGTTTATGTGGGGCGCTGAGCAGACCGATGCCAACGAAACTGTAAAGACTGGTATCATCAACTGGACTTCATGGATGAGCAATGAGACTTCTTTCGGTTATACGGGTGCAGAGCCTTATATTATGATTGATGCCAACATGTACGACCGTATCGGTAATTCTGACTGGCGTAAGCTGATGTGGAAGGCTCCAGAGGGTAGTCCTTTGGAAGGCAAGACCGAATGGATTAACTCAAAGACAGCTGAGAGCTATCCTGACTATGCGTCAGCCAAGTTCCGCCCAGTCAATGGCGACGGTGACAACTATACCGTAGGTGCAGCATCTGCTTATCCTGTGATGCGTGTTGAGGAAATGTATTTCATCGAGGCTGAGGCTGCAGCTCACCAGAATGCAGAGAAAGGCAAGGAACTTTTGGAGAAATTCATGAAGACTTATCGCAATAAGACTTATAGCTGCAGCAAGACCGATCAGGATGATGTCATCGAGGAAATCGTATTCCAGAAGCGTGTAGAGCTCTGGGGTGAGGGATTGACCTTCTTTGATATTAAGCGTTTGAACTATTCTGTAGAAAGAGGTTACCTTGGAACAAACTTTGGTCCTGGTACCAGATTCAATACTCAGGGTCGCCCAGCATGGATGAACTTTACCATCTACCGTACAGAAGCAGAGGACAATCCTGCATTGGAAGGTTGGAACAACCCTAACCCAACTTCTGCATATTCAGAGTGGACAGGAAAATAACACTTAAAAAGTAAAAATCATGAATAAGATATTTAGATATGCAAAAATCGCAGTTGCTGCTCTGGTTACTGTTGCCATGGGTGCATGTACAAGCGATTACGAATATGATACACCTGAGGCTCTGAAGGGAGCCCAGGTATATTTCAGCAACACGCTCCCAAGTAAGATTGAGGTGAACAAAGAGTCTGGAAACTTCGATGTCACCTTGAGTCGACAGAACACAGAGGGAGAGCTTACCGTGCCACTGATGTTTACTGCAGATGAGGGCAACATCTATACGGTGCCTTCAACAGTGACTTTTGCTGATGGTGAGGCTACTGCAAATATCCACATTACTTTCAACCCTGACGAGTTGGTTTATGGTAACTACGTGGGTGGTACTATCAGTTTCGATGCTGACAACTTCTCTACTCCATATGGTGCAACTTCTTACCAATTCAAAGCAGGTGCTTCTGCTTATGTAGATGTTGCCGGTGGCAAGGGTAATTTCCGTGATGGTATTATGTCTTCTCTTTATGGTATTGAGATGCTTGATTGGGATGTACAAATCCAGCAAGATGCCCATAACCCTGGTATCTACAGAGTGGTAGCTCCTTATGGTCAAAAGGGATGGAGTGGTGCAAACCCTTGGTACACAGCATTCGATGAGAACGAGAGCAATACCGATATGATTATCGACGCAACCGACCCTGACTTCGTATACATCAAGGGCACTTTCAATACAGGTGTAACCCTAAACAGTTCTGATGGAGTTATTTCTTACCTCTCGTTCGTACAATCCAATTTGGACAATGGCGTTTCTTTGGACGTTATCAAGGCGAAGAAACCAGAATGGTTTGGTACTTTCAAGGATGGAGTATTTACATTCCCTGCTGGCAAGACCGCATATGCTTGCCTGAATGGAGAACCAGTTGCTTTTGCCAATGCCGATGGCATGTTGCGTGTCGCAATGCCTGGTGTTGAACTCAAGGATTACAGTGTTGGAGTTGAGTATCTCGGCCGTATGACTGATACAAACGATAAGGACAACGCTGTCTTCAACTTGACCTTTGGTGCTGATGTGACTACTGTCAAGTATGCCCTGGTAAAAGAGGGTGAAGACCTGAATAAAACTGAGAGCGGTATTATCGATGGTTCGGTAGAAGCTACAGAGATATCAGAGGCTGGCAGAGTGGAAGTTCCATTTGAGGAGTCTGGCAACTACTACTTGGTGACTGTATCTTATGAGAACGGTGAGGCCAAAGGTGCTGATGCAACTCCTATAACTCTCAAGTCAAGCAAGGATGCAGAAGAGCAGTTTGAAGAAGTGGCTTATGGCGTGTTTACTCTTGGCGTAGAGGACATCAGTGGTCCATTCTTCCCAAATGAAGGACCTATGGGTTGTTTCCTTGAGAAGGTGGGTGGTACATCTCCATATCCTTCTGAAGCAACCTTACTTCAGAGCAAGAGTGATCCTACACATTTCCGTATCACACCATGGTTAAATGATGGATATGACTTTGATTTTACCTGGAACAAAGAAACAGGTGTCATCTCTGTCAGCAACAATAATTCTGGTGTCAAAGGTAATCAGGCTGGCGACCAGGTAATTGTTGATGATGTTGCGACTATGATAGGAGACGCTAATGCTTCTGCTGCTGGTGTGCTTAATTCTTATCAGGAGAATGTCTTCACCTTCAATTTGGTTTATCACTTAGGTGATGGTATTTTCGCAATGGAAAAGGAGACTTTCGAGATTACCGCTACTGCTGAAAATGCAGCTAAGAAGGGTGTCAACAGAGTGGCTGCTTCGCACCGTTCATTCAACAAACTCTTTACAGGTAAATCTTATCAGATGAACAAGAAACTTGTCAACAGCAAGAAGGTTCATCTCAGATAATACGATTTTGAAATAAAACAGTAAGACTCTATACCTTGTGTCTTGGTATAGAGTCTTTTCTTTCTTAATAATAATTTTGTATGAAATATAAACTTTATCTTACGGCTTGCTTATTTGTCTTGGGATTGTCGTGTGCTCATGCTGTTCCAGCTAAGAAAGGAGTGAAGCGGACTATAAAACTTGCAGACGGAACTTCTGTAGTAGCAGAGCTTAAAGGTGATGAGTTCGCCTCTTATTGGCAGGCGGATGATGGTAAATGCTATGTGCAGGATATTGATTCCCGCACATTTAAGATTACAGATAAAGCACAGGTTGTGAACCGAGGTTTGGCAAAACGTCAAAAAGCCAATGATGAACGCATCAAACGCTTTGCCAAACGAGGACCGAAAAGAGAAATAACAGGTGCTTTCTCTCATTTTACAGGAACAAAGAAAGGACTCATCATTCTTGTCAATTTCAAGGATGTAAAGTTCGGCAGGACTCACACCCTCACTATGTTCGATAATATTGCCAACAAAAAAGGCTTTACCAATAGTTTGGGATTCAAAGGCAGTGTGAAAGATTATTTCTTGGCACAAAGTAACGGACAGTTTGAATTGGATTTCGACGTGGTTGGTCCCTATACTTTGTCGCAAAACATGGCTTATTATGGCGCACATACCAAGGATGGTGATGTGGATGCAAAGGCAGGGCACATGGTATTGGAGGCTTGCCAGATGGCTGATAAAGACGTAAACTATAAAGACTACGACTGGGATGGTGACGGCGAAGTGGACCAAGTATTTGTTATTTACGCAGGTTTCGGCGAGGCTGATGGTGGTTCCGAAGATACTATTTGGCCTCATGAGAGTATGTTGTCGGCTTCGACGGTTGGTAAACGTTATGAAACCAAAGATGGTGTTAATGTAAATACCTATGCCTGTGGTAATGAGAATACGTATGACATGTTGGGACGAAGCCGTATCAATGGTATTGGCACCATCTGTCATGAGTTCTCTCATTGCTTGGGTTATCCAGACCTGTATGATACCAATTATGGTGGAAATTTCGGAATGGGTTCCTTCGACCTGATGTGCTCTGGCAGCTATAATGGTGAGAGCTTCTGTCCTCCCAACTATTCAGCCTATGAGAAATGGATTGCTGGCTGGATAACTCCCATAGTCCTTGATAAACCAGCATCTGTAAAAGGTATGCAGGCGCAGGATGTGAAGTATGGACAGGCATTTGTTGTCTATAATGACAACAACAAGAACGAGTATTATCTCATTGAGAACAGACAGCAGAGCGTGGGTATCTGGGACAAGCTGTTGCCAGCCAGTGGCATGATGATAACCCATGTGGACTATGACAAGAATATCTGGGAGCTCAACAATGTCAACACCATTGTCAATTATAGCAACCAGTATGGCCCAGGATATGCTTATCTTGACAACGATCATCAGCGCCTTACAATCTTCCATGCTGACAACGAAGAAGGTGCTTCTACAAAATCGCAGGCTGGTGACCTGTATCCCTTTAATGGCAACAACAGTCTTACCGACACCTCTTCGCCTGCAGCAACCATCTATCAGGGCGGATCGACCATGGGCAAGCCTATCACCAACATTACTCAGAATGAGGATGGAAGCATCGACTTCGACTTCATGGGCGGCAGTAACGACAACATCATCTCGGGTATTCACTTCATAGAGAATGATGAGATGTCTTCCTTCGGTCAGGGTGTTTACTCTTTGGACGGTCGTTATATGGGCACTTCAGTCAACAGTCTTGACAAAGGCATATATATCGTGAACGGCAAGAAGATTGTCAAATAAAGTATGAAACAGAGAAATTTTATATTGCTTTTCTGTGCAGTCCTGTTGGTGGCAGGCTGTACGGAAAAGAAACATAATCACATGAAATCATCCGACTTTGAAGCGAGTCAAGTACTTAAGGACTCCATGTCGGAGCCTGTTAAGTTGGATAGCGACCTGCTCTCTGATGCAGGTACCGTCGTTCCTTACTTCCCAGGAGGTCTGAAAGCCATGCGTGCTTTCATAGCCAAACATGTGCGTTATCCTGAAGCTGCCCGCACGTTGAAAAAGGAAGGCAGGGTTATCATTTCTGCTCAAGTAGACACCAAGGGCAATCTCTCTCAATACAAGGTGATGATGAGCGACGACCCTCTTTTCGACAAGGAGGCTTTGAGAGTGGTAAAGCTGATGCCTCGCTTTGTGCCTGAGGGGAAAGGCAAGGTCGTTGCCGGCACGGTAAAGATTCCCGTCATGTTCAGATTGAAATAAAGCTGCCGCTTCCTTATCCTATCAAATCCGTATTGCCCACCCATGGTTACTTACCGTACCAAGGGGCAGATATAAACACTTCGCCTTGTCTTTTGAAGAGTTACTTGATTTTTATTGCAACACTGAGTTAAGTGAGTCTTCTGATTTGGCAATCTCCTGGCAAACTTATTTTTGCTTCAGGTACTTATTCTTAAAAATAATTTTTAGTGTTGCAGAATTTATTAGTATTAATCAAACATTATGGGACACTTAATGAAGCAGTTTGGTATCGGCTTGCTGACCATGACTCTTGGTGCTGTTGGTACAACAGGGAGTCGTGCACAGGAGGTTTCTTACATTATTCCTACACCCAAAGCCGAGTTGTTGCAAACAGCGTCTAAAGCAAAATTATTAGCTGCTGCTAATAATGGTTTGAAGGCAAACTATAAGACGCCTGTACCTTTAGCTAACCTTGGAACCATTTCGCAAGGAGACAACGCCAGTTGTAATTACCTGTTCAAGCACAAGGACATCAATGGGGGAGCATGGCTGTTGGCTTCTTCCGACAAGAAAGCAAGTTATGTAAATCAATCGACAGGAAATGTTACCTCGTACCAATGGACTGTGCCAGGAAGCAGTGTGTCTTCTTTCACAAGTAGTGATATTCAGGTAAGCTATTCCAAGCCCGGTATCTATGCTATGCCTACCCTTACGGTGGGAAACGGCACTGAAACCAACAGTTATACTGCTCCTTATACTATAAAGGTGGGAGGCACTTCGGAGATAACAACCATCGACTGTCGCGAATGGGGCTCCACATATATGCTTTCTGCATTGGCGTATGGCAATGGTCAAGGATATGTAGGAGGAACCAATTCGGTAGATATTGTTGGTTGGGGTAATCTCTTTATGCTTGGAACTGATGAAGCCTTCCTTGACGGCATCAATGTTTATCTGCTTAAAAAGCCTACAAAGTATAAGGATGGTGCCAAATTGATAATTAAGGTATGGATGACCAATATTACAGATAAAGAAGCAAAGTTGATTTATCTACCTGTAGAGGCGGAAACTGTTTACATGAAGGATATCAAGGCAGATGGAGAAGATGGCGCTTGGTGTCCTGTTTATGATGGCGCCCTTGCTCAGGTTAAGTTCTCTGAACCTCTTTCCATGTATGGTAAAACCACATTCTTTGTAAGTGTTGAGGGTTTCAGCAACGATCCTTCTACAGAAGACTTCGTCTTGCTAAAAGATATGGTGGGCAAGCAACTTGATGAGACACAGGTTTACTCATTGCTTAGTCACAATTCTTTTGCACGTCAGAAAGGTGAGACCGACTATTTGCGTCCTATTAATATGTATGGTGGCGGTACGGGCAGCTTTGCCATTTGTCCTATCATTCGTATTCCAGAAACAGCCACAGGCATAAATACAGCAACCACAGCGAATAGCGAACGTCTCATTGCTCGTTTCTCAGACAGCAATACTATCGAGGTTACTTCTCCTGCTGATGGTCGTGTTACTATTGTCGATGCTGGCGGCGCAACGCTTGCCAATGGTCGTATATCCAACGGAAAGGCTCAAATCAATGTGCCAAATGCTGGTCATGGACTCTACATCGTTTCAGGTCCTAACGGTCAGACAGCAAAAATCCTTAGATAGAGCTAAAAGCTATTATAATTATTTTTTAGGCTCTATTCAGTTATTTAGAAAATAATATATAGGTAAACATAAAAATTATAAACAATGAAGAATTTTACACGCAAAATGGCCAGCACCGCCTTGGTGGCTGTGCTTGGAGTATGTGGTGTCAATGCACAGACACATACATGGAAGAGTGTGAACACAGGAGACGGAACAACGTATGCCATTGACAAAGATGGATCTCTATGGTCTTTCGGATGGAACGAATCTGGTCAGATGGGTATTGACGACAAGACCGTAAAGATTTCTGTACCAACACAGGTAGGAACTGATAAAGACTGGGCGATGACCAGTGCTGGACAGGCTTATGGTTTCTTTATCAAGAACGATGGTACATTGTGGGCTGTAGGTGACAATACAAATGGTGTGTCTGGTGTAGGCGATGGAGCTACCAGTCATAAAGTCCCCACACAGGTAGGTAAAGACAGCAACTGGAAAACAGTTAGCTGTGCACGCTTTTTCGGTCATACAGCTGCAGCCATCAAGACAGATGGTACTCTTTGGACATGGGGTGATGGTCGCTCAGGACAACTTGGCTTAGGTTCGTATATTAGCAAGACCACACCTACACAGGTTGGAACTGACAACAATTGGGCTCAGGTAAGCCTTGGTAATGATTTTACCATTGCTCTGAAAACCGACGGAACACTTTGGGGATGGGGTGTTAACCAGCAGAAACCCCTTATGAACAATGCGAAATATTGTAAAAGCCCTGTTCAGTTGGGTACAGACAACGACTGGGCATATATCTTTGCTGTTGTTGAAACCGCTTATGCCATCAAGAAAGATGGCTCATTATGGGTATGGGGCGACAATAGCAATAATATGGCTGGCATAAAAGATGCGGATATAGAAGTGACTTCTACTCCTGCAAAAATCACATTCGGTACTGGCGAGAAGGTCATTGCCATCACTGGCTGCGACAATAACCGTTATGTGGGTGTTGGAGGTGAAGCTGGTATTATCACCAAGATTTACTCATGGGGCTCTAATGTAGACGGTGCTCTCGGAGATGGAAGTGGTGTTCCTGTTGATGCCACAGAAGGTCAGGAAACCATTGTAGAACCAGTTGTCGTAAAGATTCCAGAAGGTGTTAAGGGCACTCAACTGGCAAGCGGTAATGGTTATTGTGTGCTTCTGTCTACCGATGGTAAGATTTATGGTTGGGGTAAAAACCGTGCCGGACAGCTTGGTAACTATTGCTCAGAAGACCAGATGACCTACATTGCTCTTCCTACAGAATGTGCCGTTGAGCAGGCTACAGAAGAAAAGGTGTATACAATCGATGCTGAAGAGATTCCTGCACAGCTCAGTGATGCCAAGAAGCTCATTCTTACAGGCACATGGTCACAAGCTAAACTGCAGGCTCTGTCTCTTGCCATTGGCAACAACACCGGCTTCCCACCTGTAGGTAACTCTACCATAGAGGAAATTGATATGAGTCAGGCCAAGATTGAAGCTAATACGTATGCTTATCTTTCTTCAGGTTATGGCGCATTCCGTGGTCTCAACGCTCTTGTTACAGTTAAGATGCCAGCTGCGGAAGAGGCTGCTCATTTCAAAAGTTTGCGCTCTGCTTTCCAGAACTGCACAAGTCTGAAGAACATAGACATTTCTGACTGTGTAAACGTGACTAACCTCACCGATGCTTTCTTTGGTTCTGCGATTACAGAAGTAGACCTTTCTAAGTTTAATAATATCACAAGTTGTGAAAGCGCATTTGACAAATGCGAGAAACTCATTTCCGTAAAGTTGCCTGCTAAGATTACACTCGGCAAGTATCTCTTCGGCAGCAATTACTCTCTTGCCACTATCGACTGGAGTGCATATTCTGGCACAGAAGCTCCAAAGATGCCAAGTGGTTTGTTCCAGTATGTTGACGAGCAGAAAGATCTTAAGAATATTACTCTTATCGTTCCTGATGCTTTGGTTGAGTCGTTCAAGGCAAATGCCGATTGGGCTAAGCTCAATGTGGTAGGTACTACCCCAACAGGTATTAGCGAGATTGTAACTAATAGAGCATCAAGCAACACCATTTATACAATAGAAGGTGTGAAGATAGCTACCTCTAAGGCAAATTCTCTGTCTAAGGGTCTTTATATCATTAACGGAAAGAAGGTAATGGTTAAGTAAATCACAAGATTTATCTTAATTGCTTAAAAATAAAAGGAGAAATCCGTATTGCCCACCCATGGTTACTTACCGTACCAAGGGTGGGCATTGTTGTTTATCTTCCTCACTCTCAAACATTTTCCCTTAAATTTCTTGCATCTTTCGGAAGAAAAGTGTAATTTTACATAAGATTAGCTGCGCTCGGCAATTTGAAAGCAAGCTTTCATTGCGCTCACTGGCATAATCTTTGCAAAAAAAGAAACGATGCCAACAATATTCATATTTTTTTGATTTAGGTTCATGTTTTATTCAAATGATCATGAACCGATTCATGTTCATGTAATCAAAGATGGAAATGAAGCAAAATATAATGTTTCTCCTCTGATCCAGATTTACAATCATGGGTTCAAAAAGCATGATATTGCCTTGATAGAATCTATTATTTCTGAGAACGAAGCAGTTATTATAGATAGATGGAAAGAGTATTTTAATCAAAAATAAGATATTATGGAGCAATATAGAATAAACCGCGTTTGGGTAGACGATACCCATATTTGGGCAGAAACCCAAAATGGCTGGAAGGCAAACTATCCTTTTAGCCGGTGGAGCCGTCTTGCTAACGCCACACCTGCTCAACGTAAAGCATTCGTATTGAGTAGATATGGTATTCATTGGCCTGAACTGGATGAAGATTTATGTTTTGAAGGCCTGTTTGCAGATGCTGGTATTTACAAACCGTCAGATGCAGAAAATGCTATTTATTATCAAGCATAATTAAATAGTGCTTTTCACATAAGCTTAGCTGCGCTCGGCAATACCTATAATGCCCACCCATGGTTACTTACCGTACCAAGGGTGGGCATTGATGTTATCACAATCTTTTGATGGTTATTTTTAGGTTATTTCTGTCAAAAAGAAATGACTTTTGGCACTTTTTGCTTATCTTTGTGCCCGTAAACCATTAATAAGACAGATTTATGTTACGATTATTGTTTAGACTATGGTGGCTTCAGCAACGTCGCTCCTTCACCTGGAAGGATGCCGTTGTGGGTGGTTATCTCATCTTCGTTTATGTGATGGTGGGCTTGGGCTTCTACTTTGGAGCTACCCTCGATGGCGAGGAACTCTTCGAGGACGGAACTCCTGATGCTCTTTGTGCCATTTTGGTGTTGACAATGCTGGTGCCCGATATCATCCTGAAGGTGGTGATGAAGCACGACAGCACGGCCATGGACGATTATCTCAAGTCGCGACCTGTGCCCGAGAAGGTTTGGAACCGTTTCCTGCTGCTCACCAACCTTGCCAATTTCTGGAATTACGTCATGCCTGTGCTCATGCTCCCCATGCTTTTCTGGATGCTCAGCGTGCCTCAGGCCATTGTGGGCTATCTGCTGATGCAGGCTTTCTCTTTCATCAATGGCATTTATGTCACTTGCTATTATAAAACTACCGACTGGATGCTGCGCTGGCCCTTGCTGTTGGGCTGGATAGGTATGGGAGCCATCCTTACTGCCTATCTTGTATGTTTCGCTTGGATGCCGGGATTCTTGATCAACATCGGTATGGCTGTATGGGCTGTGCTCATCATCACCGGCTTGCTTTTCTATCTCTATAACCTGAAGATTTATAATGAGCACAAGCAGAAGACGTCCCGTTTCAGAAGTTTTGGCAAAACAACGCTTTACAAGCTGCAGTACATCGGACTGCTTCGTGCCAAACGTGTGCGCAACATGGTGCTTGTCATGGTGATCATCTTCTTCCTCGATGCCCTGCTGATGGTATTCCTGCCCGATAGTGGTCCTGGCAATCAGGTTTCCTTGATCATGTATGTGGTGGGAGATGTATTGCTGCCTTCGGTAGTCTTGTCGCAGTGGACTTTTGGTATAGAGGCCAACTTCTTCCAGGGATTGATGACAAAACCTGTCAAGGTGGAACAACTCTTGCGCAACTGCTTCTACTTCTATCTGAGTATCAGCGGTGTGATGACGGTTCTCAGTTTGGTCTTCGTCTTCCTTTCTCCCGAAATAAAGGTATTCACCTTGTTGGGCGCCATGGGTATGGCTGTGTTTGTCAACCTTTCCAATCTGCCTACCTGTCTCTTTTCGTCACGGTTGGAAATCTTCTCCAACTCGATGTTCAACATGCAGGGAGCCAACATGAAGATCAATCTCTATGGTATTGTCTTCTTGGTGCCTTTAGGTCTTATGGCAGGTGTCTATTATCTGTGGGGAGCTGAGGTGTGGTGCATCGTCAGCGTGATTATGGCTGTCGTGTGCTTGTTGATTCATCGCAAGGTAATAGCACGCGTGGCAGCTATATACGATCGCAGACGCTATGAGCGCATGGAGAAATATATGGAGAATTAAGTTTTATGTTCAACGAATTAAAATGTACAGCAAAATGATTAAGATACAGAATCTCAAGAAAATATATAATGGCACAATCGTGCTGGATATAGAAAGCCTCGATATTGCCCAGGGCGAGTTGGTAGGATTGGTAGGAAACAACGGAGCAGGAAAGACCACCTTGCTGCGTCTTGTCCTCGACCTGATAAAGGCTGACGATGGTTTTGTGGAGAGCGATGGCAAGAAGGTCAACGAGTCGGAAGACTGGAAAACCTATACGGGCAGCTATATTGACGGACGCTTCTTGGTTGACTTCTTGACTCCGGAGGAGTATTTCTCGTTTATAGGTGATGTCTATGGTATTGACGAAGAGACGATGAAGGAACGTCTGGCTCCTTTTGAGACGTTTATGCACGATGAAATCATGGGAACCAAGAAGTATCTGCGTGATTTCTCGCAGGGCAACCGCCAGAAGATAGGTATCATTGGCGCAATGATCATTAACCCCAAGGTTCTCTTGCTCGACGAGCCTTTTAACTATCTCGACCCTTCTTCGCAGATGAACATTGCCCGACTGATTCATCAGGTGTGCAAGGAGCATGGCACTACGGTCATCATCTCCAGCCATAACCTCAACTTTGTGGCTGATATCTCTTCCCGCATCCTTTTGTTGGAAAAGGGCAGACTCATTAAGGATCTGCAAAATACGGATGGTGCCGCCATTGCCGAGCTTAACGAGTATTTCGGTATTCAGGCGGAGTAAATGTTCTGTTTTAAAGTTCTGGTTAAGATCATATAAAATCCTCAACTTCCGCATGTATGGAAGTTATAGAACTTCTGAACTTGCGAAAGTTGAGGATTTTAATTATTTTGTTTTCAACTGTGTCTTTGCTTTGGTGATGAGTTTCTCCTTCTCTGCTCCCTCTTTCATTTTCGGTGCTTTCTGCAGGAAAATTCGAAGGTACAGGCGTGCCTTCAGTTCGTCACCATCGGCCATATACATTTGTGCGGCATTGTAGTAGTTGAGTGGGTTGTCGCTATCGTCGTATTCGATACATTGGGCGAAAGCATGTCCCGCTTTTCCGAACTTTCCTTTATCGTAGTAGAGTTCTGCCAGTTGCTGGTTGATGTAGAGTGCGCGTTCTCGTGGGTAGGCAACTTCTATAGAACGGTTCAGATTCTGAATGGCTAACTCCCGATATTCTTCCTTTTTTGCTTCCTGATCAGCCTTGCAGGCGTCAGCCAGCTTCTTGTAGTCCATTCCCAAGAAGTATAGGCTGTTCATGGGTGGGTCGTCTTTTAGGTCTACAGCTCTTTTCAGATAAGGTAGTGCCAGTTGGTATTTCTCTGTGTTGTAGTAGCATAGTCCTAACACAAAGTTTGATTCATAATTGTCGAATCCATCGGCTATAAGCTTCTTGTAATAGGGTATTGCCTGTTTGTATCTGAATTGCAGAAACAGCGAGTAGGCAAGCTCTTTATTGATGAGGATGTTGGTGGAATCCTGTTTCTCTACATACGATAAGGCGAAGGCCGAAACGTTTTCGGGCTCGTTGGAGTTGTTCCAGTGTGAAAGGAGTGTGGTAAACACCTCGCTGTCGTTGGGATACATTAGCCTGATACGAAGTCCCCAGTTGTCTATTGCAGATTTGTTGCCAAGGTTCAGATTAGTAAAGAAGAGCATTCTCATGTCCTCGTGGTTGAGGCTGTCTTTGGGTATGCTGTCCATACAGGCGATGGCTTTCTTGTTGTCGCCGCGCATTCGGTAGCAAGAAGCCAACTTGCGTAATACAGGCAAGTCGCCAGGATGTGTGTTGAGATGTTGTTGATAAAACCCGATGGCATGCTGAGAGTCGTGCTCGGCCATGCAACTGTCGCCCTGGCTCACGAGTGCTGAACGTACAGGATGCTCGTTCTTGCCCTGCATTGTGAGGGCCAGAACGAGAATGTATGTTATTAATAATGTTTTTCTCATATTTTTCTCATATTTTATTTATTAGCATTGGTTAGTGCTTCCTTCAAGGCTTCTATACCAGGGAAGCCTGTGTGCTGGTAGATTTTGTGCCCCTGCTTGTCGATAATTACGTAGGTAGGAATGGCATTAAAATTGTACTGCTTGCCCAACTCGGCGCTTTGGGGATTGCTGATACGAGTGTGAATGCCATGAATGTCGGGTATCATCTCGTTCCACTTGTCGATAGGCGAGGTGGCATCGGCAATGTATATGTAAACTATGTCTTTCATTTCTTCTTTGATAGGCTTGATGGATTTCATGGCAGCACGGCATGGCATGCACCATGTGTTCCAGAAGTCGATGAGGATGGTCTTGCCCTTGTAGGGAGCGATGAGGGTTTCGATAATCTTTCCGGCGGCCATCTTCTCGGGTATGTCGACGATGGAGAATGTGCCCTTGGCGGCAGCTTCTTCCCTCAACTTCTTCGAGGCTTCGGCATCGGCTTTCGCTTTTTGAGCTACTTGTTCATTCTTGGCCAGCAACAATTGTAATACGGGCTTGCAGGTAATCTCGGCTTTGGCGGCCTGGAGTTCTTCCTCGCTGAGCGGTGTGTTGGGGGCTGGCATGAAGGGATTGCTGCTGGTAAGTTTCTTGCCGTACTTGTCGGCCTTGATCAGGTTGTCGCTCAGCTCGTCATTGATAATGTGTATGCCGAGAGGCTTATTGTCCAGTTCGCAGTAATAGGGATAGTAACGCTGATTGACTGAGCGAAGGATGGACATTTTGGACAGTCCCTTAAAATAGGACGCCGAGTCGATGGGTGTTTCTAAGTTCTTTTGGGCTGTGCTGTCTTTGCTTATCATATTGCTCATGCTAAGGTATGTCTTGTAGCTCAAGAGGTGGCCTATGTAGTTGATGTCGAGTTGCACACGGGCATAAGTTTTGCAGGCTTTGCTCACCGCAGCCTTGTCGATGGCCTTCTTGTTGGCTTGATAAGTATCGACGATGAACTGCTTGTATTGCAGGGGTGTCATGCCTCTTATGTCATCGAAAAATGTTCGACCACTCGTCTCCAGATTGTCTTTGACGGTTTGCAACTCGGTGCAGAGGGCGGCATAGTCGCCATCAAATTTCACATTTGTAGAGTCGAGAGTGATGGTCAGCTTTCCTTCTGGAACCATGATGATGGGGATTGCTCGCTTGCCTATCTTCAGGTCTGCCTGGGTAGGCAGCACCAGATTTTCTGTGATGGCGAAGCCCTGTGTGCCATCGGCGTTCTTTCGCAGTTTGGTGTCGTAGGGACCGCCACTAAACGCTCCGTTGTATAAAATTATGCGCACGCGTTCCCTGGATCCAGGAGTGTAGTGGTCGAAGATGACATTTATTTGCGATGGACCGAAGTGGGGTGAAGTCGGTGGCAAAGTAATGGTGTTGTCCTTGGCCTGTGCGGTGAAACCGAATGAAAGAGCCAAGACCAGAAACAAGAGATGGCGACAGATGGTCGTCTTGCAGTAGTTGAATTGTGTCATACGAAATGTTGTTTTATGTAATAATTTGCAGCTACAAAAATAAGTATAATCTTGCAATCTTGCAAACGAATATTACAACAATGAGTGTTAGTATGTCTTGGTTATCAGGTGCTTAAACGTGATGTGTAACTATACAATTCTCTTTTTTGTAATCGACTTACACTTCACGGCTTATCACAGCCTCGAAGGAATATACCTCGCAGTCACTCTTGATGCGCGACTTCCTAACCCTTATATTAGCCATCGAATATTGCAGTATCTGCATTACTTCCTCGTCGGTCTTTCCGATGTGGTAGAGTATGCAGAAGAGGCAATGTGAGGGATTCAGATCGTAGCAGGCAAGCCGTTTGCTGTATTTTTCGTCTATCATCCTGTAGCTGGCAAGTAGCTGCAGGATTCCCTGTTTGCCGATTTGACTGATGTTCTTGTTCTGTACTGCTTGCGAGTAGTATATGAGTCCCTGACTTATATCGGTCAGTTCGCCGATTTGTGTCTTGTACAATTCTATATCCTTGTCACGTCTTTTCAGTTTGCGTACTTGTGTGGTGATGTCATGATTCAGTTGCTCGCATCGTTCTGCAAGTGTTGCGTTCTCTACGTCTTTTAGCTGATGTAGCGAACTTTGTAGAGCGGCAATGGTGCTTTGGGCTTTTCGTATGCGTGAAACAGAAAGGTATGTCATTGTCAGCAATATGGCAAGCACGATGATGATGGCTACAAGAATCCAGTTCTTCGCTTGCGCATATCGGTAGTTGCTGTAACCTCCTTCATACATTAGTTTCACCTTTTGTTCCTTGTCTGCATTGCCTTGTCTTTCAATGAAGGGTTCTGACTGATGTATTAGTTTGACGATGTTGTCGGCAGTCGTTGTGTCACCCAGGTGTAAGTACACAAAGTAAAACGGTATGAGATATTCATACGAACCCAGGTACATGTAATTGGATAATTCCTCTATTTCCGGTTTATGGGCATTGAGAAATTTCTCTCCTTTGGGTGTCTTGCCGTATCTCCATAGAAAACGATACAGATCCACTGCAGTTTTGTGTTTTATACCACCATAGTTATCTGCCAGATTGATGTAATCCATGATGACGGAGTCGGGAGTGTTTCCTTGTTCTATCAGTTTTTGAAAATAATAGTTGTACATAGGCCCTAATGTACTGTCCTTGTTCTCGGGAATGGAGTAAGCGATGTCGAAAGCTTCTTCTGCCAACTGACGGTCTTGATTGTTCACGGCACGGTAGAGCGTCGCCCAGGCACGATGGGATATGTTGTGGCTTTGTCGTGCCTCGTCCTCGAGTTTTACGGTGTAGGAGTTGTCGTGAGTGATGCGGCACATTAGGTCGTAGAGGTCGAGCTTCTCCTTTTGACGCATGATGGAGCTATATCTGCAGGCTTTCTTCAGTATTTGCAGCGTTTGTGTTGTGTCGTGAGTTGTGTTGAAAGTCATGGCGCCCTTATAATATAATGCACGCGCAAGCATAGGCTCATTGTTTTCTTTGGTAAAGATCTGTATGGCATCCTCAATGTCGGAATCTCGGCGCAATATATATACGCCTAAGATTTGGTATCTTATCTTGCAAGCCAGTAGTTTGTAGTACCCTTTGTTGTCGTTGCTGTCTGTTCTTTCCAAAAATACCTTGGCTTGGGCGGGATAATAGTCAGCCATATCGTCTATTTCTTCGAACGAAAGACGATAGTGCGATGGAGTACAGCCAACAACGAAGGTCAGCAACAGGGAAAATAGAAATAATATGACCGTTTTCTTCATTCTGCCTGCAAAGGTAAACATTCTTTCTGAAAATCATATACAGATAGAGAAGAAATTTGTGCTGTGATTATCAGTTATATTCGCCCTCGGATACTTGATCTTGCAATGTAATCGCACGTGACATCAAACGAACCACTTCTTTCAGTTCATTGTAATTGTCTAAGCGCTTCTGGTTGATGGCATAACCCTTGATGATGTATTGTTTCAAGATAGAGGTTGCCCAACGGCGAAAAGAGGTCGCATTCTTGCTGTTTACTCTGTACCCTACCGAAATAATCATGTCAAGATTGTAATAAGGGATGTCACGAACGATTTGTCTCTTACCCTCAAAGCGAACTTGTGCATTTTTTGCACAAGTTGACTTTTCGTCTAATTCTTGACTCTTGTAAATGTTGCGAATGTGTCGTGTAACAGATGTTCTGTCAACAGCAAACAACTCTGCCATTTGGCTTTGTGTAAGCCAAACGGTATCATTCTCTAATTTTACATTCAGCTCTATGTTGCCCTCTGGGGAACGATAGATTTCAATGGAAGAATTTCTCTGCTCCATACCTTTCATTAATTAAATGTCCTAATTCTGGTATCCAATTTTTGGATAATTCAGCAAAGATACGATAATTATCTGATTCCTACAAGGTTTTCAAGTATTTTTCCTGCTTTTTTGATGAAACATGTAAAAGATAGAAATGGTTTTGTCTTAATGAAAGCATTCGTTCTTGAGGCTTTTTCTACCTATACCTATATTTAAATGAGATTGCTGCGTTTTTTTGGAATTTATGGTATCTGCGTAACATCAGCTTTTCATCAAACTGCATGAAAAGGGATAGGAATGCTGTGTCATGATACTGAACAATATGTTAATCATATATGCTTAATCGGTTAAAATATGACGAAAAGATAGATTTTTGAGGAATAAAAGATAGAAAAAAGTTGGCTTTTCGTCCCGATTTTATTAAATTTGCAGACGATAAGACAGCATATTGCTAAGCTAATAACTAAACACTATAACGTAAATGATGAAGTATAAGAAAATGGTTCTTACAGTGGCAGTTGGAGCCTTGTCGGTAACAATGACGGCACAGACTGCGCCACAACTCAATGCCAACAACATTGAGGAAGTAATCAAGGCAATGACCTTGGAAGAGAAAGCACAGCTCTTAGTGGGAGGTGGCAACGATGGATTCGTAGGAAGCGGAGCCATGTTGGGACACCAGAAGAAGTTTGTTCCTGGTGCTGCAGGAACGACAGTGGCTATTCCGCGTTTGGGAATTCCTGCTACGGTGCAGTGTGATGGTCCGGCAGGAGTGCATATAGATGCACATCGCGAGGGCGACAGCCGTAACTATTATGCCACAGGTTTCCCCGTAGGAACCTGTCTGGCCTCTACCTGGAACACCGATTTGGTGCGCAAAGTGGGCGAAGCCATCGGTAATGAGACCTTGGAGTATGGCTGTGATGTGGTTTTAGGACCAGGTATGAACCTGCATCGTAATCCGCTTTGTGGCAGAAACTTTGAGTATTACTCAGAAGACCCTGTTGTGACAGGTCTTATGGGAACTGCCTTTGTGCTCGGTGTGCAGAGTCAGGGTGTGGGCGTGAGTGCCAAGCATTTTGCTGTGAACTCACAGGAAAGTGACCGTACCCGTGTGGATGAGCGTCTGAGTCAGCGTGCTTTGCGTGAACTTTATCTCAAGGGCTTTGAGATGATGGTGCGCAAGAGCAATCCTTGGACCATCATGTCGGCGTATAATAAGATAAACGGCATCTATGCACAGGGCAACAAAGATCTCTTGACCAACATCCTGCGTAACGACTGGGGATATAAGGGAATCGTCGAGACCGACTGGATTGGTAAGCGTGAAGACCTGCCTGTAGAACAGGAGGTGGCTGCTGGCAACGACCTGATGATGCCGGGCTATCCTGCACAGGTAAAAGATATAGTAAACGCGGTGAAATCGGGCAAATTGGACGTAAATGACGTTGACCGCAACGTGCGCCGTATGTTGGAATACATCGTGAAGACTCCACGTTTCAAGGGGTATAAATATAGTGGCGAGCCCGACCTCAAGGCTCATGCTGCCATTACCCGCCAGAGCAGCACCGAGGGTATGGTGCTCTTGAAGAACAATGCAGCTCTCCCTATCCGTGGCTTGAAGACGGTGGCTCTCTTCGGTGTCAACTCCTACGACTTTATGTCGGGTGGACTTGGTAGTGGAGCTGTCAATGTAGGTTATTCTGTAGATATGGTTACTGGACTGAAGAACATCGGTGTGGCTACTACTCCGCAGCTCACAGAAATCTATCAGAACTATGTGAAATATGCCAAGGCAAAGCTCAAGGCAGACAAGAATCCAATGATGTGGTTCCTGGATCAAGGACAACCAAAGCTCGATGAAATCGATATAACTGAGCGCTGTGTGGCCAATGAGGAGCCTAAGGCTGATGCCGCCATCATCACCATCGGACGTCAGGCTGGTGAGGGTATGGACCGTCAGATCAATGGTGAGTTCAACCTCAGTAAGACGGAACAGGATATGATTTTCCGTGTTTCTGATGCCTTCCATGCTAAAGGCAAGAAGGTGATTGTCATCATCAACTCAGGATCTGTCATGGAAACAGCAAGCTGGCGCGACCGTGTGGATGCCATCCTCGTGGCATGGCAACCCGGTATTGAAGGCGGTAACTCTGTGGCCGACATCCTGACAGGAAAGGTGAATCCATCGGGCAAACTGACCATGACTTGGCCTATTGCAGCGACAGATCATCCTTCTACTGCCAACTTCGCCAAGGAGTATGATATGTACACCTATAAGAATATGGAAGGCTGGGGAAAGGGCAATATCCCTGGCGTAGACTTCAGCAATCATGAAGAAGACATCTACGTGGGCTATCGCTACTTCGATACTTTCAAGAAGGATGTGGCTTATCCTTTCGGTTACGGTCTGAGTTATACTACTTTCGAGATGGGCAAGCCTTCTGTCAAGGCTAACGGCAAGAACATAGAGGTAAGTGTAACCGTCAAGAATACTGGCAAGGTTGCTGGCAAGCAAGTGGCACAGGTTTATGTCACCGCTCCTAAGGGTGCTTATGAGAAGCCTGCCAAGGAGTTGAAAACTTTTGGCAAGACCCATGAGTTGAAGCCAGGCGAAAGCCAGACTTTGAAGATGACTCTCGAGAAGCGCGACTTGGCAAGCTTTGATGAAGCCAACAGTCAGTGGAAGGTTGATGCTGGCAATTATCTGTTCCAGGTGGGAACCGATGTGGAGAGCATCAAGGGAATTGCTACATTAAAAGTGGCTGAATACACCGAGAAAACAAGCAGAGCCTGCGCTCCTAATGTTCAGTTGAATTATCTGAAGCAGAAGTAACTTTAATCGTGTAAGCAGAAGTATCTCTTCTCGTGTAAGAAGTAATACTTCATCACGTACAACTATGTACTCTGCCCAACGTTATGGGCAACTTTGCCCATAACGTTGGGCAGAGTTGTTCAATACGATGGGCAAAAATGCCCATAACGATGGGCAGATACTAATAAAGCCTTTCGCAGACTTTGTTCTCCTCTTCTTTTAGCCCTCCTGCATGATTGTCTTGACAGTTTATAGTTCTCAGTTTCTATAGAAAAGAACAGCTTTTCTGGTTGTTTTTTAGGAAAAGTGTAGTTTTTCTTATTGTTATTTATAGGAAAAGTGTAGTTTTTGCTTGGTTGTTTCGTAGGAAAAGTGTAAATATGCTCTATAGAAAGATTGAAAAATATATTATAAGTCACTTACAATCAGGGTCTGACAAGATTTTGATTATAGATGGTGCACGCCAAATAGGTTCCTGTGCATGCTCATAAGAGCTACTTGCGACAGAAGAAATGATCCTTTCCGCAGAAATAAGGAGAAATCCTGAGATAATCCATGACCTTTGCCGTCAGCAAACAACCGCAGACGGTGAAGGCCACAGCTGTTATTGTGAAGAGGATGAGCGTAGGGTCGAAAGTGAACAAAGGCACAAAGAGCTTGGTGATGATGGTGAAAGCCGGCGAGAACAACAGGATGGGGAGGGTGTTCTTTCCGATGACGAACGCTCCTTTCCTGAAGAGCTGGGGCATGAATCTATATACCGTCAGCCAGAATACTGTCATCACGTAGGTGAGCCACAGGCTGCGGACCAGGACAGGATAAGAACTCTGCCAGGAAGTAATGCCCACGATGGTGACGATGATGGCAAACAATGACGGACGGAAGACACTCAGGAACGGCACGCGAAGGAGCTTGATGCCCACACCAATGGTGAAGAAGATGCAGCAATGCCAGGAGATGATGTCCAACCAAACCACAAAAATACCGATGAAGGCAACCGTGAGCAGCAGGGCTCCTATCTTGATTTTGTTGCGGTAAAGCCATGAAACGGCATAATAGGCCACATAGCCGATGATGAGGTTGTGGATGTACCAGTATGGCCCCAGTGGCTCCATGGCGAGTTTACGCAGAAAGACGAGTATGTCGAGCCTGTCGATATGCTCATTGATGGGCAGTATCGAAGCCAGGATGATGTAGAGGCCCTCCATGACGATGTAGGGCACAAACCACCATTTCACCTTTTGGCAGAATTCGGTAAATGGCTTGTCGACATGAGCCAGGAAACCCGAGATGACAAAGAAGACAGGCGTAGTATAGAGCAGAAAGAACTCCTTGAGCCAGGGGTAGGTCTGTCCCAAATAAACCAAGTGTATCATGATGACGTGCAGGATGAACACACACTTCAGAAAGTCTAATTGTACGATTCTATTCTTCATTGATAAACGACATTGTTCTGAAGATATAACGCAACAAGTCTTTTTTTATTATTTTTCATGAGCCTTGCTTTGCCGTTTCGGTGAAATTGCTTAACTTTGCACGCAGAATTCGAATTTTTATATCTTTAATGTAATTATGGCAAAAAAAGCTCTTTTGATGATTCTCGATGGATGGGGAATCGGACAGCATGGCAAGGGTGACGTAATCTATAATACGCCAACTCCTTACCTGGATTATTTGACAGCAGTTTCAGCACACTCTCAGCTCCAGGCTTGCGGTGAAAACGTAGGCTTGCCTGAAGGACAGATGGGTAACTCAGAGGTAGGTCACCTCAATATCGGCGCAGGTCGTGTGGTATATCAGGACCTCGTTAAGATCAACAAGGCTTGCGAAAGCGGTGATATTCTGAAGAATCAGGAAATCATCAACGCTTACAGCTATGCTCAGAAGACAGGCAAGAAGCTCCACCTGATGGGTCTTACCTCTACTGGCGGCGTGCACTCTTCTCTCGACCACCTCTACAAGTTGATTGAGATTTCTAAGGAATATGGTTTGAAGAATACATACGTTCACTGTTTCATGGACGGCCGTGATACCGACCCAAAGAGCGGTAAGGGCTTCATCGAGCAGGTTCAGGCTTGTTGCGAGAAGAACGATGCTCATATCGCAAGCATCGTAGGTCGTTTCTATGCTATGGACCGTGACAAACGCTGGAACCGTGTGAAAGAGGCTTACGACCTGCTCGTAGAGGGCAAGGGCAAGCAGGCAGACGATATGGTAAAGGCTATGCAGGAAAGCTACGATGAGGACGTGACCGACGAGTTCATCAAGCCAATCTGCAACTCTACCGTTGACGGCACCATACAGGAAGGTGATGTCATTATCTTCATCAACTACCGTAACGACCGTGCCAAGGAGCTGACCCAGGTGTTGACTCAGCAGGATATGCCAGAGGAAGGCATGCACACCATCAAGGACCTGCAGTACTACTGCATGACTCCATACGATGCAAGCTTCAAGGGTGTACACATCCTCTTCCCTAAGGAAAATGTAATGGATACTCTTGGTGAGTACCTGAGCAAGCAGGGCAAGAAGCAGCTCCATACAGCTGAGACAGAGAAGTATGCGCACGTGACATTCTTCTTCAATGGTGGCCGTGAGACACCTTATGAGGGTGAGGACCGTATCCTCGTGCCTTCTCCAAAGGTTGCTACCTACGACTTGAAGCCAGAGATGAGCGCTTACGAGGTGAAGGACAAGTTGGTGGGTGCCATCAATACACAGGAGTATGACTTCATCGTTGTCAACTTCGCCAATGGTGATATGGTAGGCCACACCGGTATCTACAATGCTATTGCCAAGGCTGTTCATGCTGTAGACAACTGCGTAAAGGATGTTATCGAGGCAGCTAAGGCCAACGATTATGAGGCTATCATCATCGCTGACCACGGAAATGCTGATCATGCCATCAATGCTGACGGTACTCCAAACACCGCCCACTCGCTGAACCCAGTGCCATTCATCTATGTAACAGACAACAACTCAGCTACTGTTAAGGATGGTCGTCTGGCCGACGTGGCTCCTTCTATCCTCCATATCATGGGCTTGGAGCAGCCTGCTGACATGACAGGTGAGAACTTGATTTCTGACAATAAGTAAAATACGATTTTATATACCTATAAAAAGTATCCTAAGATACTTGACCAAGTAATATAAGATACTTGCGCAAGTATCTTGAGATACTTTTAAATTTATATTAAGCATGAACGTAAAGATAGAAGACAGCTGGAGACAGCACATAGGTGACGAGTTCGAGAAGCAGTATTTTGTCGATCTCAGCAACTTTGTACGAGAGGAATATCTGCATACGCCTTGTTATCCTCCCGGACGCCTGATATTCAATGCCTTCAATCTTTGCCCTTTTGATGATGTGAAGGTGGTGATTATCGGTCAGGATCCTTACCATGAGCCAGGACAGGCTATGGGACTGAGTTTCTCTGTACCCGAAGGAGTCACTTTTCCACCATCGTTGGTGAATATCTTTAAGGAAATACAGATGGATCTTGGTATTCCGATGCCTGCTACAGGTGATCTGACCCGCTGGGCCAAACAGGGAGTGTTATTGCTCAATGCCACCCTGACAGTTAGAGCCCATCAGGCTGCGAGCCATCAGCGCAAGGGATGGGAACAGTTTACGGATGCTGCTATCAAGGCTCTCAGCAGGGACAAGGAGCATCTGGTATTTATTCTTTGGGGAGGCTATGCCCGCAGCAAGGCTTCACTCATCGACTCTTCGCGCCATCTGATATTGCAGAGCGTGCATCCTTCGCCATTATCTGCCAACCGCGGCGGATGGTTTGGCAATCATCATTTCTCCCGCTGTAACGAATATCTCAGACAGAATGGGATAGAACCGATACAATGGTAGAGGCAGCAGAAAAGAGGTTATACATATTTATATATACAGGAAACATTTATGAACAAAGACGAACTGCGTATTCTTCAGGTGGGTGATGTGCTGGTATCACCTAATATTCTTACTGAAAAATTCTGTTGCGACCTTGATGCCTGCAAGGGAGAGTGCTGTATCGAAGGCGATGCCGGTGCTCCTGTAAGTCTCGACGAGATTATGGAGATAGAGAATATGCTCGATGTCGTTTGGGAAGACCTGTCGGCTTCGGCACAGGCTGTCATAGATAAGCAGGGTGTGGCGTATACGGATATAGAAGGCGACTTGGTGACGAGCATCGTCAATGGCAAGGACTGCGTGTTTACCTGCTATCAGGACCTGAAAGACATGAACGACGGGCACACCATACAGAACTGCTGTCTTTGTGCCTTGGAGCGTGCCTATCGTGAGGGAAAGTCTAAGTTCATGAAACCCATCTCATGTGCCTTGTATCCCATTCGTGCCAAACACTTTGGCAACGGGGTGTATGGCTTGAACTATAATCAATGGAAGATCTGTAAGGCAGCCGTGAAGAAGGGCGAGGAGTTGAACCTGCCCGTATATAAGTTCCTCGAAGGCCCTCTTGTCAAACGATTTGGACAAGAGTGGTATGACGAACTGTGTGCTGTAGCCCGTGAGTTGGGCTATTAGTAGATTTCCAATCCTTCTATTTTCTGTATCTGACTCTTGCGGAAATGGCGGTCGCCCTTGATGGTGATGGATTTTTGCCGGCTCATGCTGAGACGGCGGAAGGCTTGTTCGTCCATTTCGCCACTGCAGATATATACCAGTCCGTTTATCTCAAGTCTTTCTCCCTTCTTGGCCTCGCGCAGTGTGATGCGTACGGAGCCTTGGAAGAAACGGCCGAAGTCGTAGTGGAGGCCTAAAGAATCTTCGTGTTCGGCAATAGGCGACAATACATGTCTTAGCCTGTTGACATAGGCAGGGTAAGTGGGTAGTGTGGTGTAGATGCCCTTGGTCTCTTTCAAAAGTCTGTGCACGGGCTTTTCGGATTCTTGGAAGAAGAAGTCGGAGGCTTTCCAGTTGTTGTCATATTGTCTGTTGTCGAAAACCTCTATGGTGTTTCCTATGCTGTCTTGCGTTATCCGGTTGCCTTCAGACAGGCTGCAGCTCCAGGATTCGTCGGCTTGTTGATAGAACGCCGAGCCGTTATGGCTTGTTCCATAATAATCCAATGTTAGTTGTTTGCTGGCAGCATTCTGTGAATATGCTGTAGCCTGAGGGCATGGCGCATACCATACGGCTATGGTATTGGAGTCTGGTCGCAGATAACGAGTCACATCGTAGGTATGCAGAAGGATTCCCTGTGGAGTTGTGTTTCTGTAGTAGACTTCTCTCGATACATTTCTCTCGTTGATATATACCTTGCAGCTGCCCATACTGGCAAAGGTGATATATGCCTGTTGGGGACGGTGCTTGGTGATATAAGTATGGCGGAACATCACCTCGGTGCTGTCGTCGGGAAAGGGATAAGAAATCCAGTGGGTACCGAACTCTTGACTATACGAGTTCAGTACCCAGAGGATGGAGAATATGATACAAATGATTTTGCGTATCATTTATTTGAAAGTTATTATTATCGTCACTTGGTCGCAGCCTTTTATTTGACCGTCTTGGTCTCACCAGCCTTGAAATGCAGTTTTTTCTGCTTGCCGTTGTAGCAAACGGTGAGCACGCCAGCCTGATGGCTGGTAATCTTGGCTTTGGCAACCTTCCGATTCTTCCAACTGAGGTCGATCTTGTAGTTGCCACGCGCCTTGATACCGTTTATCTCGCCAGTATTCCATGCTTCAGGGAGTGATGGCAGCAGTTCTATCGTGTCGCCATCACACTGCATCAGCATCTCACAGATACCAGCAGTTCCACCAAAGTTTCCATCAATCTGGAAGGGTGGGTGAGCATCAAAGAGGTTGGGATAAGTGCCTCCGGAAGAATGGTTCTTTAACGTGTTGGGACTGACATAGTTGAGCAGTTTGCGCAGAATGGCGTACGACTTGTCGGCTCTGTGCAGACGAGCCCACAGACAGATGCGCCATCCTGTACTCCAACCAGTAGAGTTGTCGCCCTTGATCTCCAACGATTTGGATGCGGCTGCAGCAATTTCAGGAGTCTTGGCTAATGTGATATGGTTGAAAGGATACAGACCTAAGAGATGAGACTGATGGCGATGTTGCCAATCCCGGTCGTCCCAGTCGTAGTACCATTCTTGCAGATTACCCCTCTTGCCTATCTGATAAGGATGCAAACGATTGATGGCATCTTGCAGAGTAGCCTGATATGCAAGGTCGGTATTGAGTGCCTTTGCTCCCTTGATGGTATTCCTGAAGAGCTCGTGAATGATGGCAAGATCGGCAGTTCCTCCATATAGGGTGCTTCCCTTGTAGCCTTTGTCTGTTATATATTGTGCCTCAGGTGAGGTGGAAGGGGCTGTGATGAGTTCGCCCGGCTTCTTGGGGTTGTCGATAAGCCACTTCAGCATGAAGTCGGAAGCACCTTTCATCAGTGGGTAAGCTGTCTGGCGCAGGAAGTCGAGATCGCGTGTGTAGTCATAGTGATCCCAAAGAGTCTGTACGAGCCAGGCTCCACCCATGTTCCAGTTGCTCCACTTGGGGCTTTCTTTTTTGGTGCCTACAGGATTACTCATGGCCCATGCATCGGTATTATGTCCGGCACACCAGCCTTCCTCTATACCATAAAAATGCTTGGCGGTGTACTTTCCTGTTGCGGCAAGGGCCTTTACCAGTCCTTCTACAGGCATGGTGAGTTCTGAGAGGTTGGCTACTTCTGCAGGCCAGTAGTTCTCTTCCAGATTGATGTTGGTGGTATAGTTTCCTCGCCATGGCGACAGACGGGCTGGTGCCCACAGGCCTTGCAGGTTGGCAGGAACACCCGGAGTGCGTGAGCAACTGATGAGCAGGTATCTGCCAAACTGGAAATAGAGCATCTCGAGATATGGGTTTTGTTCCTGCTTCTTTGTATAGTCGAGGAGTTGTTGCTCCGTGTTGCGCTGAGTGTCGTATCGGGCTCCTTTCAGTATGAAACGGGTGCGGTCGAAAAATTGTTTGTAGTCGTTTACATGACGTTGGCGTAGCTCGGGATAAGTATAGTTGACCAGATGCCAGGCGTCATCTGCCACCTTTTCTATATATGGAGCTCCTTCGGTCACGGGATGCTTGTCGAAACCATTATAGCTGGTCTCGTTTACGAAGTATATGATGGCCTCGCTCACGCCCTGTAGGTGCAGGGTAGAGTCGGTAGGCGTGATACTTCCATCTGTGTTTCGTATGCTCAGTATGGAGCAGAAATGCGTGCTGTTCTCTGGCTCTCCTATGGCATGACCTGTAAGTGTGAGCTGGTTGCCTGAAGCTTTTACCTGATGAGGGATAAGCGATGTAAGCGAGATGTCGCAGTTGATGGCTTGTTTCTGTGATGCGGTGAGCCTGATGGCTATCACTTTATCTGGATGTGATGCGAAGTACTCCCTGGTGTAGTTAACCCCTTCACGGCTATAGCGAAGTGTGGCTATGGCGCTGTCGAGACTGAGCTGACGGTAGTACTGGGTGGCTTGTCCTGGGTTCTGGTCCTTGATGTTGATGATGGCAAGAGGCTGGTAATACTCCGAATTGTGCCCTTGCACATGCAGCTGAAGTGAGTCGGCAGCCTTGTAATCTTCTCTGAAGAGTGCTTCCCTTATCTTAGGAATCCACTTGTAGGCTTCGCCTCCTTCCTGCCTGTCAACAGGTTTCCCCGTCCACAGGGTGATGTCGTTGAGGTAAATAGAATCGTTGTTGGCGCCTCCATATATGAGGGCTCCCAACTTGCCGTTGCCTATAGGCAAGGACTCTTCGAAGACTGTTGCAGGCTTGGTGTACCATAAGTTGAATGGCAACTTGTCCTGTGCAAGTCCTGGTAAACTGTTGGCTAAGAGTAGCGCTGAGAAAACAAACTTTCTCATGGTTTTGGGATTTAAGTACTAAAAGGGCGGACATTCTTGATAAGAAGTCCGCCCTGGTATAAATGGTTTAATTAAGCGTCAATATTAGCGTAGGTTGCGTTCTGCTCGATAAACTCACGGCGTGGCTCTACATCGTCTCCCATCAGCATAGAGAAGATCTCATCAGCATGAGCTGCATTCTCGATGGTGACTTGTTTGAGGAGTCGTGTCTTTGGGTCCATGGTGGTTTCCCAGAGCTGCTCGGGGTTCATCTCACCCAAACCTTTGTATCGCTGAGTGTGGATGTTCTTGTCTTCCACGCCTTCGCCATACTTGTCGATAAAGGCCTGGCGCTGCTGTTCTGTATAGCAGTATTCGCTCACCTTGTTCTTGAAAGAACATTTGTACAGTGGTGGAGTGGCGATATAGAGGTGTCCCTCCTCGATAACCTTTGGCATGAAGCGATAGAACAATGTCATAATCAGGGTGTCGATGTGTGAACCATCGACATCGGCATCCGTCATGATAATAATCTTGTCGTATCTCAACTTGTCTGTGTTGGCCTCCTTGCTGTCTTCTCCGTCTACTCCGAAGCGGACTCCGATGCTCTGGATGATGTTCATTACTGACTCCGCCTCGAACACCTTATGCCATTGCACCTTCTCTACGTTAAGAATCTTACCGCGCAAAGGAAGAATAGCCTGATGGAAGCGGTCGCGTCCCTGCTTGGCAGAACCACCAGCCGAGTCACCCTCGACAAGGAAAATCTCGCACTCCTTAGGATCCTTGATAGAGCAGTCGGCCAATTTGCCTGGCAGACCTCCACCTGTCATAAAGTTCTTGCGCTGTACACTCTCGCGTGCCTTGCGTGCTGCGATACGTGCTGTAGCAGCCAAGACCACTTTTTCACAAATCTTCTTTGCCTCGTCTGGATGTTCCTCTAAATAGTCGGTCAAAGCTTCATTGACAGCCTGTTGTACGGCACCCTGCACCTCGCTGTTTCCAAGCTTGGTCTTGGTCTGACCTTCAAACTGCGGCTCAGCGACCTTGATAGAGATGACAGCTGTAAGACCCTCACGGAAATCTTCAGGTGCAATCTCGACCTTGGCTTTCTCAATCTGCTTGGCTATGGTTGGCTCTGCTTCTGCGTATGCTTTCAGTGTGCGGGTGAGCGCCATGCGGAAACCAGTGAGGTGGGTTCCACCCTCGATGGTGTTGATATTGTTTACATACGAGTGAATATTCTCGCTGTAATCAGTATTATACATGATGGCAATTTCGATAGGAATGCCCTGCTTTTCTGTCTTCAGATAGATGACGTCGTCGAAGAGATGAGTGCGGTGACGGTCTACATAGCGAACGAATTCCTTCAAACCGTCCTTGGCATGGAACACCATCTGTTTTGTTTTTCCCTCTTCGTCGGGACGAAGGTCTGTCAGCGTTATCTTGATACCGGCATTAAGGAATGCCAACTCACGCATGCGGCTTGCAATAATATCCCATTTGTATACTGTAGTGGTGAAGATGGTTGGGTCTGGCCAGAACTGCTGGCGTGTACCACGCTTGTCGGTCTCGCCAATCACCTTTACAGGATAGAGAGGCTTTCCCTTTTCGTATTCCTGCTGGTAGATCTTGCCTCCACGGAACACCTGAGACATCATGTGTGTTGACAGAGCATTAACGCAACTAACACCCACACCGTGCAAACCTCCGGAAACTTTGTAGGAACCTTTGTCGAACTTACCTCCGGCATGGAGTACTGTCATTACTACTTCGAGAGCAGACTTGTGCAATTTTTCATGCTCGTCTACAGGAATACCACGTCCGTTATCTTCTACTGTGATAGAGTTGTCTTCGTTGATAGTAACCTCTATGTCTGTACAGTAACCTGCCATGGCCTCGTCGATAGAGTTGTCTACAGTCTCATTTACCAAGTGATGCAGACCTTTCTCGGAGATGTCACCGATGTACATCGCAGGACGTTTGCGAACAGCCTCAAGTCCTTCGAGAACTTGGATGTTGCTCGCTGAATAATTATTTGCGTTGTTTTGATTTTCTGCCATTTCTTTGTTTAGTATTATTTCCGTGCAAAGATAACAAAAAAAAGCGAGAAAAGGGATAGAATGTTGCTAAAAAACCACAAAAAGCGATGCTTATTTTTTTATTTTTCCCTTTTATATTCAAAAGGGTCGTTTATGCTCCTTTTGTGGGTGAGTTCCTGGATGTTTGGTAAACAAATTAAGGCTGCAATCCTTTCGGAATGCAGCCTTATGTATGTTTATCTCCTAATTTGAGATTAGCCCAACTTAGCGATATGCTGAGCAAGACCAGACTTCAAGTTAGCAGCCTTGTTGCTGTGGATGATGTTGATCTTAGCCAACTTGTCTAAAAGCTTCTGAACAGTAGGATACAGCTTTGTAGCCTCTTCCTTATCTGTCATGTTGCGCAACTTGCGTACAGCGTTACGCATGGTTTTTGCATAATACTTATTGTGCAGAGACTTCTTTTTGTCCTGACGGATTCTCTTGATTGATGATTTATGATTTGCCATCTTTTTTTATTATTATATATTCTACTTGTAGTCCCTAGCAGAGTCGAACTGCTCTTTAGAGAATGAAAATCTCTCGTCCTAACCGATAGACGAAGGGACCATTTGTTGTTTGCGGGTGCAAAGTTACTACATTTTTTTTGTTCTCACAAATTTTTTATGTGGAATTTTTCTTCAAATGCATATTTTTTCGTATTTTTGCCATAGTTTTGGTAAAAAAGGCGATTAAATGGTTATAAAAACGAAAGCTGTTGTGCTACATGTGGTTAAATTCGGTGACAATCAACTTGTTGTTGATTTTCTTACCGAGGCATTGGGGCGTTTGTCTTTTATGATTCGTCTGCCCAAATCGGCGAAGGCTAAGGTGAAGCGTCAGTATTTTCAACCTCTTTCTGTTTTGTCCTTAGAGTTTGATTATCGTCCTAAGGCCAGTCTGCAACGGCTCAAGGATGTTTTCATTGCTGTTCCTTTTACAGATATTCCGGTTTCGCCCTATAAAATGTCTATGGCGATGTTCCTTTCTGAGTTCTTGTATTATACTACACGCCACGAGCAGGAGAACGTTTCCTTGTTCAGTTTTGTAGTGAGCAGTCTGCAATGGTTGGACTTGGCGCGTGAAGGGTTTGCCAACTTCCATATCGTTTTCATGATTCGTCTTACCTTGTTCTTGGGAATTGCGCCCAATGTGGAAGATGCGTCACAAGGTGGTTGCTTCGACCTGAGTGAGGGAATGTTTGTTGCCCCAGCATCTGTACATTCGATGTTCTTGTCGAAAGATGATTCTTTGCGGATGCGCGATTTGATGAGGCTTCGCTTTCAAACAATGCACCTCTACACAATGTCACGGCAGGAGCGTAACAGATGTGTAGAGGTGATTATAAGTTATTATCGGTTGCATATGCCCGATTTTCCCGAATTGAAAACTCTCCCTATATTGAAGGAACTGTTTGTTTAAGCGAAACTGATGACACCCTTTACTGGTTCGTCGCCCTCTTCTTTCTTGGTGGTTTCCTGCTGACCGGAGGCGATGTGGCGAATGTCTTCAAGCATCTGACGTGTACGCTTGTAGGTTGGAGTATCTTCCACTTGCATGATGACGTCCTCGTTGTCCAGGTCTTCAGGACGGAAGAGGAAGATATGTGGATGACGCTTGTACTGAGGTGTATTGCCGTCAGAACCATAGTAATGTTTTCTGCGGTCTTCTCGCTCAGCTCTTTTCTCTTCCTGTTCGGCGATTCTGCGTGTCTCTTCCTCTGTATGTTTTCTGAGATGTACGTTCATACCGTCTACATCCTCTATGCCGAATCCTGTTGCAAGAACAGTCACTTTTACCTTGTTGCCCAACTCGGGGTCGATAGCCAATCCCCATTTCAGTTCGAAGTCGTCGCCAAAGTTGCCCATGAAGTCGTTGACGTCATTCATCTCGTCCATGGTGAGACCTGTGTTGTCTTTTCTCTCACTTGAGAAGGCAATGCTGAGAAGAATCTTCTTGGAGTTGAACACATCGTTGTCGTTGAGCAATGGAGAGTTGAGCGCATCCTCGATGGCTTTCTTTACTCTGCCTTCTCCCTCGCCATAACCTGTACTCATGATTGCCACGCCACCATCTTTCAACACTGTTTTCACATCGTTGAAGTCGAGGTTGATGAGTCCGTGTACGGTAATGATTTCGGCGATACTCTTGGCTGCAATGCTCAGTGTGTCGTCTGCTTTGCCGAAAGCATCGAGCACAGCCAGTTCCGGATAAATCTGACGCAGGCGCTCATTGTTGATAACGAGCAGAGCATCGACGTGCTTTGACATTTCCTCAACACCATCCAGAGCTTGGTCTATCTTCTTGGTTCCCTCGAAACGGAAGGGGATTGTAACGATACCTACGGTAAGAATGCCTAATTCCTTGCTTACTCTTGCTATGACTGGAGCTGCACCAGTACCGGTGCCGCCACCCATACCAGCTGTGATGAAGGTCATCTTGGTACCATCATTCAGCATGTTCTTGATGTCGTCCAATGTTTCTTCGGCTGCCTCGCGTGCTTTTTCTGGTTTGTTGCCGGCACCAAGTCCTTCCTTGCCTAATTGGAGATGTACGGGCACAGGAGAGTCGTTGAGAGCCTGATTGTCGGTGTTGCAGAGTACGAAACTCACATCATGGATGCCCTCTTTGTACATGTGATTGACTGCATTACCGCCGCCACCGCCTACACCAATTACCTTGATGATGCTGTTCTCTTTCTCTGGTTCTCCAAAATCCAGAATATGTGGAGTGTTATCTTGCATGATGAATATCTATATTAAATTTGTTGTTTGTATATATATATTAAAGAGGTGTAACTATTCTTCCTCAGAAATACTGTCTTCGACGAATTTCTTCAAGAATCGGAAGCCTCTGTGGAAGATGCTCTTCTCTTTCTTCTCTTTCTTGATTCGCTCAGCCTCCTCTTCGGCAGCTTTTCTTGCAGCCTCTTCCTCTTCTTCTATTTTCTTACGTGCCTCCTCTTCTGCTTTCTGCTTTTCGGCAGCAGTGAGAACTACGCCTGTTCCAACTGTATCGTTAGGATTTCGTGGAGTCTTATGTACATCATTGACAGTGGTGTGACCATCCTGATTGAACAGGTCGGTGTTGATTTCGTCGCCAGCACAGTTCATATTGCCTTTTGCCAACAATCCAAGAACAGTGTTCATCGTTCCGTCGTGGTTGGTGTATCTTGGATCTTTCGAGTTGACTGTCTGGTTGATGAACTTAGCAATTCTAATTTTGTCGATATGAGTGTGCATCTTGAAGGCCCTGCCAATCTCTGGCATATTGCTACCACCTCCGGTAAGGATGATGCCACCCAGCAGTTTGTCGGCATATTCTGCTGGAACCTGGAACCATACATTCTCCACGATTTCCTCAACACGTGCTTCCACAATCTCGATAAACTTTTTGCTTTCTACTACACGGTCTTTGTCTATCGGGTAGTTGAGTGTCGGGTCGATATTGCTGTTCTCAGTATAAGCCTTGCCATATTTGAGCTTCATCTTCTCGGCATCCTGTTCCTCGATTTGCAGGCTGGTGATGTCTTTTGTGATATTGTTGCCTCCCAGTGGGATGACTGAGAGATGACGCAAGATGCCCTTGCTGTAGACTGATACTGTAGTGGTGTCGGCACCTAAGTCGACAAGCATACAACCTGCTCTCTTCTCAGAGTCTGTCAGTATATGGTCGGCCAATGCCAAAGGTGCAAGATACATCTCGGCAATAGAGATGTGGGCATTCTCGAAACATGTGTTGATGTTGTTGTAGAAAGTCCTGCGCCACAGGATATTCAGGAAGATGCCCTCGAGGTGAGAACACTGTATGCCAACAGGATCCAGCTGGTGCTGGCTGTCTATCTTGTATTCTTGGGTGATGGCATCAAGGATTTCCTGGTCAGGATAGGTCATGTTGCGGTTGATGTCCATCAACTCGTTGATCATTTCCTGTGTGATGATGGTGTGCTCAGGCAGGTCTTTCACGATCACGTTCTTGATGCTGCGGATAGAACGGCCACCCACACCGACATAAACCTGTCGGATATCTTGCTTCAGTATTGCCTTCAACTTTTTGATGATATTGGTCAGGCAAAGACATGTCTGGTTGATATTGTATATCACACCTTTCCTGATGCAAGAAGACGAGTCTTCCTCCACTGTGGCAAGAACCGTGATGCTTCCATCCAGGTTCTTTTGTCCTGCTATACCTGTCATCTTTGATGAACCAAGTTCAATTGCTACGATAAATTCCTTTGGCATAGTTGTATCTATTTATCTATTTTTTATTTGCTGTGTTGTTTATTGCTGCCTCTTTTTGCAGATAATCTGGTTGTCGAACTCGATGTTGATGTACGAGTATTTGTTCCATCCTGCCTGTGAGAGTCCGTATTTGTAGAATTTCTCCAATCTGTCCATTTTCTTATTGACAAAATTGTTGATATCCTCTTCTCTTTTCCTCTTTGAGCTGCATTCAGGCAGGCGTCCTATATATACAATGTGGTTGCCTACTCTGGGTACCAGTTCTATGCTTCTGTCGGGAAGAACATTGATTTGTTCTATCTGGTTTCTCCATAACTCGTTGACCATAAGCGATTTGCTTAATAGTGAGATATAGTTCTGTGCAAACCATTTGTTGATCTGCCCTGTCGCTACAATGAGGTCGCTTGTATATTTGGTATTCGGCATCACCTGATAGTGGTCGTCAATATAGTAGTCCTCGTTGTTGGCGCTCTTTATCCGTACGATAGGCATTCGCTGTGTCAGATGGATGTCGACAAGGCCGTTTTGTGTCTTGTAGCATTCTGCTGTCTTGACAAAAGGACTGGTCTTCAGTGTCTCTTCTATTTTGCGGGCACTGATGTCGGTCATCTTCTTCTTCAGAGGGTACAGTTGCTTTGCTTCTAACCTTTTCTTTATTTCTTTAGCGTTCAGAAAACCATTCGTCATCTCGTCTTGTATGTTGATGTTCACCTTTGTGCAGACTTTCTTGCTTTCATCAGGTTTGTTAAACTTGGTGATAGCGAAAGTCAGGTAAACGCCGAGCATGAGGTCGAGCAAGATGATAATAGTCTTCTTCCAATTGATGCGCATTATATTTTTTCCTTTAGAATTTTTTCTATTTCAGGGACATAGTTGTCCAAGTCGCCAGCTCCGAGTATGACGAGCACGTCGAAGTCTCTGCTTCTTACGAGGTCGAGAACATCTTCCTTATGAATCATACTCTTCTCTACGCCTGGTTTGAGGTTGTCGTAGATGAGTTTGGAGGTGACTCCTGGTATAGGTTGCTCTCTTGCAGGATAGATGTCGCAGAGGATTACTTCGTCGAGCATGCTCAGACTGTCGGCAAAGTCCTTGTAGAAATCTCTTGTACGGGTGTACAGATGAGGCTGGAAGATAGCTGTTATCTTACGTTTCTTGTACAACTCGCTTAGGCTCTTTGCACTCTGGTAAATCTCCTTGGGGTGATGAGCATAGTCGGAAAGCAGTACCAACTTGTCGGTCTTAATCTTGAAGTCGAAGCGGCGAACCACTCCCTCGTAAGTCTTCATGCCCTGTCGCAACTCTTCTGCTGTGCAGCCATTGAGCTGTGCCATGGCCATAGCTGCCACTCCATTCTCTATATTGATAGGAACGGGTTGTCCTAAGATTACACCGGGCACGTTCTCAATAGGAGAAACAAAGTCGAATGTGATTTCGCCGTTGTCGATCTTGATGTTCTCGGCATGGAAGTCTCCTTCGTCGAGGCTGTATTCATATACGCGAACGCCTTCCTGTACATGCTGTTTCATCTCCAGGTTTTTGTGGATGATGAGGGCACCGCCAGGCTGGATGAGTTCTGTATAATGGCGGAAACTCTCCAAGTAGGCTTCCTTTGTGCCATAGATGTCAAGATGGTCGGGGTCGGTAGCTGTAATGACGCTCATCCAGGGACGAAGCCAGTGGAAACTGCGGTCGAACTCATCAGCCTCAATGACTACATAGTCGCTCTTGTCGGACAGGATGTAGTTGGTTCCATAGTTCTTTGAAATGCCTCCGAGGAATGCGTTGCAGTCGATATGACTCTCGTGCATGATGTGTGCGCACATGGTGGAAGTGGATGTCTTGCCATGAGTACCGGCCACGCATAGTCCTTTGTGTGTGCGGGTGAGTGTGCCCAATACCTGAGCACGTTTCTCGATGGTGAATCCATTCTGCTGGAAGTATACAAGCTCCTGATGGGTGGCGGGGATGGCAGGTGTGTAGATGACCAGCGTGTTCTTGGCATCCTTGCATGCTGAAGGAATCAGTTCCACATTCTCCTCATAGTGGATGAGCATACCTTCCTTTTCCAGTTCGTGTGTCAACTCGGATGGAGTCTTGTCGTAACCGGCTACGGTGAGCCCTTTCTTTAAGAAATATCTGGCGATGGCGCTCATTCCGATGCCGCCTGCTCCTACGAAATATACTGCTTTTATATCTTTGATTTCCATTATTTTGTTGCTAATTTTATGACTTCGTCGGCGATGACGTCGGCAGAGTTCTTCAGTCCTAATTTCTTGATATTCTCGCTCATAGAAGCGAGTTTCTTTGCATCCTCAACTATGCCGACAGCCTTCTTGATGAGTACTGCCGGTGCGTCGGCATCCTTCACATAGATGGCTGCATCCTTGTTGACCAGTGCCATGGCGTTCTTGGTCTGATGATCTTCTGCTACATTCGGGCTTGGTACCAAGATGACAGGCTTGCCGATAAGGCAGAACTCGCTGATACTGCTGGCTCCTGCACGACTTATGACAAGGTCGGCTGCTTGATAGGCTGCCCCCATGTCGCTAATGAAATCGGTAACCTTCAGCATAGGAAGGTCTTTGTCTTTGAGCTGATTGACGATGCTCTCGTGGTAGTACTTACCTGTTTGCCAGATAAACTGTACGCCACTTTTTTCTATGATGTCCAGGTTTTGCAAGCCACTTTCGTTGATGGTTCTTGCACCTAAGCTTCCGCCTACGAGCAGAATTGTCTTTTTCTCAGGGTCCAGACCGAACTGCTTGCGTGCTTCCTCTTTAGTGAGAGTAGTGCTCAGCACATTCTGTCTTACGGGATTACCTGTCATGATAATCTTGTCGGCAGGGAAGAAACGCTCCATTCCCTCATACGCCACACATATCTTCTGGGCTTTTTTGGCCAGAAGCTTGTTGGTTACTCCGGCATAAGAGTTCTGCTCTTGAATGAGGCAGGGAATACCTTTGCTGGCACACACGTTGAGAGTTGGACCGCTTGCATAGCCTCCAACTCCTACTGCTGCCATTGGCTTGAAGTCCTTGATGATCTTCTTAGCCATTCTTTGGCTTTTCCAGATTCTGAAAAGTACAGCGAAGTTCTTGAGCAAGTGTTTGCGGTCGAATCCGCAAATGGGCAAGCCTTTGATTTCGTATCCTGCTGCAGGGACACGTTGCATTTCCATTCTGCCTTTAGCCCCGACAAACAATATTTTTGCATCAGGACGCTTGGCTTTAATTGCGTTGGCAATAGATACGGCAGGGAAGATGTGTCCACCAGTTCCACCGCCACTAATGATAATTCTTAGCTCGTTATTCATATTTTTTCAGTTTCTATCGCAAAGGTAAATAAAAAAATCCATTTTATGGCATTTTTTATTTAAAATGTTGTTCTTTTTTATGCTGTAGCCAATTTTGGGTCAGTCTGCCTGTCATCTGCTCCTTCTTTCTTCTTGGCTGTTCTGCTGATGCTTAGGATAATACCCACATACATGCAGTTGATGATGGATGATGTTCCACCTCGGCTGATAAGAGGAAGTGGCTGTCCGGTAACAGGAGCGAGTCCTACGGCTACTGCCATGTTGAAAAGGGCCTGTGTGACGAGAAGAATGGCAAGTCCCATGGCAAGAAATGCCGGGAAATTGTTCTCACACCGGTTGGCTATTCTTCCTGTTCTGAAGAGCAGGATGATATATAGGAATGCGACAAAGAGTCCTCCCGGCACCCCCATCTCCTCAATGATGATGGCATAGATGAAGTCGGAGAAGGCCTGCGACAGGAAGTCGCGTTCTACAGAGTTTCCCGGACCTTTGCCCATGACGTTGGATGAGGCAATGGCAATATTGGCATGAGCCACCTGAGCATCCTTGTCAAGGTCTACCTCCTCTGGCGACACAGGCTTTGTGTCGAGGAAGTGGTCGATACGGGCTTTCCATGTATCCATACGGTGGAACATCTTCTGTACGGTATTCTTCTTCTCAGGTTGTTCTGTCGCTACCTGTTCGGTAAAGGTGTCGTTTGTCTTTGCCAACTTCTCTTCGTCATGCCCCAACAGCATGACCATCGAGATGGCGAAGACGATGGTGAGCAGTACAATACCAGCAAGCTTTCCGAGCAGTTTACCAGGCACTCTTCCTATGATCATCATGAAGAAAATGGTGATACACAAGAGCATGGCTGTAGACATATTCTCGAGCATGATGGGGAAAATCATAACGGCGCTGATTGTCAGGATGTATTTGAATGCCCGCTTGTCAGCTCCGTTCTCGTTCTGCATGGCACTTAGAATCTGTGCTACTGCAAGTACGAGTGTTCCCTTGGCTATCTCGGAAGGCTGAAACTGGATGCCCACGAGGCTGATCCATCTGGATGCGCCATTGGTAGACTGTCCAGCCAACAGTACCCACAGAAGTAAGACTATAGAGATAAAAATCATGAAAGGAGTCACGATTTTGAAATACTTGCACTTGACCTTCAGCATGCAAATCATGACGAAGACACCGCCAACCAGGATAGCCATGTGCTTGATGACTGGCCCCATGAAGTTTCCGCTCTTGTACGACAGCGTACTTGAGGCTGAGTAAACCTCAATGATGCTGATCATACAGAGGAAGAAAAACACCATCCAGATGACTTTGTCTCCCTTGAATATGTTACCTATTTTGTTGCTCATTTCTCTTTTTTGTCTTCCTCTTTGTCTTTAGTCTTTCTGTTTTTTACAGTTGTCGGGCAAGTGTCTTGAACTGTTCGCCTCTGTCTTCCATGTTTTTGAACAGGTCGAAGCTTGCACAACATGGACTCAGCAGAACAGTGTCGCCTTCTTTTGCCATCTTGTGGCAAGCTGCGATACAGTCTTTCATGCTGTGAGTATCACAAACAGGAATGCCAAGACTGTCGAAGTTGTCGTGCAACTTCTTGTTGTCGGCTCCCAAATATACCAGTCCTACACACTTTTGCTTTACCAGTTCTGTGATGTGGCTGTAGTCGTTGCCCTTGTCCTTTCCTCCCAAGATCAGGATGGTAGGTGTCTTCATGCTTTCGAGTGCATACCAGCAGGCGTCTACGTTGGTAGCCTTTGAGTCGTTGATGTATTGTACGCCGTTCACCTTGCATACTTTTTCCAGGCGGTGTTCCACGCCAGGAAAGTCGCCCAGGCTCTTGCGGATCGTAGCCTCGTCAATTCCTGCAATATGGCAGGCAAGTCCTGCTGCCAGGCTGTTGTAGATATTGTGTTTGCCTGTAAGGCTCAGCTCAGCTTCTGGCATGGCGAAAGGAGTAGGGTAGTCGAGTTTGTAGAGTCCGTCCTCTATGTATCCTACACATCCTTCCTCCTTGTTCTCAGCAAACGGACAGATTCTTGACTTCAGATTGTATTTCTCTATCTCTTTCTTCACGATGGAATCGTCGTTCCAATAGATGAAACTGTCTTCTTCTGTCTGATTTTGTGTGATACGCATCTTGGCGTCCACATAGTTTTGCATGCAGAAGTCGTAACGGTCCAGGTGGTCGGGTGTGATGTTGAGAAGGATGGCTATGTTGGCGCGGAACTTGTACATATTGTCAAGCTGGAAACTGCTCAGCTCGATGATGTAGTACTTGTGTGGCTCCTCTGCAACCTGGAGGGCAAGGCTGTTTCCGATGTTTCCTGCCAGACCTGCATCCATGCCCGCCGCCTTGAAGATGTGGTATATGAGTGATGTGGTTGTGGTCTTGCCATTGCTGCCAGTGATGCACACCATCTTGGCGTCAGTATATCTTGCGGCAAACTCTATCTCGCTGATGATAGGTGTGCCCTGCGCCATCAGTTTCTGAATCATGGGAGCCTCTTTAGGAATACCCGGGCTCTTGATGATTTCGTTGGCATTCAGTATTTTCTCTTCTGTATGGTGGCCTTCTTCCCATTCTATCTGGTGGTCATCAAGCAGCTTTTTGTATTTGTCCTTGATTTTTGACATGTCGGATACAAATACATCAAAACCTTCTTTCTTGGCAAGTACGGCAGCTCCTGCTCCGCTTTCGCCAGCACCTAAAATTACAATTCTACTCATATTTTTTATCTTATCTTCAATGTTATAATTGTTAAGGCAGCAAGAATGATGGTGATAATCCAGAAACGGATTGTTATCTTTGATTCGTGGATGGCACCATGTGGCTTCTTGATGAGATACTTACACTCAGGGTCGAGCTGGCTGTCCTGTGTTCTGAAGTTGTCGTGGATAGGCGTTCTCTTGAAGATGCGCTGCTTGATACCTTTACGCTTGCCTAATTTATAGTAGTATACCTGTACGATGACGCTGAGGCTTTCTACGAAGAAGATGCCACAGAGAATAGGCAGCATGAGCTCTTTGTGGATGATGATGGCTCCCACGGCAATAATGCCGCCAATGGTCAGCGAGCCTGTATCGCCCATGAATACTTGTGCAGGATAGGCATTGTACCACAGAAAGCCAATCAATGCTCCAATGAAGGCGCAGAAGAATACTACGAGCTCCTCGGAGCCAGGTATGTACATGATGTTGAGGTAGGCGGCATATTGGATGTGGGAAGACACATAGGCCAGTATGCCCAATGCCACACCTATGATGGCAGAGTTGCCTGCACACATTCCGTCCATACCGTCATTCAGGTTGGCTCCGTTGGATACAGCGGTCACGACAAAGATAGTCATCAGGACGAAGAGAATCCATCCTGCTGCTGTCTTGTATTTGCCGCAGAATCCCATGATGCGTGAGTAGTCAAGGTTGTGCCCCTTGATAAATGGTATGGTGGTCTTCAGCGACTTGGTAGACTCTGCCCTGTGCTTGACGACCATCTCCTGTCCCTGACGCTCGATGGCTAAGTTCTCGTTCATCTTGACATCAGGTGAGGCCCACAGCACCAAGCCAACGATAAGTCCGATGCCGAGCTGTCCCACTATCTTGTATTTTCCTTTCAGTCCTTCCTTGTCGCGCTTGAAGATCTTGATGAAATCGTCCATACCTCCCAGGAATCCCAGCCATACGGTGGTGATGAGCATCAGTATCAGATAGATGTTGCGTAAACGTCCCAACAGCAGTACCGGTATGAGTATTGCCATGATGATGATGACACCACCCATGGATGGAACTCCTATCTTCTTGACACCAAATGGGTCGATGCTGGCATCGCGCTGAGTTTCAGTTATCTGCTTGCTTTTGAGGTATTTGATGAACTTCTCGCCAAACCAAGCAGAGATAATCAACGAAAGAATGAGAGCCAGGAGGGCACGGAAAGAGATGTAACCCCACATGTGGGAGCCGGAAATGCCCCATTGCTCTAAAAATCTAAAGAGATAGTATAACATTTTCTTCTTTTATTATTTCTTGTTAATACCGAAGATGCCGCGAATCACTTCCTTGTCGTCGAAGTGGTGTTTCACGCCCTTGATTTCCTGGTAGTCCTCGTGGCCTTTGCCTGCCACCAGAATCACATCGCCCTTCTTTGCCATCATGCATGCTGTGCGGATGGCCTCTTTGCGGTCTACGATGCTGATGACTTTCTTCATCTGCTGTTCGTTCAGACCAGCCAACATGTCGTTGATGATGTCCTGTGGCTCCTCGAAACGGGGATTGTCGCTGGTGATAATCACCTTGTCGCTTTGTTTGACGGCTTCTTGTGCCATGAGTGGTCGCTTGCCCTTGTCGCGGTTTCCGCCTGCACCACATACGGTGATGACTTCTCCCTTTCCGTTGAGCACCTCATGTATGGCATTGAGCACATTCTCGAGAGCATCGGGAGTATGAGCATAGTCAACGATGGCTGTGTAGCCTTCTGGTGACTGGATGGGTTCGAGACGTCCGTTCACGCTGTGCAGTGTGCTCAGTACTACAAGCACATCTTCTGGATTTTTGCCCAGCATGATGGCTGTGCCATATACTGCCAGCAGATTGCTTACGTTGAATTTACCGATAAACTGCACGCCTACTTCTCTGCCGTCCACATCTAAGTACATGCCTCCGAAGTGGCATTCCAGGATTCTTGCCTTGAAATCGGCCATGCTCCGTGTAGAGTACGTCTTGATGGTGGCTTTTGTGTTCTGTACCATGATCATGCCGTTCTTGTCATCGGCATTGGTAATGGCAAAGGCCGACTTTGGCAGACCGTCGAAGAAGGCCTTCTTGGCATTGCGATAGTTCTCGAAAGTCTTGTGATAGTCGAGATGGTCGCGTGTGAGGTTGGTGAAGATGCCGCCTGTGAATGTCAGACCGCCGATACGCTTTTGTGCTATGGCGTGCGAAGAGCATTCCATAAAGGCATACTCGCATCCTGCTTCTACCATCTTGCTCAGCAGGAGGTTGAGCTCGATTGGGTCGGGAGTGGTGTGGTCGGCAGGAATAGCTTCGTCCTCGATATAGTTGCAGACGGTAGACAGCAAGCCGCACTTATGTCCGAACTTGCGGAACATATTATATAATAAGGTGGCGATGGTGGTCTTTCCGTTTGTTCCAGTCACACCCACCAGCTTCAGTTTCTTGGATGGATCGCCATAGAACAGGGTGGCAACTTTTCCCACTGCGTCCTCTGTAGATTCTACTTTCACGTAGGTGACGCCTTCCACCTTCTCCTCAGGCATGTCTTCGCACAGAATGGATTTGGCGCCAAGTTCGATGGCTTTGGGTATAAACTTGTGACCATCTACTTGCGTTCCCTTCATGGCAACGAACAAATGGCTATCTTTGATTTTTCGAGAGTCAATGTTCACTCCTGTAACCTCGGTCTCCACATCGCCTGCTATTTCCACAGGCTGAATGTTCTTGAGTAAATCTTGTAGTTTCATATTCTGTTTCTTTGATGTTTCTATACATTATTATATATTATAGGTCGAGTGTGAGTTCGCAGACTTGTCCTTTCTTGATTCTCGTTCCTGGTACAAGACTTTGTTTTACTACTTTTCCACGACCGTAAATTCTGGTCTTTATGCCTCGGCTTTCCATCATGAAGATAGCGTCTCTTGCTCCCATGCCCGATACATCGGGTACGGCATTCTTGCTGTATTGCTTCTCCTTGATGAGCAGTACTTTCTTCTTTCCTTCCTTCTCGGCCTTTCCCCATATAGGATTGCCTGTCGCATAACTGCCCGACCAATTGGTGGCGGTGTTTATTCCGAGATGCTTCAGCACATAGTCGGCAGCCAGTATGTTGCCCGACTTTACGTCTGGCAAGAAGACTGAGGCTGAGTCGCGGGCATCTTTCACATCGAGTTTCAGACTCTGTGCCATGATGCCTTCTGAAATTTCATGAAAGACCTTTCCACTCATCGTGCCGCCCGAAGCTGGGAGTCCCGATTTCTGAATGCAGACGATGCAGCTGTATTGAGGAGCATCGGCAGGGAAATAGCCTGCGAAACTGACGAGGTAGTTTGTTCCTCCGTTCTTGTATCCTCCCGCACCTTTAGATATCTGGGCTGTACCCGTCTTGCCTGCCACCTTGAAATTGGGTGAGCCTGCCTTACGTCCCAATCCCACACTTACCACTTGCTCCAAGATGGTCTGCAGTTCTTTGATGCTTTTTTCTTTGGCTATCTGTGGTCGCATGACTTCTACTGGGAACTCTTTGAGGGTTTCTCCGTTCTTCACCACTTTGGTGACGAAGCGCGGACGAACCATCTTTCCGTTGTTGGCTACTGCGTTGTAGAATGTCAGCGTGCTGATGGGCGGAACCTGTGTCTCGTATCCTATACTCATCCATGGCAGGGCAGTCTTGCTCCAGTTGACGTATTGCCCACGGCTGTTCTTGCGAGGCATACGGATGATGGCAGGTGTAGAGCCCACCAATGGTATTCTCAGATTGTCTCTCAGTCCGAGACGGTCTATTCCCTGCACAAACTTCTCTGGATGTTTGTGGTAATGGTCGTCTATGATTCGGCTTACTCCGATATTGGAGCTGTACCACAGGGTCTTCGCAAAGGTAAGCATTCCGTAGCCTCCCTTTCTCCAGTTATGGTCTTTCATGTCTCGACCATACATGTTCCATACGCCGTTTCCTGTCTCCACTCGGCACAGGGTGTCAACCACTCCGTCGTCCAAGGCTACAAGCAGCGAGGCTGGCTTGAATACAGAGCCTGGCTCCAGCAAGTCGCTGACGGCATGGTTCCTTACTTCCCGATATTCGCCGTCATCACACTTCTCCAGGTTGACGATGGCTTTCACATCTCCCGTATGCACTTCCATGACGATGGCTACGCCCACATTTCCGTTTATTTCCTTCAACTCCTGCTCTAATGAGCGTTCTGCCAGGTCTTGCATGCTCACGTTGATGGTGGTCACGATGTCGGCTCCGTCTATAGGTGGCGTGTCGGTAATGTTCAGGTATTTGTTAAGCACTTTCTTGCGCTGCACGATTCCGTTGGTTCCTCTCAGGATGGAGTCGTATGAGAGTTCCAGTCCGAAGCGGGCAGTATCCTTGGCACCAAACAAGGCTCCGATGGTTCTGCCAGCCAGTCCTCCGAATCCACGTGTACGGGCGTTGTATTCTTCCCAATGGAAACCGCTGCTGTTCTTTCCCAGGTTGAATACCGGCAGGGCTTTCACCTCGGTGAACGTGTTGTAGTTGATGCGGCGTGGATATAAAGACCAGTGTCGGCTTTGTTTCTTTCTTCCCTCGTCTATGTGTCGCTTGAATTCGGTGAATGTCAGTTCGGGGAAAATCTTACTCAGCCCCATACAGATGGAATCTTCCTTGACGTCCCACAGTGAGTCGTTGCCAGCTTCTTTGAGTGCCTTGAAGTCCATGAAGAGCTTATATTCAGGCAGCGAACTGGCCATCAACTGTCCGTCGCAACTAAGGATGTTTCCTCGGGTAGGCTTCACGGTTACAGAATCTTTCTTCTGTCGCTGTGCCACCTTCATCCAGTAGTCGCGCTTGGCCGTTGCTATGTATATGGATTTTCCTACGATGCAGAGTGCAAAGACCGTCATGACGATGGCTATGGCGCTGTATCGTGGCATCACTCTCTTATTGTCAAATTTACTCATTCTCCGGTACGTTTATGATGTATGGTGGCTGAGTGGCAATGTGCAGGACGCTGTCTTTGTTGTTCTGCAGCATTTTCAGCACGTTGCTCTCTCGGCTTCTTTCTGTTATCTGGCTGCTGCTCGACAGGGCTTTGTATTTGGCGTTCTGCAGTTCCTCCTGCAGTTGGTCTATCTCTATCATGTCCTGTTGTATGCTGTATCTGTTGGATATGTATATGATGATAAAGAACACCACTAACACGATGAGCCATATCTGCCGGCGTATCACTTGTGCCGTCAGAATGTCGCCGCCCAAAATCTTTCTCAGGGTGAAGCTCGACGATAGGGGCGCCTCGTCTTCTATGGCTTGTTTGGCGATGGCTTCCTTGAGCGACTCCTCGTGTTCCTCTCCCTCAGCCGGCTCCTTTGGATCGTCTGAGTCTTGCGAGTCTTGGGGCTTTTGTGAGGCTTTCGTTTCTTTTGCCTCTTTTGCCTTCTTGCCCAGCTCTTGAGGAGCGGGTGTCTCGGCAGTCTTGCTGTCGGCCTTCGCTTCCTGGTCTTCCTTTATTTCTTTTTCTTTCATCTCTTTTCTGCAATTCTAAGTTTGGCACTTCGGCTTCTTGGGTTTCTCTCTTGCTCCTCCTGGTCGGGGATGATGACCTTGTTGTTGATGAGTCTGAAGGGAGATTCTATTCTTCCGTAGAAGTCCTGCACAACTTTTCCCTCTGGGTTTCCCGTCTTCATCACGTTTTTCACGATTCGGTCTTCCAGCGAGTGGTAAGTGATGACCGACAGTCTTCCGCCTGGTTTCAGGATTTCTGTCGCAGCCTTGAGCATTTCCTTCAGGGCATCCATCTCGTGGTTTACCTCTATTCGCAGGGCCTGGAACAGTTTGGCCATGTCTTTTTTCTCTCGCTCGCGCTTGAAGAAAGGCTCCACTACGTGTATGAAGTCGGTCGTTGTCTCTATCTTTTGGCTGCTTCTTGCTTTGACGATAGCTGCAGCTATGCGCCGGGCGTTGCGCAGTTCGCCGTACAGGTAGAAGATGTCTGCAAGTGCCTCCTCCTCGTATTCGTTTACGATATCGGCAGCAGTCTTGCCCGCTCTTTTGTTCATTCTCATGTCGAGCGGAGAGTCGAAGCGGAAGGAGAAGCCTCTGCTCTCATCATCGAAATGATGGCTCGATACACCCAGGTCGGCAAGCAACCCGTCAATACCTTCCTCGCCATAGTAGCGCATCCAGTTCTTCAGGTATCTGAAGTTGGAGCATACGAAGGTGAAGTGCTCATTGGGGATGACGTTCTGTTCGGCGTCGGCGTCTTGGTCGAAGCTGTACAGGTGACCGTTGTCGGCTATTCGTGAGAGTATCTCCTTAGAGTGGCCTCCGCCTCCAAAAGTAACGTCCACATACACTCCTCCAGGATGTATGGACAGGCCGTCTACGCTTTCTTTGAGAAGCACAGGCACGTGGTATGTATTGTTGTCGATTAATCGCATGTGTACCTATTTAAATAAGAATTCGGGTTCAAAGGTACACAAAAATCCTCATATCCGTTTACTTTTTCTTGCAAAATTTATAAAACTTAATAAAATGAGGTCGCTTTTTGTCTTGTGTCAAGAGTTGGCGAGAGTTCTTTCAGAATGTTTAAAGTGAGCTTCAGACATAAAAATGAAAGCCAAAAGCTATATAAATCGACTGTTTTTTCATCAAAAACATCGTATTTTATCATTTTTTCATCAAAAATGGCACGTATTTAAAAAAGTTGAGTTATTTTTGCACGTACTTTAGATGTTTTTACAGCAAACATGAGCGAATCTATAGAGAAAACGATTGACATAAGCAGGATTTTGAAGAGCAAGATGGGAGCAAAGGCAAAGTTTGTGCCCTCTTTTCTTGTGTCCTGGCTCAAGAAGACCGTTCACGAGGATGAAGTGAACCGCTTCTTGTGGGAAAGTCGTCATCTTCAGGGTACCGAGTGGCTTACTGAGTGCGTGAAGTATCTCAAGATGAACATACAATTGGAGGGAGTGGAGAATCTGCCCGACAAGAACGATGGCAAGCTTTATACCTTCGTGTCCAATCATCCGTTGGGAGGACAGGACGGTGTGGCGCTTGGCTCCATCATTGGCACCCATTATGACGGAAAGTTCCGGTATCTTGTGAACGACCTGCTTCTTAATCTGCCAGGTCTCAAGCCCGTCAGTATAGGCATCAACAAGACGGGACGCCAGAGCCGTGACTTCCCCCGTATGGTGGAGGCTGGCTTCCAGAGCGACAATCACATGCTGATGTTCCCTGCAGGTCTCAACAGCCGCAAACAGCCAGATGGCAGTATTCGCGACTTGCCCTGGAAAAAGACATTTATCTCAAAGAGTGTGGAGTATCAGCGCGATGTGGTGCCTATCCATTTCAGCGGACAGAACTCGGAGCGCTTCTATCGCATCGCCCGATTCAGCGACAAGTATTTGCCTTTCAACTTAGCTATGCTTTTCTTGGTCGACGAGATGTACCGGAACGTGGGAAAGGACTTCCGTATCGCCTTTGGCAAGCCCATACCCTGGCAGACCTTCGACAAGAGCAAGACTCCCACAGAATGGGCGCAATATGTAAAAGACAAAGTTTACGAATTATAGAAAGTTACATCATAGATTATGGAAGAAGATATAATCCAGCCAATAGACAGGGACTTGTTGAAGAGTGAACTCACTCCCGACAAGCAGCTTCGTATGACAAACAAGAGTCATAACGAAATCTATATCGTGACAGCCAACGACTCTCCCAATGTGCTGAAGGAGATAGGCCGTCTTCGTGAAATCGCATTCCGTACAGCAGGAGGCGGCTCGGGCAAGTCAATGGATTTGGACGAGTTCGACTTTGGAGATAATTGTTATAAGCAGCTCATTGTGTGGAATCCTGAGGCCGACGAGATTATTGGCGGTTATCGTTATCTCTTGGGTAAAGACTGGAAACTCGATGCTAAAGGACAGCCTATATTGGCTACGAGTCATATGTTCCATTTCTCAGACAAGTTCCTTAAGGAGTACATGCCTTATACCGTGGAGTTGGGACGTTCCTTTGTCTCATTGGAATATCAGAATGTGCGCATGAACAGCAAGAGCATCTTTGCGCTCGACAACCTGTGGGATGGTCTGGGAGCTCTTACCGTGCTCTATCCCGAGCTGAAATATTTCTTTGGCAAGATGACGATGTATCCGTCTTACATTCGCCGTGGTCGCGACATGATTCTCTATTTCCTCAAGAAGCATTTCGATGATAAGGAGAATCTTGTTATCCCGATGAAACCATTGAAAATAGAGACTCCAGAGAGTGAGCTGAAGGCGCTCTTTACCGAAGATGACTTCCGTGCAGACTATCGCATTCTCAATCGTGAGGTACGTGAGTTGGGCTACAACATTCCCCCTTTGGTGAATGCTTATATGAATCTCAGTCCTACGATGAAGCTTTTCGGAACAGCCATCAATTATGGTTTTGGTGATGTGGAGGAAACTGGTATTCTGATTGCTGTCGACGAGATTTTGGAAGAAAAGCGTGTGCGCCATATCAACAGTTTCATAGCCGAGCATCCGGAGGCGTTGAAGATAACAAGTGGCGCCAACAATATTATTTATAAGGAAAAGGAAGACAAGTAAACCTTATCCGTTTTATAAAAGACATTCAACTTCCGAGTGGAGTGAAAGTTGGAGAAGTAAAACAAGATACTAAAGAAGCGTTTCGTTCATTCGAGGCGCTTTTTTAGTATTCTTGTTTATGAATGTCTACGATTTTTAACCTGCTGATAAAACGAAGTTGCTTGTGATGGACAATGCAAGTACTTGTTTTTTCTATTTATTCTGCTGAAAAGCTTTAGTATATATATTCATCGGGGCGCTATGGTTAACTGCGAAAAAATAATTTCCCAGTTGGGAAAAAATATTTTTCCAGTTGGGCAGATTCTTTTTCCCAGTTATGTGGCGCTTTTCGGACAATTATCGCATGAATATACAGTATAAATATGCGTTCGTGTTTTCCGTTTCTCTCCCTCACGCCCTATACGATAGGCAGGCTGATACCGTTTATCTTCTGATAGATGTCGAGGGCGTAAATGTCGGTCATTCCGCTGATATAGTCGATGACAGCCATGATTCGCTCCTCTATATTCTCGTTGTTGATGTCGTACTGACTGCTTACCCGTCGCAACAGTTGTTGAGAGTCGAAACGTTCGGGCGTGATAGCTGCATTGACAAACACCTCCATAAGTGTAGCCATAATCTTGTAACCTGACAGTTCGATGTCGAGTACAGGCTTGCTGTGGTAAATCTTTGCAAACGAAGTCTTCTCGCATTCTTTGTAGGCATTTCGCTGTTGTTCGGCGATATGGTCGATGAGGCTTCCCTCGAATGTTCCTGCCAAAATCTCCTTCTCATGCTCCAGGAAGGCCGTTACACATTCGTTCTCCAGTCGGCCGATGGCGCTGGCTCTCATGTAGACCACCTTTTCGTTCTCGTCGGTCACGCCTTCTTCCTTGATTCGCTCCTTAATCTTATTTTGGGTTTCCTTGTCGAAGAATCCCAACAGCAGTCTCTCCGTCTCTTCGTAAGACAGGATCTTGAGTTTGTGGGAGTCTTCGATGTCCATGATTTCGTAGCAGATGTCGTCGGCAGCCTCTACCATATATACTAACGGATGACGGGCGTATCTTAGAGGCTCACCAGGTTTTGACTTGCAAAAAATGCCCAATTCATCGGCCACTTTCTGGTACGAGTCCTTTTCCAAGGTGAAGAAACCGAACTTGCCATGACTTCCAGCCAACTGGCTGGCGAATGGATATTTTACGATAGAAGCCAGCATGGAGTAGGTCATGACGAAGCCGCCTTTGCGTCTTCCCTTGAATTGGTGGGTCAGTATGCGGAAGGCATTGGCGTTGCCTTCGAAGTGAGTAATATCTTGCCAAAACTCCGGTGAAACCAGCTCTTTTACTGCTTTTCCTGCTCCCTCGCTGAAGAAAGTTTGTATGGCTTTCTCTCCAGAATGGCCGAAAGGAGGATTGCCCAAGTCGTGTGCCAGGCAGGCTGCGCTCACGATAGTTCCTATTTCCTCAAAGAGAGTATCCTTCAGTTCAGGGCGCTTTTCTATGATACGTTTCGAGATGTCGTTGCCCAACGACATTCCTACACTCGATACTTCCAGACTGTGGGTCAGTCGGTTGTGTACAAAGATAGAACCAGGCAAGGGGAAAACCTGAGTCTTGTTTTGCAGTCGTCTGAAAGCCGACGAGAAGATGAGCCTGTCGTAGTCGCGTTTGAACTCCGACCGGTCGTCGTGGCGCTCGGCATGCTTATGCTCCTGTCCGAAACGCTTGTTAGATATGAGTTTAATCCATTCCATATCGCAAAAATACAGCAATCCTGACACAATACAAAATAAAAAAGCATTTATTTTTTATAAAATCTATCATTTTCGTCATGAAAATGCCTAAATGTGCCCGAAAAACATTATTTTTGCATCTTAAAAGAATGAACATGATGAAAGTACAAATTATCAACCGTGGGCATCAGCCGTTGCCAGCTTATGCCACACCCCAGAGCGCAGGTATGGACCTGCGTGCCAATATCGACGAATCTATCGTGCTTCACCCCATGGAACGCCGGCTTGTACCTACAGGTCTTTTCATGGCTTTGCCTGCAGGCTTCGAGGCACAGATACGTCCTCGCAGTGGGTTGGCATTGAAACATGGCATTACTGTTCTTAATACCCCCGGCACTATTGATGCCGATTATCGAGGCGAGATCATGGTTCTGCTCATCAACTTCTCGCAGACCGATTTTGTCATCAATGATGGTGAGCGTATTGCCCAAATGGTGATTGCCAAGCACGAAAATGCTGAATTCATCGAAGTAGAGACGCTCGATGAAACTGAGAGAGGTGCTGGTGGCTATGGTCATACAGGTGTAAAATAAATATAGATACATTCAATTAATCTGTTGTGAATAGAATCAATATTTTGAGACAAGTATTCTTGGGCTTCATAAGCTTTATAGCATTCCTGACAGCTATGCCCGTGCAGGCTGCCGATGGTTTGAAGGGCAATGACCGCAAGCGTTACGACTACTTCTTTCAGGAGGCGGCCCGTCTTCAGGCTTTGGGTCGTTACGGCGATGCATTCGAGCTTTTTGAGCATGCCCGCAAGATCAATCCACGTGCTGCTGAGGTGTATTTCTATCAGTCGATGTACTATCAGCAGATGAAGCAAGACTCCTTGGCTCAAGACTGTCTGGCGCGTGCCATCACCTTGGCTCCATCCAATCTTACCTTTCGCGAGCGGATGGCACAGTATTATGTTGCCAACCAGCAGTACGACAAGGCTATCGAAGCTTATGAAGGCATCTTCGCTCAGAATCACGACAATACCGATGCGCTCTATATGCTGTTGCGCCTTTATCAGCAGCAGAAAGAATATCCACAGATGCTGAAAACCCTCAACCGCTTGGAGACAGAAGAGGGCGAGAACGAGAAGTTCACGCTTGAGAAGATGCACATCTACGAGTTGATGAACGATTCCAAGTCAGCCTACAAGGAACTCAAGTCGCTGACCGAGGCGCATCCGCTTGATATGATTTATAAAACCATGTTGGGCAACTGGCTTATGGAACACCAGCGCCGAAAAGAGGCCTATAAGTTGTTTACCCATGTGCTCGAAGAAGAGCCTGACAACTCGTATGCCCAGATGTCGCTCTACGACTATTATAATGCCACCGACCAGAAAGAACAGGCTCACGCCATGCTCGACCGCATTCTGTTGGGCAAGAAGACCGACCTGGATACCAAGTTGATGATGATTCGCTCGTTCATACAGGATAACGAGAGCCATGGTGCCGATTCAACCCAAGTCATCGCTCTTTTCGACAGAATGCTGGCTCAGCCCAAGCCCTCGGCAGACATCGCTGAGTTCCGTGCTGCCTATATGAATATTAAGAAAATGCCGATGGATACGGTCAATGCCGCTTACCGCAAGGTGCTCGAGATAGCTCCCGACCGTAGTGAGTCGCGCATCCAACTCATTCAGAATCTATGGGAAAAGAAAGACTACGACGAGGTTATCCGCCTGTCTAATGCTGCCCATGACTACAATCCGGAAGAGATGGTATTCTATTACTTTGGCGGTATGGCGCACTATATGAAGCATGAGGAAGATGCCACGCTCGAAGAGTTCCGCCGCGGAGTGGGACAGATCAACAGCAAGAGCTCTCCCGATTTGGTGTCCGACCTTTATATGATCATGGGCGACATCCTTCATGGCAAGAACCGTCAGGCAGAAGCTTTTGCCGCTTACGATTCCTGTCTGCATTGGAAACCCGACAATGTTCCTGGACTCAACAATTATGCTTACTACATCAGTCAGACGGGCAAGAACCTGCAGAAGGCAGAGTTGATGAGCTACAAGACCATCAAGGCAGAGCCCAAGAACTCCACCTATCTTGATACTTATGCGTGGATTCTCTTTATGGAGGAACGTTATGCCGAGGCCAAAACCTATATCGACCAAACCTTGGCGTATAGTGATTCAACGGCCGACAACAGTACCGTTATTGAGCATGCAGGCGACATTTATGCCATGAACGGACTTACCGACCAGGCTGTGGCCTACTGGAAGCAGGCACAGAAAGGCAGCCAGGACCCTGATGCTCTGAAGGTGAAAATCGAGTGCAGGAAATATATGACAGAAAGTGAAATCATTAAATATAAGCGAAAATGGAAAAAAACAAAATAATGAAACTGGCAGCATTCTGTCTGCCCTTGATGTTGCTGGCATCGTGTGGCACCAAGAAACAAATTATCTCTGATGGCGTGAGCAACAAGAACTTGCCACATCAGGAGGTGAAAAGTGTAGAGACCGAACGCATGCAGAAACTGGCTTTTGTACAGAAGGTGTCCGACAATCAGGTGTACGCCAAGAACATTACGGGCAGCATAAACTTCACCATCCGCATGGGAGAGAAGAAAATTTCGGTAGATGGTGCGCTTCGAATGCGTAAGGACGATGTGATACGTCTACAGTTGTATGCTCCCATTCTGGGCTTCGAGATTGGCCGTCTGGAGTTTACCCCCGATTATGTGCTCATCATCGACCGTTATCACAAACAGTATATCAAGGCCGACTATAATCATGTAGACTTCCTGCAGAAGCAGGGCATCAACTTCTATTCGTTGCAGGCGCTGTTCTGGAATCAGCTTCTCTTGCCTGGAGCCAAGCAGGTGAAGGAGTCTGATCTGAAGAAGTTTGATGCCGATTTGGCTGTAGAGGGAAACGAAGTGCCAGTCACCTTGAAGAATGGCAACATGACGTATGCCTGGACTTCCCAGCGTGCCACAGGTCGTATAGACAAAGCCGACGTGAAGTATGTCAGTTCGCAGCATGGCACATCGGGAGTGCATATTCGTTATGACAACTTCCGCGCCGTAGGTGTCAAGATGTTCCCAGCCTTGTTGGATATGACTCTTGTCACTAATGCAACCCGTCAGAAGAAGGAGATCAACATCGTTATCAAGATGAACGAGGTGAAGACCGACAGCAACTGGGAGTCGCGTTCCGAAGTTTCGAGCAAGTACGAGCAAGTATCGGCAGAAGACGTGCTGAATAAAATAATGAGTCTGTAAATGAAACGTATATTATTGATTATTCTGGCCTTGTCGTTTGTCTTGACTCCTTATGCGCAGAAGACTGCACAAAGAAAGAAGACTGCCACAACGGCAAGAACGGTAAGAACCCAAAAGAAAACCCCAAAAAAGAAGCCTGTGAAAAGGCGCCAATCCAAGGCTCCCACACGGGCAGAGAAGAAAGCCGCCTATAGCAATGCTTCCATTCGAGGATTGCAGGGACAGCGTGCCAACATACAAAAGAAAATCAAGGAGCAGGAGAGAGCTCTCCGCCGCAATCAGGCTGACGTGAAGAAACGTCTGCAAGACCTCATGGTGCTTAATGGCGAAATCGACCAGCGACAGAAGAACATCGATGGTATACAGCAGGATATCCACCACATCGATGGCAATATCGGCTTGCTCAATACTCAGCTCAAAACCCTTGAACAGCAGTTGCAGGACCGAAAGAACAAGTACATCCGTTCTATGCGCTATATGACCCGTCATCACTCTGTGCAAGACAAGCTCATGTTTATCTTCAGCGCCAAGAACCTTACGCAGATGTATCGCCGCCTGTCGTTCATACGTCAGTATTCTGCCTATCAGAAGGCACAGGGCGAGGCGGTAAAGGCCAAGCAGAAGCAGGTGACCGAGAAGCACAAGCAACTGCAGGTGGTGAAGGGACATAAGAACAACCTTTTATATAAAGGTCAGCAAGAGAAAACTGCGCTTGAAGGCAAGCAGACCGAGCAACAGCAAGTGGTGCAGGGATTGCAGAAGCAACAGAAAACCATTCAGGCTGTTATTGCTGATCAGCGCAAGAAGGATGCTGCTATCAATGCGCAGATTGACCGTCTGATAGCCATTGAGGTAGAGAAAGCGCGTGCCCGTGCGGCAGCTGAGGCTAAGCGTAAGGCTGAAGCTCAGGCGGCAGCACAGCGTAGGCGTGAGGAACTGGCTCGTCGAAAGGCCCAGGCCGAGGCTGAGGCGCGTGAGAATGCCCGCCGTATAGAGGAGGCACGGCGCAAGGAACGTGAGGCCGAGTTGGCTCGTCAGCGTGCTGCAGAAGAGAATCGTAAGGCTCAGGAGTTGGCTCGTAAGGCCCAGGAGGAAGCTCGTCTGCAAGCCGAAAATAGTGCTAAGGCCAGAGCTCAGGATAAGGCACGTGCCCGTGCAGAGAAGGCTGCCCGTGAGGCTGCTGAACAAGCCAACCGACAGGCCAGAGCTGAACAGGCTGCTCGTGAGGCTGAGGCCGACAGACGAGCTGCAGAGTTGAAGGCAAAAACTGATGAGGCACGTAATCGCAAAGAGTTGGCAAGCGCCCGCCGGGAAGCCAATGATGCTGCTACTCTCAGTACGGTAGACCGTATGCTGAGTGGAGGTTTTGAGGCCAACCGTGGTCGCCTTCCTATGCCTATCACAGGAACTTACAAGATAGTGAGTCATTTCGGACAATACAATGTACAGGGTCTTTCCGGCGTTACCCTCGACAATAAGGGTATCAACCTTTTGGGCAAACCCGGTTGCGTGGCTCGTAGCATCTACGATGGTGAGGTAAGTGCTGTCTTTGGTTATGGAGGCATGTGGAATGTCCTTGTTCGCCATGGTGCCTATATCTCTGTATATTGTAACCTCAAGTCGGTGAGTGTTCACAAGGGCCAGAAGGTAAGTACCCGTCAGGCTTTAGGTGCTGTGGGTGCCGACAATATCCTGCAGTTCCAGTTGCGCAAGGAAACAGCCAAACTCAATCCCGAGGCATGGCTTGCCCGTTAATGTAAACTTCTCTAACTTCCGTACATGCGAAAGTTAGATTAAAATATTCTTTGAAGGAGAGGTAGTACTTACTTGCCCAAGTGAGCACTACCTCTTTTTTTGTATTGCATCAATAAATGGTGGATTTCCTTGAAACCGTGCAAACGATTGCTCATGGAATAAGCATTTTTTTCCTGATAAACTTAGTGGTCTATCAAAACTTATTTCTATTTTTGCCAACGTTTGAACTAATAACTTATCAACTTAACATATTATTTTATGCAAAAAATTTCTACGATGCTTTGTACTTTGGCAATGCTTTTCGGCATGATGATGGCTCCGGGAAATGCTCTCGCTGCTGTTACCGCCGATGATTATACGCCAATAGTTACAGAAAATGAGATCTCCGTGTTCTTGGAGACAAGTTATGATAATGCCAAGATTTGGGCCTGGAATGACAAGGTAAAACAGTTTACTACTGCTGCTTGGCCTGGAGATGCCATGACCCTGGTGGGAACTAAAGGTGGCAAGAATGTCTTTAAATGGACATATACAGCTGGTACTGAAATTCCTACAGGTGTGATTTTTACTCATGATGGTGAGCAGAAACTGAATGGCGGTGATCAGGAATTCAAGAATCATGGTTATTACGTAGAAGGTAAATATGAAAAGACGATTACCCCTGGCCCTGAAGGCAAGGTAATGGTCTTCTTCGATAATTCCACAGCCAACCTCGCAGATGTATATTGCTATATCTACGACGGTACAAAGGCGGCTCAGGAATGGCCTGGATTGAAGATGAGTCTTGACAACGAGACTGAGTACAATGGCAAGAAGGGCTATTATACAGTAGAAGTCCCTGCTGCTTTTGTCACAGGCTATTTCGTAATCAACAACGGACAGAATGGCTCTGTTCTCACAGGCGAGACGGTTTACGTAAACGGACAGGCTTCCTCTATCGAAAACACCGTTCTTCAGGAGGTGCAGAAGGCAGAGGACAATGCTTGGTACACCTTGACAGGTATGCGTATCGGCAAGCCTGCTCAGCCAGGTCTCTATATTCACAATGGTAAGAAAGTAATCATCAGAAAATAATAGCAGATTATGAAAAAGACAATCAATTATGGTCTCCTGATGTTGGTGATGCTGTTCAGCATGGCATCCAACATCTTTGCAGACAACAAATACGGTCTTAAAGACAATATTCAGGATGGTGTCATCCTTCATTGTTTCGACTGGACGTTGGCAGATATCCAGGAAGAAATTCCTAATATCGCCAAGGCAGGCTTTACTGCCGTTCAGACATCTCCTGTTCATGAGAGAGCAGGTAAAGGATCCGTTTGGTATGATGTTTATCGTCCATACGACTTTAAGATAGGTAATGGACTTGGTTCTGAAGCAGACCTGAAGGCCCTCTGTGCTAAGGCTCATGAGTATGGTGTTAAGGTGATTGTGGATGTTGTTGCCAACCATACCGACCATCCTAACGTGGCTGAACGCTTGAAGGACGAGAGTCTTTATCATGAACGATTTGGCGTGGGTAACTGGCACGACCGTCATCAGGTGACATTTGGCATGATTGGTATGTGGGACCTCGATACCAACAATCCTACTGTGCAAGCCATCATCAAACAATACATCCAGGATTTGAAGGCCTGTGGTGTGGATGGTGTACGTTGGGATGCTATCAAGCACATTGGTTTGCCTTCTGAGGGTGACTCTTTTATGCAGAATGTGGTGGATCCGGAGATGTACAACTATGGTGAGATCCTTGACAGTACTGGTGGTGATGATAATGTCCTTTTCCCTGAGTATCAGACCTACATGAGCATTACTGATAATGGTTATGGTAATGGATTTGCCAATTCTTTTGCCGGTGGTTCTATCAACGAATCTGTTGGCAATTTCAATCGGAGAAATGCAAAGACAGAAAAGTTGGTTTATTGGGGTGAAAGCCATGATACTTATGCCAACGATGGTGGCGAATCAAAGGAAAAGAGCCAGAATGTTATCGACCGTGCGTATGCTGTTGTTGCAGGTAACAATGGAGCTACCGCTCTTTATTTCTCCCGTCCTGCTCAGAAGGCAAAGAATGATATCAAATTTGGCGATAAGGGAAGTGTTCACTTCAAAGATGCCGAAGTGGCTCAGGTAAACCACATGCACAATGTTTGTGCCGGCGAGCCTAACTATTATGTAAAAGGTAATGGCGTTTGTGCTCAGGTTCGTAAGAGTGGCGCTATTATCGTATTGGGAAGTGGTTCTGACCGTGACGTGACTGTAGCCAATGGTGCTGGCGACGGCAAGTGGCTCAAGTCTGGTACTTATAAGGATATGGTAGGCGGTGGTGCTTTCACCGTCAATGCTTCTACAATCTCTGGTCATGTTGGCGAGTCAGGTATTGCTGTCATCTATAATGCTGGTCCTATCGTGCTGACTCCTGAGGTGATTTTCAATCCTGCTGACGGTACAGCCTTCTCTGATGAAACGCTCACCGTGACAGCTACTCCTTTGAATGCTGTTTCTGCCTGGATTCAGGTGAATGGTGGTGCTAAGCAGACTTTTACTGCAGCCAAGCAGTTTACTGTAGGTGCTGATGTTGCCTATGGTAAGAATGTTACCATCACTTGGGGTGCAACCGACAAGGCTGGTAAGACAGAAACAGGTTCGGTAACTTACAAGAAGGTGAAGGCTTACGTTCCAGCCTTGGGCAAGGCTGACGAAATCTCCTGTTTCTTGGAGACATCCAATGCGGCAGCAGCCGTATATGTATGGAATAACAAGGTTAGTCCTGTAATTAAGTATGCTGGTGATTGGAATGATGCTATCAATAAAAAGTTGCCTCTTGTAGGTAAGAGTGTTTCTGGAAAGAATGTCTTCAAGTGGACTTATGATGGCACCGAGACAAGTGCTCCTACTCATATCATTTTCTTGGATGGTAATGGAAATAAGTTAACTGATAACGTGGACTTTGTCAACCACGGCTACTATGTTGACGGAGCATACAGCACTACTGTGACCAAGGTACATGAAGATGAGACCGTTGATCCAGAGTATGTTTACTTCGATAATGCTTCCAACTGGGAGAATGTTTATTGCTACTTCTATAATGGCACCACCTCTTCTGCTGCATGGCCAGGAGTCAAGATGACTTACGATGCATCTGCTTCTCATAATGGTAAGACTGGTTGGTATAAGGTTCAGATTCCTACAGCATACCTCAATGCTAAGTTCTTTATCAACGATGGTACTGCCGGTACTCCTATTAATGGCAAGAATGCCTCTACTGAACAGGTAGTGAAGTAATTCTGCAGGTAAACATATAATATAGATGAATCGAGCAGAGCTCTTAGATGGCAGCGCCATCTAAGAGCTCTTTGTATTTGGCAATAGCATCAGCTATTTCGCTTATTCTGATAAACTCATCTGCGGAATGCGAGCGGGAGGACTCTCCTGGTCCCAACTTGAAGGAAGGAAATGGCATCAGAGCCTGGTCGCTAAGGGTAGGACTACCGAAAGGCTTCATTCCCATGGCTACACATTTCTTAATAAGAGGATGCTCAGGATCAATACGGGATGATTTTAGACGGAAACTATGAGCCTTTACTTCGCTCTTCAAGTGCTGGCAGATAAAATGATAGACCTCCTCGTTGTCATAAAATTCATTGGTGCGGATATCTACCAGCATCGTACACTTGTCGGGAATCACATTGTGCTGGGTTCCTGCGTTGACTACGGTAAGTGTCATCTTGGTAGGACCTAAGAAAGGACTCACCTTCTCAAACTTGTAATCACGAATCCAGCGCATGTCGTCCAATGCCTCGTAGATGGCATTCACGCCTTCGTTTCGGGCTGCATGTCCGCTTTTTCCGTGCGCTATCACGTCTAATACCATCAGTCCCTTCTCTGCCACGGCAGGGTTCATGCCCGTAGGTTCGCCCACGATGGCGAGGTCTATCTTAGGCAATAGCGGTAGAGCACGGCTGATACCATCTTTGCCCGATACTTCCTCTTCGGCCGATGCTAAATAGATAAGGTTGTAGTTCTGTGTTTTCTCTGTCAGCATCCGGAATGTCTGCAGTAGTGAGCACAGACCGCCTCCACAGTCGTTGCTGCCCAGACCATAAAGCGTGTCGCCCTCTATTGTAGGAGCAAAGGAATCGCGCCTCCATGAATCGACAGGCTTCACGGTGTCTATATGGGCATTGAGTAGCAAAGTGGGCTTCTGCTCGTCGAAGTGTGGGTCAATCACCCATACATTGTTGGCTTCACGATGTGGCGTGAAACCATAGTTGCGAAGGGCTTTTTCCATGATGTCGGCGGCATCCTTCTCGTTGCGACTTGTCGAAGGGGTAGCAATCAGCTGGCTGAGCAACCCGATGGCGTCTCTTACATATTCCTCTTGTGTCATCATATCTGTCTCTCTTAGTCTTATTTGTGATGCAAAGTTAAGCTAAAACGGGATAAGGACAAAATAAAATTCCGATTTATTTTGTTTTCTTAATGTTTTCTATTATCTTTGCATCCAATAATTAAACATTATGCTTATGCAAGTCAAAAGTCATCTTTCGGTACTGATTCACGATTTGGCCAATAAATACGGCGATAAAACTGCACTTACGTTCAAGAAGTTTGGCAGCGACAAGTGGCAGTCTGTGTCATGGAATCAGTTTTCGCTGAGAGTGAAACAAGTGAGCAATGCTTTGCTGAACATCGGTGCAAAGCCGCATGACAAGATTGCTGTTTTCTCCCAGAATTGCGTGCATTATCTCTATACCGACTTTGGTGCTTATGGCATCAAGGTGTGTTCGATTCCCTTTTATGCTACCAGCAGCGAGCAGCAGATACAATATATGATTAACGACGGACAGGTGCGCTTCCTCTTTGTAGGCGAGCAGGATCAGTACGACAAGGCACATCGTGTCTTTGCTCTCTGTCCTTCGTTGGAGCGTATCATCATCTTCGACTCCAGCGTGCGCATCAGTACTCACGACCCGGCTGCCCTTTACTTCAAGGATTTCATCAAGTTGGGCGAGAACCTGCCTCGACAGACAGAGGTGGAGGCTTTGTATCAGTCGGCAAGCATGGATGATATGGCTAACATCCTTTATACCAGTGGTACTACCGGTGACAGCAAGGGAGTCATGCTGACCTATGGACAGTATGATGCTGCCCTGAGAGCCAACGACGAGGTAGTGCCTGTTTCAGAGAAAGACCGTGTCATCAATTTCCTGCCATTTACCCATATCTTTGAGCGTGGATGGGCTTACCTCTGTTTGAGCGAGGGAGCACAGTTGTTTATCAACACTTATCCGCACGAGATTCAGGAGAGCATGCGCCAGGTACATCCTACCTGTATGTGCAGCGTGCCCCGCTTCTGGGAGAAGGTGTATATTGCCGTAAAGGCCAAGATGGATGAGGCTGGTTCTGTACAGAAGAAACTTTTCTATCATGCTCTTGCCGTAGGTCGCAAGCGCAATATAGAGTATATGGCCAATGGCAAGCGTCCTCCTTTGACACTCGAGTTGGAATATAAGATTATCAACAAGACCATCCTGAGCATGGTGCGTAAGCAGTTGGGCTTGGAACATCCTAATATATTCCCCACAGCAGGTGCCTATGTGAGTCCGGAAGTCGAGGAATTTATTCTCTCTGTCGGTATCGGCATGGTCGTAGGCTATGGCTTGACCGAGAGTCTTGCCACGGTATCGTGCGTGCATCTCGACAAGAAGTTTACCATCGGTTCTGTTGGTCGCCCTATCTCCAGTATCCAGATCAAGATAGGCGAGGACAACGAGATATTGCTCAAGGGTCCAACCATTACAAAGGGGTATTATCATCGCGACACCACCAATGCCAAGGTGTTCGATGAGGAGGGCTTCTTCCGTACTGGCGATGCCGGATATATGAAGGATGGCGAGTTGTTCCTCACCGAGCGCATCAAGGACTTGTTCAAGACATCTAATGGCAAGTATATCGCTCCCCAGCAGGTGGAGTCGCTGTTGCTTGTTGACAAGTTTATCGACCAGGTGGCTGTCATTGCTGACCAGCGCAAGTTTGTGTCTGCACTCATCGTGCCGGAGTTCCGACTTGTTGAGGACTGGGCACGCGAGCATCATATCGCCTTTAGCAGTCGTGAGGATCTTTGTGCCAACGAACAGGTGAAGAAGATGCTGCAGGAGCGCATCAACACCTTGCAACAACAGTTGGCCTATTACGAGCAGATCAAGCGTATCACACTCTTGCCTCATCACTTCTCTATGGAGTCGGGCGAGTTGACCAATACGCTGAAGATCCGCCGCCCTATTATCAATAAGAACTATCAGGCAGAGATTGACAAAATGTATGAGGAGTAATATGCAGCATAAGGCTATTGGCTAAAAACTCCTTTGAGACTGAAGAAAGAAGCGGTAACGGATTTGACTGCTATAACTTCAATAATTTATAATAAATTAATGATAACAGCTGACCAATTGAAGGATGTGATGGAGCGCGCTGACGCCCTGCATCGCTATCTCAATATAGACCAGAAACAGGTGGAGTTCGAGGAAGAACAACTCCGCACACAGGCTCCCGATTTCTGGGAGGACCCAAAGTATGCCCAGGAACAGATGAAGAAAGTGAAGGGTATACAGAAGTGGATAGACGGCTACAAGACCGTGCGCCAGTATGCAGACGAGCTGCAGTTGGCTTTCGACTTCTACAAAGACGAAATGGTGACCGAGGAAGAGGTAGACGCCGACTACGATAAGGCCATCAAGGCCATAGAGGACTTGGAGTTGAAGAACATGCTGCGCCAGAAGGAAGACCCGATGGACTGTGTGCTGAAGATCAACTCAGGTGCCGGAGGTACCGAGAGTCAGGATTGGGCTTCCATGCTGATGCGTATGTATATGCGCTGGGCTGAGGCTCATGGCTACAAAGTGACCATTACCGATATGCAGGAAGGCGATGAGGCAGGTATCAAGAGCGTTACCATGACGATAGAAGGCAACGAGTACGCCTATGGTTATCTGAAGAGCGAGAATGGTGTGCATCGTCTGGTGCGTGTGTCGCCTTTCAATGCTCAGGGCAAGCGTATGACCAGTTTCGCAAGTGTCTTCGTTACGCCGTTGGTCGACGAGACTATTGAGGTATATGTAGACCCAGCCAAGTTGTCATGGGATACCTTCCGCTCCAGTGGTGCCGGAGGTCAGAATGTCAACAAGGTGGAGTCGGGTGTGCGTCTGCGTTATTGGTATACTGATCCCGACACAGGCGAGGAAGAGGAAATCCTCATCGAGAATACCGAGACGCGCGACCAGCCTAAGAACCGTGCCAAGGCTCTGCTTCTCTTGAAAAGTCAACTCTACGACCGCGCCATGAAGAAGCGCCTTGAGGCGAAGGCGAAGATAGAGGCAGGCAAGAAGAAGATAGAGTGGGGAAGCCAGATTCGCAGTTATGTGTTCGATGACCGTCGTGTCAAAGACCATCGCACCAACTATCAGACATCCGATGTCGATGGCGTGATGGATGGCAAGATAGACGGATTCATCAAGGCTTACCTGATGGAGTTCCCCTCTGAGAATGAAGAATAGTAATAACCTAATAATATAGAACGACTATGAGTAGTAATAAAGAATTAAGAAAGTCAAAGCATGCTGCTTACGAGAAGAAGCAGGCTGAAAAGGGTGAGAGAATCATCAAGTGGATATTTTTCGTGCTGATAGTATTGGCCATTTGTTTTGCCATCTATTCGGCTACTATCGTGTAACGGATCATATCCTGACATAACAGAAATAAAAAATGAGTGGACTGGAAATAGAGAGAAAGTTCCTTGTCAAGAAAGGCGACGCATACAAGAGCGCCGCCTTTTCTGATAGTCATATTCAGCAGGGCTATATCCCTGCGCAGGGAGCTACGGTGAGAGTGCGCACACGCGACGACAAGGCTTACCTTACCATCAAGGGTAAGTCGGTGAATGGTGGCATGACGCGTTATGAGTTTGAAAAAGAAATCACGCTCGACGAGGCACAGCATCTGCTGCAGTTGTGCCAGGGTGGCGTCATCGACAAGCGTCGCTATCTGGTAAAGAGTGGCAATCATGTCTTTGAGGTCGACGAGTTCTATGGCGACAACCAGGGACTGGTCATGGCAGAGGTGGAACTGGGCAGTGAGGATGAGGCCTACGAGAAGCCCGACTTCATAGGTCGTGAGGTGACGGGCGACAAACGTTTTTACAATTCTCATTTGCTTGTCAATCCCTTCTGCAAGTGGCGTGACAGTCTGCCGGAAGAATAGTTTATACTGATTAAGTAACCTTGCTCTATTAGCATCAAGTTGCCTTTTTGTAGTCAATTCGCATTTTTACTTTCAATTTATACGTTTATATGCAAAATATTTTATAATTTTGCAGTCGTATTATAGAGAAAGGATAAAAATGACAGAATTAGATAGAGGTAGTTTTGGTAGCAAGATAGGATTGATTCTTGCTACTGCAGGTGGTGCTGTAGGTTTAGGCAATGTATGGCGCTTTCCTTATATGGCAGGCCAGGAAGGTGGTGCTGCCTTCATCTTGGTTTATATAGGGTGTGTGCTCCTTTTGGGCATTCCCTGTATGATTTCCGAGTTTATCATAGGCCGTCATGGTGCTTCGAATACAGCCCGTGCCTATACCAAGCTGTCGAAAGGAAAGGCATGGAAGTGGGTGGGCTACTTGGAGGTGCTTACCGGTTTCCTTATTACGGGCTATTATGCCGTCGTGTCGGGCTGGTGCCTACAGTATGTGTATGCCAGCATCATGGGCGAGCTGCATGGCGACCCAACCTTTGTGGCAGAGTACTTCAAGGAGTTCTCTGCCGATCCTATACGGCCTGTCATGTGGACGGTAGTCATCTTTCTGATTTGTCATTTTGTGATTATCCATGGTGTTCGTGGAGGTATTGAGAAGGCGTCAAAGATCATGATGCCCGTCTTGTTCATCCTCCTGCTTATCATCGTGGTGGCAGCCTGCCTGTTGCCTAATGCCGGAAAGGGCGTTGAGTTCTTGCTGAAGCCCGACTTTTCCAAGGTGGACAACGGCGTTTTCTTGGGTGCCTTGGGGCAGTCGTTCTATTCGCTCAGCATCGGTATGGGTTGTATCTGTACCTATGCTTCCTATTTCAGCCGACAGACCAATCTGTTCAAGACAGCTCTGCAGATATCGGTCATCGACTTCATGGTGGCGATACTTGCCGGACTGATGATCTTCCCTGCGGCTTTCTCTGTGGGAGTTTCGCCCGACAGTGGCCCGTCGCTCATCTTCATCACCCTGCCCAATGTGTTTAATGAGGCTTTTGCCGCAGTACCTGTCTTGGGCTGGACTATCTCGCTGTTGTTTTATGTTCTTTTGTCCTTGGCGGCTCTTACATCGCTCATGTCACTCCATGAGGTCAACACCTCTTTCTTCTATGAGGAGCTGAAGATAGGCCGCAAGAGTGGCGCTTTGATTGTCACCGTGTCTTGTGCGGTGATAGGTGCTTTCTGCTCGCTGTCTTTAGGGGCTACAGATGCGCTCACGTTTGCCGGCAAGTCGTTGTTCGACTGGTTCGACTTTGTCACGGGGCAGGTGTTCCTGCCTGTAGCAGGCTTCCTTACCTGTCTGTTCGTAGGCTGGTATGTGCCCAAGAAGCTGGTCAGGGACGAGTTTACCAACTGGGGAACATTGAAGGGAAATCTCTTCTTCGTCTATCTGTTCTTGGTGCGTTTCGTGTGCCCAGTACTCATCCTTTTGGTATTCCTCAATCAGTTGGGACTTCTCGAAGGCATTCTGTAAGGGGGTAAATCAATCATATCAACCGTATAAAAAAAGAAAAAATGGAAAACAGCAGAGGCAGCTTTGGCAGCAAGTTGGGCGTGATCCTTGCTACGGCAGGATCGGCAGTGGGCTTGGGCAATATATGGCGCTTTCCCTATATGACAGGGCAGAATGGTGGCGCAGCCTTCATTCTTATCTATCTGGTGTGTATCTTTATGTTGGGCATTCCCGGCATGGTGGCTGAGTTTATCATCGGTCGTCATTCTGCTGCCAATGCTGCGCGGTCGTATAAGAATCTTTCCAACGGCAAGCCCTGGGGCGTTATCGGCTACATGGGTGTCTTTACTTCAATGATTATCCTGGGCTTCTATGCGGTGGTGGCTGGCTGGTGCCTACAGTATCTCTATGCCAGCATCATGGCCGAGGTGCAGGGCGATGCCAATTTCGTAAAGGAGTACTTTGCCTCTTTCTCTTCGGATGCGGTGCGGCCCACTTTGTGGACCATCGCCTTCATCCTGCTGACTCATGTGGTCGTGGTCAAGGGTGTACGCAATGGTATAGAGCGTGCTTCCAAGATACTGATGCCGCTGCTCTTTGTGCTGTTGGTGGTGCTGGTAGTTGCTTCCTGCTCTTTGCAGGGAGCCTGGAAGGGTGTGGAGTTCTTGCTGAAGCCCGATTTCTCTAAGGTAGACCCGAATGTGATGATAGAGGCTTTGGGACAGGCTTTCTTCTCGCTGAGTCTTGGCACGGCCTGCCTTTGTACCTATGCCTCCTACTTCAGCCGTCAGACCAATCTTCTCAAAACTGCCACACAGATAGCTTTCCTCGATACGCTGATAGCCATTCTGGCTGGACTGATGATTTTTCCTGCAGCATTCTCCGTGGGCGTGCAGCCCGACAGCGGTCCGTCGCTTATCTTCATCACCCTGCCCAATGTGTTCAATGAGGCTTTTGCTTCCATGCCTGTGGTGGGTTATGTCATCTCGGTGCTTTTCTATGCCCTGCTTGTGTTGGCGGCGCTTACCTCTACCATCTCCATGCACGAGATAGGTACGGCTTTCTTCTATGAGGAGATGCATATCTCCCGCCGTGGTGGAGCCTGGATAGAGACGGTGGCTTGTTGTGTGATAGGTATCTTCTGTGCCTTGTCTTGTGGTGCGGCTCCCGAACTCACCTTCTTTGGCAAGTCGTTTCTCAACTGTTGCGACAATTTTACGGCACAATGGCTCATGCCGATGGCTTCTTTCTTCACCTGTATCTTTGTGGGATGGTATATTCCTAAGAAGGTAGTGCATGACGAGTTTACCAATTGGTCAACCCTTCGTGGCAGGTTCTTTGGCGTTTATCTTTTCATGGTTCGTTTCGTCTGCCCTCTTTGCATCCTCATTATTTTCCTGCATCAGTTGGGCGTACTTTAACGCTTCGCCTGTCATTCGTCAATCTTCGCATTTTACGTGAACCAAATCCGCATCTTATTCGTACGACACGTAAGGTTCCAGACGTTCTATCTGTGCAGGAGGAAAAGTCTTGAGGAGCGATAATTGCCGCAGACTCTTAATGGGACCATGCAGTCGGCGATAGTCGCAGATATCGCGTGCCTGGTAGAAGTTGAGATAGGGATGTCGGCGAAGCTGACTCATCGAGAGCTTGTTGATCTTCAGTTTCGTTATCTTGTCTTTCTCTACTTGCATGAATGACAGCGCCTCTTCAGGGAAACCTTCAATCTCCATCAGTTGGTTGGCATTGACGTATCCACCCAAACGCTCCCGGTATCTCACGATGGCACGCGAGTATGCGCTTCCGATACCTGGAATCTTCTTCAGTTCGGTGGTGTCGGCAGAGTTCAGGCTGACATGCTCGCCAGCTTTCAACTTCTGTGGATAACTGTAAATCTTCTCTTCGGTCTTCTCGCCAGTGGCTTGGCCTTTCTCCGTTTTCCCTTCTTCTCTCGCTTGTCGGTTGTAAGCGTAGTCTTTTTGCTGTCCGTAGTAGTCGGATGCTGGTCGGTAGTCTTCACCTATTATTATATAGGGGCGTAAGGTCTCGTATTGTTTCTTGGTGAGACCATAAAGACGGGCAAAGTCTTCGGGTCGTCTGTAGATACCACCCTTGGCACGGTAACGGTAGATGTTTCTCACCTGCCATTCCTGCAACCCCAGCCTGAGCAGGTCGGTGCTGTCGGCTGTATTGGGATCGAAGGCGAAAACTTCGTGTATCTCTTCGTCTACCTTATAATATAAAGGATGTTCCTTGTCTACGCGTTCCGGGTGCTGGGTGAGGGTAGAGTCGGCAACTCCCTGGTGGGAACCGTCGTCCTCGCCTCCGATGAAGATAATAAGTGAGCAAATGATAGCTATTATCATCAATATGACGATAATTGCGTTTCGATCGTTGCGTTGAAGATAAAATATACTTCTCATAAAAGTCGGGATTAGGCGACTCGAACGCCCGACCCCTACGTCCCGAACGTAGTGCGCTACCAACTGCGCTAAATCCCGATAGGTTTATTCTAAAACCTCATGCAAAGGTAAGAAAATAGGATGAAAAGTCCAAGTAATATGTCTTTTTTTTGCTTTTTTGAAAGAAAGTTGCTGAAATATTTGCAAGAACCAAAATAAAATGTTACCTTTGCACCCGCAAATAAGGCTTCCCGCCTTGTGAGGCATAAATTATAATGGTGCCATAGCTCAGTTGGTAGAGCAAAGGACTGAAAATCCTTGTGTCCCCGGTTCGATTCCTGGTGGTACCACACAAAAGGCTGACTTTCTTACGAGAGTCAGCTTTTTTGTTTCTCTTCAAGTAAAGTGCTCAAAAGATTTCTTACGCTCCTTTTGTTGTTTTTCCTCGGAAGTTGTAACAACTCAGCGCCCCCTTAGCCATAAGTAGTTACTTTAATACTATACAAATTGTTTTCTGTTCATTATGAATTTGTTCTGTCTCTGTAGATAAATCTCCGTTCCGTGATACGGAATGTGCATTCCGTACTTTGGAACGGCCGTTCCGTATCACGGAATGGCGGTTCCGTATCACGGAACGGAGATTATTCTAGGCTAAACAAAACATTTATATAGTATAAGAGCAAGATTTTTCCAGTATAAGCGACAGTTTCTTTGGGTTAATTTTGTTCCTTTTTGTGCCATTTTGATAGTCTTTTGCCTTGGTGAATGATAAATTGTCAGAACGCCACTTCTGAAAACGTTTGCGTAGCTTTTTTGACGAAAACGTATCCGTCCTTTATTATTTTGTTTTAATTTTGCAGCAGATACTTAAAACAACAAATCTACTAAATGCTAAAAACAATGAAAAAAATGTACTTCATGTTGTTAGGAGCGCTTTTGTCTACTGCTGTGATGGCAGACAACAAGCAAACCGTAACAATCGACGGCTCGCAGGTTAGCAAGACCGTCAAAGAAATCACCTTCGATGGTGACAATGTAACTCTTACTTACGACGATGAGACTACTGAGACTCAAGACATGTCGCTTGTGAAACTTTCTTTTGCTTATATCACTACAGGTATCAGCAACATTGAGACAAGCAACAAGGTTCTTGCAGGCAAAGTGTTTAACCTCAATGGCCAGCTTGTGGGTACTTCTACCCAGAACCTGAGCAAGGGTATCTACATCGTGAATGGTAAGAAAGTAATCATCAAGTAAAAAAGGAGGAACGTAAAATGAAGAAAATGGTATTTACTTTGGCACTCCTCTTGATGAGTTTGAGTGCTGCCATGGCACAGACATGGACATTTGGTGCCATGAGTGAGGCTGATAAGGCTTTATGTGCAGCTGATGCTAATTGGGTATTGGGAACCGATCGCTATTGCTATACCTTAGCTTTGGAGAATGAAGCTCTTGTAGCAAATGGCTCAGAATTGGCTTATGCTAAGGGCTTGAAGTTTACTGCTGGTGCTCCTACAACAAAAGATGAAGGAAAGGCTAAGGTGCGTTTGAACTATGGAAATTCTCGTTTGGAATTGAATGGAAACGGAATTGTATTGACTATTCCAAGTTTGAAGGCTGGTCAGAAAGTAACTGTTAGTTGCTGTACTGGTAAAACTGACGTTGCTCGTGGTTTGAATGCAACAAACATTACTCCTGTTTCTGGTTCTTTTAATGCTACTTCTGCAGATAAAGTAACAAACGTCGGAACGGTAACTGCTGATGGTGATGTTGTTTTGACCACAAATGTTGGTGGTATGTACATCTACAGCATCAAGGTTGAGACAGTAGGTGGCGGATCTACCGTTACTCCTGGTTCTACCGACAAAATTACCAATGCCGTTGCTCGTAACAGCAAGGTCAATCAGATGTATGTTACCACCAAGTCGGGTGATGTGAAGTATTATAATACTGCAGACTTGACAAGTGTGAAGTTCGAAGGTGATAAGACCATCATTGCTCCTAAGTCAGGTGCTGAAAATGATGAATATGATGCTTCTGTTCAGGCCATCAGCTTTGCTAAAAAGGCCGATCAGGGCGAAAGTGGTGATGTTGACAATCCTGCAGGTGTGATTCAGATTACTGAGGCTAAGGGCTGGCAGGAGTCTGCCTACCTGAAGTGGGCTCCATTCGAGGGTGCTTCTTCTTATAATGTATATGTAGATGACAAGAAGATTGATGCTCAGCTGATTCGTCAGTATGCTTCTTACTATCGTGCTGATGTTCTCGGTTTGAAGGCTGGTACTTATTCTGTAAAGGTTGTCCCTGTCAATGCTGAAGGTACAGAGATTGCTGGTGCCAATACTGCTTCTAACTTGGTAGTAAAGAGCTACAACCGTGAGGGCTTTGCTCATTTCAAGTATGATGGTGTAGGTGCTTATAATAATGATGGTACATTGAAGGCTGGTGCTAAGGTGCTGTATATTACAGCCAAGACCGCTAAGACAGTTTCTACAACCGTCAATACAGGTAAGTCAGAGACTATTACTGGTCTTCAGTCTATTATTGATGCTTATTCTAAAGGTAAGGATAAAACTCCTATCGCATTCCGTATCATTGGTAAGGTTAGTCTTTCTGATTTGGATCACATTTCAAGTTCTGCAGAAGGTTTGCAGATTAAGGGAGCTACTATGAATATGACATTCGAAGGTGTTGGTGATGATGCTACCGTATATGGCTTCGGCTTCTTGCTTAGAGAGGCTGAGAGTGTAGAGTTCCGTAACTTTGCTATCATGCGTTGCCTGGATGATGCTATGTCTCTTGATACTGATAACTCTCATGTATGGATTCACAACATGGATCTCTTCTATGGCAAGAAGGGTGGTGCTGCCGACCAGGCTAAGGGTGACGGTACTGTAGATATCAAGGGCGATTCTAAGTATGTTACTGTAGCTTACAACCGCTTCTGGGATAATGGTAAGGCTTCTATGTGTGGTATGAAGAGTGAGACTGGTGAAAACTGGATTACTTATCATCACAACTGGTTCGACCATTCAGACTCTCGTATGGCTCGCGTTCGTACCATGAGTGTTCACATGTACAACAACTACTATCAGCATTGTGATGTTTATGGTATTGGTGCAACCAGTGGTTCAAGTATATTCATGGAGTCTAACTACTTTGATGCTGTTAAGCGTCCTATCATGAGCTCTTTGCAGGGTACTGATGCTATGGGTGATGGTACTTTCTCTGGTGAGAAAGGTGGCTTGATTAAAGCGTACGGCAATGTATTTGTCAACAAACCTGATAACTTCAGCTATATCACATACGCAGACAATAATACAAGCTTTGATGCATACGAGGTTTCTGCCCCAAGTGAGCAGGTTCCTTCAAGCGTAAAGACTTTGGTAGGTGGTACTTCTTACAACAACTTCGATACCAACTCAAGCCTCATGTATGCATACGCTGCAGATAAGGCAGAAGATGTTCCTGCTATTGTAGAAGGCTTCTATGGCGCAGGTCGTTTGAATCATGGTGATATTGATTTCGTTATTCCTGATGAGACAGTCGTAACAAATGGTCACCAGCAGCCATGGCCTGCTTTGGCAAGCATTCTTGATGCTTATACTTCTGGTGTTGTTAAAGTGTTCGGTGATAGCAATGCAACTGGCGAAGGTGGTTCTACAGAAGGTGGCGAGACAGGTGGCTCTGGTTCTGGCGAAGGCTCTGGTTCTGGCGAAGGTGGTAGCACAGGCGGCTCTACTGGTGGTACAGAAGGTGGCAGCACAGTAACTCCTATTGAGGGTACAGTAATTTGTAGTTTTACTGCGAACGGAAAAGAGGCTGTTCCTTCTAATAGTGCATTTGTTTTGACAGGTTCAGCTAAGAATGTAAAAGTAGAAGATACTGTTATCGAAGGTACTACTTATTCTGCAAGTCTTAAGATGGAATCTAATACAGAAGTTTCTTTCACCACATCTCAGAAGATGACTCTGTATGTATATTATGGTACTTCTGGTACAAAAACTAATGTAAAGGTAGATGGTGTGAAGCAGGCAGGAGCTCCTACAACAGTTGTACTTGAGGCTGGCGCTCATAAGATTACAAAGGGTGATTCTTCCGCAATCGCTCTCATTAAACTTGTACCTGTAACAGAATAATAAACATTTTTTCCTCAATGAGGAAAGATATATAAAATGAAACAAACTAAGGGCTGTCTTTTCGTGATGAGGACAGCCCTTTTTTCTCAAAACAAAAATAAATCAAAAACTAATCCTACAATGAAACAAATTAACACTACCGTTTCTGCACAGTTCAAGGCTGTTTGTCGTAAAACCCTTTTGGCTTCTGCTTTGCTCTGTGGCTTCTCTATGATGGCAAATGCGCAGACACAAGATGGTCGTGATTTCTCTATTGATGGCTTTGCAGCCTACGAAGGTGTGGCAGGCTCTAATTGGTATCGTGCTGGTGGTACCACTGGTGGTGCTGGTGGTAAGGTCGTAAAGGCCAATACTTTCTCTGAACTACAGGCCTATCTCCAGGCAACTGACCCATATATTGTTATCGTAGATCATGATATTACTACAGGCATCAAGTGCTATGTGGATGATCTGAGTACTGGTCGTTTGCTTGACGACCAGAGTGGTAAGTCTGGCGTGGAGTCTGTCTATGGTGAGCGCATTATGGTAGCCCCTAACAAGACTTTGATTGGTGTGGTGGACCCTGCAACAGGCAAGGCTCCTCTCTTTTCTCATATCACCTTCGTGATGCAGTCGGTTGATAACATTATTATCCGTAACTGTCGTTTCACCATGAAGGGTGTACCTGTGCTCAGAACTGGTGAAAATAAGATTGTGGCTTGGCGTAATGGTGCACAAGTAGAAGTGGGCGACCCTGACTGCATCGGAATCCAGGCAGATAAGGTAAGTGCCAAGACCAACTGGGGTGGACATATCTGGATTGACCACTGTGAGTTCTTCAATGGTGATGCTGCCAATAAAGACCGCTACGATGGTTTGCTCGACTGCAAGAACAATGTGCAGTGGATGACATTCAGCTATAACTATTTCCACGACCATGACAAGAGTTGCTTGTGGGGTAAGGGTGATTCAGATGTTTATGAGAACTGCCGCACCATCTCTTTCCATCATAATTTCTTTGATCAGATAGAAGGCTCCCGTCTTCCTCTCCAGCGTGGTGGTCATGTACATTATTATAATAACTATATGCGTGGTTGCGAGGATGGCTGGGATATCCGTACAGGAGCTGTGGCATACGAAGAAGGTTGCTATTTCGAAGATACGAAGTCGCCTATCCGCTCAGATAGAGGTGGTAGCTTGAATATCTCTAAAGTTGAAGGCTATGATTGTATCTACAAGGGCTGTAACAACTTGATGGAAGGTTATACCAATATTGATGGCGCTAAGATTAGCAAGTCTTTTCCTGTAACCAAGACAGATTGGGTTCCTACTCAAACCACATCCTCTTACATCCAGCATTATCTCGACAAGACAGTGGATGTTCCTGCCATCTGCGAGAAGTATTCTGGCGCAGGCAAGGTAGAAATCTGGAAGGCTTATACCAATGAGATTCCAACAATAGATATAGCCGAGTTCGATCATGCCATCAAGAACTACAGCACTGCCAAGACCTATGATGCAGAAGGAAAGGAAATGTCTGGTGCCTCTACTACTGGCATCGAAATGTTCGATTATGCTGCTGCTCTGACAGCCAAGGCTGAGTACTTCGACCTCTCTGGCAAGCGCCTGTCTGCTCCCTGTCATGGCATCACCATCGTTAAGGCTACCGACGCTCAAGGCCATGTATCCGTCAAGAAAGTTGTGAATATGTAATTGAACTTTCACAAAGTGCTTTAAGTACGGGCTAAGAGCTTCTGCCCCTTCATGGCGTGTGGGGCAAAACTTGCGAAACTTCAGTTGGTAATCAGTATTTTTTAATGGATTACGCAAAAAGCCTTCACCCTTCACCTTGTCATTTCCCCCTTGAAACACTGATAAACACAGGAGATTCCGAGGGAAAAATGAATGGTGAAGGGTTTTTGCGTATTTCTATTTTTTAAAAAAGCAACACGTGGATAGCAGATGTCTTATCGCTTTACGCCTTCGGAATCGACCTTATCCCGAACTGAGGTAGTTTAATACCTTTGTTCGCAAGTGTGATGCTCTGCGGAGTACCTTATTTACTGATAGCTGACGATGCGCTTTTTTAGGGGAAAACGAAGCGCAATTATAATTGACAGAGGCTTCCTATAGTAATGTCCAAGTATTGACAGAGACAAAAGAAAAGCGGGAAGACGCCTGTTGCGTCCTCCCGCCTGATGATTTTTTATAAACTCTAAGTTTATTCTTTCTTCTTTCTTCTTTCTTGAATGCTCGTATTATTTGTTCTTAAAGCCGTAGCCATTCTCGAAGCCACCAGATGATAAGATGTTAGGAGTGAGAGGCCAGAGATAGATAGGAGCCTTTACATAGTCGTAATCCCAGAAGAGATACTTGTAGTACTCGTCATCATAGTTTGCAAGGTCCTTACCCCAGTTTACCTTCTCATAACCATCTGCCTCAAGAGCAGTCTCCTCTTCTGCAGAAAGCTTGTTGAACAAGCCCTTGATAGCGACGTTTGTTAAAGGAGTATCTGTCTTGTAATCCAAGCCGTAAGCCTCCCATTTGTCGTTCTGGCCGCGCCATGAAGGATAGAGTACTGGGTCGTTTTCCTTTCCTTCTGGACACTGTGCTGTCAGTCGGTAACCTTTCTCAGTCTTGGCATCCACGCTCTTGGTATAGATATAGCTTGAGATGGTGTTACCATTCTCGAAGGTGTAATAACCATTAGACTCCAGACCATCCAGCATTCTGCGGGTGAGTTCCTTGATTTCACGAATCTTCTCTGGCAACAGACCAGTACGAATCAAAGTGAAACGACGGTCGCCCTCTCCTGCAAACTCGAAGCCGCGCTCATCGATGACAGCCTTGAGCAGAGAGCCTTCCTTGGCGATAAAACCATCCACATTGGCCTCTGCTGGTGTGCGGAAAGCACGGTTGCGTATCTTGGTAAGGTATGTCTTGGCTTCGGCACTGTTGGCATCGAGTGCGGCGCAAGCCTCGGCATAGCCCAAGTACATTTCAGACAGGCGCATGTAAGGACTATTGATACCCGAACGGCGCTGGTTTTTGGTCCATACCTTTGCCTGGCGATTCTCATCAAACTTGTTGCAGCAGATACCACCGCCAGCAGCTTTAGAGTTAGGTACGAGAGGAATCAGGGTCTCCGTACCCTTACCTGTACTACCTGTAACCGTGAAGCATACGTCACGACGCAAGTCCTTGGGGTCGAACTCGCCATAGTAGAAGGCTGGGTTGGCACGTCCCTGACCGTAAGCCTTGCAAGGATATGCGTTCTTACCGCCACCGCTTGATGCACGACCTAAACAATAAGAGCGCTCACTCTGTGTGGTCACACCACCATCAGAACCCTGGGTGTATGGAACCTCGAAGATACTTTCGTCTGCATAGGTTACATCAGCCTCGTGCATCTGCTGGAAGAAATACTGGTAAGGGTTGCCGAATACGCGTCCCTTATTGTCTTTCTCACGTGGGTCGGTATCGTGGAATATGGCTGTTCCGGAATTATCGATGGCTTTCTTGAAGTAGGTCTTGGCAGTGTTGTAAAGATCCTGCCAGTCTGAACGGCGGCCATATTCTGCACCAGCGTTAGCTGTTCCCATGGTCTCGAAGGTGAGAGGATTGCCCTGACCATCTACTCGCTTGATGTCGCCACGGCGAGTCTGATAGCCTCCTGCCTCCAGAGCCATGCGGCCAATGAGTCCGTCGACGTAGGTACGTGAATAGTAATTCTTGGCATTGGCGGTGTAGTGAGGGCAAGCCCCCAGTACGTACATCAGTGGTTCCACCTTCTTGAGTTGCTCGATGCAGACATCATAGATAGAGTCGCGTGAGGCAATACCGCCAGCAGGCTTGCCGAACTCGGCAGGGCAAGGCACATCGCCAAAGTACTTGATGAGTTCGCGGTAGCAGGTGGCACGCAGTGCTACAGCCTCGCCATAAATCTGACTCTCGTCGGTAGGTTTTGTCTGTGCCATCATCTCGTTGAATCCTTCTTCCTCCTCGAAGGCTGAGGTTATGGCGTTGCACTTACCGATGACATCAAACAGCGCACCGTATGCTCCATCTGTTCCCTCTTTCTGATAAATGAGGAGGTTGTAGTTGCCTACTTCGGTACCATTTCTATAAAGGCCTTCAGGAATATGGCGTCCCAACTGGTTGTTGTGAGCCTCTGGGTGGCGCATGATGTCGGAACCTGCTATATCAGCAGCATAATAAAGTCCGCTACCAAAAACCTGCAGGGTGTAGGCATTCAACATGGACTTTTTGGCACCTTCCAAGGCTGCCCATTTTGTGGTGGTGGTGGAGAATACAAATTCTTTATCAACAGTGGATGGTGAACTTGTCTCCAGATAATCGTTACATGAGGTGGCACCAGAGAGGAGGCCTGCCGCACATAAAGCTATATATAAATATCTATTTTTCATGTCAATATTCAGTTTTAATAGATTAGAATGCTAAGTTGAGGCCGAATGTCCAAGAGCGAGTCTTAGGATAAGCCTGGTAATCGTAGTTAGGGGTAGGGAATCCGTTGCCACCAGCGTTGAAGTCTGTGTTGACGTCAGGATCAATTCCGCTATAGCCCTTGATGCAGAAGAGATTGGTAACAGTGGCATAGATGCGCAGGTTGCTGATGCCGAGTGGCTTCATCCATGTCTTAGGGAAGGTGTAGCCTACAGAGAGGTTCTGGAGGCGCAGATAAGAAGCGTCCTCAATGAACTCGCTGGTTACCAGACCGTACTCGCAGTATGGCAAGGCATACTTGGCACCTGCATTCAGGGTGCGGAGCTCGTCAGGGTTGGTAACGGCATAGAGGTTACCATTGTTGTCTACATTATACATCTTCCAGCAGTCTGCCAGTTCGGAAACACGTGCAGAGCCGAAGCCAGTATCCTTGTTACCCATCATGTCGTGTAGAGCATTGGCGTTGTAAACGTCGCCACCAATCTGATAAGCAAAGTTGGCGTTGAGATCGAAGTTCTTATAACGTCCAGAGATGTTGAAACCACCCGTATGCTCAGGCTTGGTCTTACCGATGATGGTAACGTCGTTAGAAGCCACGGTGCCGTCATTATCTACATCGGCAAACTTGTACATGCCAGGGAATGCCTTCTGACCAGCAGGAAGCTTGTAAGCCTTGGCGCATCCTGCAGAATAGTTGCAGACTGTATTGTCTGGAATGCCATCCTTCAGTGTCCATACACCATCGGCGCTTACGTTGAAGTCGTCAACAGTGTAGAAGCCCAATGACTTGTAACCCTGAACCAAACCTACAGGATTGTCCTTGCGGATGACGTAGTCGTAGTATGGCATACGCATCTGTGATCCCCAGTTGGTATGGGTGTCTGCCAATACGTTGTCGAAGAGTTCGTCTACATTGTTGTGGTTGAAGTTGTAGGTCATGCCGAATGTCAAGCCCCAGTCCTTCTTGTTGACGATGTCGTAGCTCAGGGCAAGCTCTATACCCTTGTTGGAAGTCTTACCTACGTTCTGGAACTGGTAGGTGTAACCAGTAGAAGTGTCAATAGGAACCATCATCAAGATGTTCTTGGTGGTGTTCCAGTAGAAGTCTAATGTACCGCGCAGACGACCGTTCCAGAAACCAAAGTCGAGACCGATGTTGCGAGAGATGGTAGTTTCCCACTTCAGGTCGGGGTTGGCCATCATGGTGCCAGGACGGAAGGTGTTGACAAGTTGGCCGTCAACCTCAGTAGTTTCGCTTATCCATGTAGCCTTCCATAGCGAAGCGTCGATATTATCGTTACCGGAAGTACCGAAAGAGAGACGGAGCTTCAAGTTGCTCAGCCAGTCTTGTGTACCCTTCATCCAAGGTTCGTCTGAGATACGCCATGCGGCAGCTGCAGCAGGGAAGTAACCCCAGTGGTTGTTGGGTGCGAACTTAGAGCTACCATCAGCACGGAAAGTAGCGGTGAAGAGGTAACGGCTCAGGTAAGAGTAGTTGACACGTCCGAACCAAGAAAGGGTGTGGTTTGGTGTGCCGATCTCCGACTTGTTGGTATCTTTCAGAGAAGTAGACTCCATGTGGCTCATGTTGAGCTGACCGAAGGCTGTGTCCATGTCCCATCCTAAAGGATAGCCATAGCCATTGAAAGTAGTGGAGTTGCTCTTGCTGGCAAGAACCTCGTTACCCAAGAGGAAGTCGAGGCTGTGGTCTTCGCCCAATCCCTGTACGGCATAGTTGGCAGTGGTGGTCCAACGCACGTTGTAGCCATTGCTCTTTACCAGGGTGGCATGGTTGTAGCCCTTCTCGTAGCCGTCGTCCCAGGTCTGCTGCTCACGCCAGTTGCGGGCAAGGGTAAGCTCGGTCTTGCCTGTCAGTCCCTTGATAGGAGTCCAGGTAAGCGAGTTGGTGGCACGCAGACGGTTGTGGGTGTTGTATTGTGTATAGCTGTCATAGATGCTGACAGGGTTGTATTTGGGGTCCACGTTGGCATCGCCCATACCCAATAATGATGGGTCGTCCACGCCTAAAGGAGTGTCGATGGGTCGGTATGCATAAGAAGATGTGGCATACTGGAACTGGCTGCCTTGGAAGCGCATCTCGCTATAGCGGGCATCGATGTTCCACTTCAGGTTCTTGGTGATGTCCTGTGCCAACTTGAAGTTCACATTCCAACGGCGGAAACCAGTGTCTTTCAGCGAACCCTTATCATTAGTATAGTTGACAGAAGCATAGTACTTGGTATGCTCTGTACCGCCACTGACGCTCAGGTCGTGGTTCCATGCGTGAGAACTGCTGAGCAGGTCGTCCTGATAGTTGTGGGTACCCATGTTGCGGTATTCCTCCAAGTGATTGCCGTTCTCGCTGCCCAAACCAAAATACTTGGCAACGTTGGTGCCATACTTGTCACCATAAGAGGTGGCATAGCTCCAGTTGCGCAGTACGTAGTCGTAGGCGCTTTCAGTGTCGTAGGTAGTAGGCTTCTCCTTTACAGAGTAGTACATGTTGTACTTCACCTGTGCCTTGCCTTCCTTGGCGCTCTTGGTGGTGATCATGATGACGCCATTGGCACCACGCGCACCATAGATGGCTGTTGAGGCGGCGTCCTTGAGCACGTCAATGCTCTCGATATTATCTGCAGGGATATCATCAATACGTGATACCTGCACACCGTCGACGATGAAGAGAGGGTCGTTGCTCTGGGTGATGGAACCACCACCACGTACACGGATACTCATTGAACCACCAGGACGGCCATCCTGAGAGGTTACTGATACACCTGGCAACTGGCCTTGCAGTGCCTCGGCGATGTTGGATACAGGGTTTTGAGCCAACTTGTCACCTGTAACTGAGGCTACAGCACCCGTCAGGTCGCGACGCTTCATCGTGCCATAACCGATAACTACCACCTCATCGAGGCTCTTGTCGGTAGACTGCATGACGATGTTCAGCGCCGACTGGTTGCCCACGGTGATGGTTTGTGTTTTACATCCTAAATAGGAAATGGTGATCTTGTCACCAGGCTTTAGGTTTTGGAGACTGAAGTTACCATCGATATCGGTAACTGTTCCGCCCTTTCCGGCTTGGATAGTTACACCAATTAATGGTTCACCTGTAGCATCCTTCACATTACCTGTGATGGTCTTTTGTGCAAATGCACCGATGCAACACAAGCTAAGAGACAGAGCCAAAGCTCCCTTCTTGATTTGTTGATACATAAATGGTTTGTTTTTAGTTATACATTAAGAAATGTTTGTTTTCTTTTTTGTTAGTCGTCAGTAGATAACTTCGTTTATTGCTGCCAAAAGTAGCAATAATCTTTTATAAAGTAGATAAATTGGATGTAAAATTAGCAGTATTTAACGCATTTAACGCTAAATACTGCTAAAAGTTCTTATTTTGTTTGGTATTTCAGAACATACCACAGGTCTCTGATGCGTGCTTCGGGATCCCATTTGCCATCAAAGGTCCAAAGGGCAGTAAGGCCATGGAAGGCAGGATGGCCAGGAGCCTGGTCGAGATTGTCGCGCAGCCATCCGCTGTCACCTCCCTCGCGTTCGCAACCATAATAATATACGCGCAATCCCCAGGGACAAGGGTCGAGCACCTTGTCGCTATAGGCATAGCTGATGTTACTGTCGAGGATGTTCTTCGACATACGGCAGTGGGCCAGATAGAACTGGTGATCGTGGTGATAGCGTCCCAACTTGGTGGGCGAGAGGGCATCGAAGGAAGAGCATGTCACGACAAACTTGTTGTTGATGTCGCCTCTGCCGTCGTGCCAGAGGATGGCTCTGCTGTCGCCGACAAACTTGCAGCGTGTGGCATAGCATCTGCCACGAGGACACATAAAGTCGACACCCGGACAGCGCAGGTAGAGGTCGGCATGATAGTACATTCCTCCATTCTGACACCATAGCGAGAGAGCATCGTTGCCGTCGGCAAAGATATTGCTGTTGATGACGATGGTGCGTGTTGCCTTGCCATAGATGGCCATCTGGTGTGTGGTGGTCTTCTCCACCGTGCTACCATAATTATTATATACGGTGATGCCGCTGATGATACAGTCGTTGGCATTGTCCTGCAGTACGATGACACCCATGTGTACAGGCTTTCCCTTGTATTCCTTAATGGTTTGTGAGGCTGTGGTCTCGGCATATTGGATGATGACACTGTCGCGGTCTTCGCCTACGAGCACGATGTTGGGACGGTCGATAATGACCTTCTCGTGATACACTCCGTTGCGGATGAGTATCTTGAAAGGCTTCGCTGGGTTCTCGGGAGCCTTCTCTATGGCATCCTGTATGCGCTCGCCGGCATTGACTATTGCATCGAAACATGACAGCTTTGGCTTCGAGAAGCGGTTCATGTTGATGAGTCCACGCTCGTTGGCACCGGGCGAGTTGAGACTGAGGTTCAGTTTGTTGGCAGTATCATACTTGTCGGCCCACTTTTCGTAGAGAGGATAGATGAAGGCAGTACGGTCGCTGTACCATGAATAACCGTTGCGGCGCTCTGTACCTATCTCCCAAAGATGACGGCGGGGCACACCGTCGCGGTCGCACACGAATGGCTCACAGTGCTCTAAGTCGTAGTATCTTGCCCATAGAGGTGTGGTGGCATCGGGGTCTTTAACGAGTTCGGTTGTTTTGAAAGGAGAACCAAACTCGCCCTTGCGTACCACTTTCAGGCCCGTCAGCTTATAGGTATCAAACCACTGCATGGCTCCACGAATGGCGCGTTTTATCTCTTCGCTTGGGTTAGGAATCTCCATCAGCATAGCCACGATGCGTGCACTTTCGTTAGAACTGTAGGACGAGAGCTCGAAGGCACGTGCCGGACGAGGCTCGAAGGTTACGCGGTCATGCTGCTGGCACCATACGGTAGGCTTGCCGTCCTTGACAATCTGGCACTTCAGTATGCACTCCACACCCTTGTTGAAAGCCTTGATGGCCTTTTGGCGCAGCGCCTTGTCGGTCAGCTTGCCATCGAAGGGAGCCTTCTGCAGATAGATGTCGCGCAGCATTTCCATGGTGTTGACCATGGCATCATCGTTGAAAGTGATATGAACCTGATAGCCACGCATCCCGGGCCAGAACTGTGGCCATCCGCCATTGTCGTACTGTCCGCTCAGCAGGTATTCCACACCCTGGTAGAAAGCCTCACGGTACTTCTTACTCTTGGTGGCCTGATAGAGCCGAGCCAGATACGTCATCTGCATATTGGTGGCATCGTTGTCGGTGGTGGAGTCGTCACGCCGGCTTTTGTCATTGAGTACTTGCAGCCGCTCCTCATGAGTCATGGGCTTTGCCATGTCGATGTTCTTGGGCCATCCGCCTGTCACTCTCTGGTAGTCGAGAATCTGGTCGCCGATGAGTCGGGCTTGCTCTGTTTTGAAAAACTCCTTTTTAGTTTCCCTCATCGCATTGTACCTGCGCTGGGCATGGGCTGGCAAGAGGGTCAACGCCATCAGGATAGAAAGATAAAATGCTTTCATATTATAATAGTTTATGTTTAGTTTTTAAGTTTGGTGCAAATATACAAATAATATTTTGATAATATCCTATTTTTTTTGTATTTTTGCCGCTGTATGAAAGTCTTTTATCCCATATTAACGATTACAGGTTCCGACAGCACGGGCGGTTCGGGGGTCCAAGCCGATATCAAGACCATTTCAGAACTGGGTGGTTATGCCGTTTCGGCCATCACCTCCATCACCGTTCAGAATACGTTGGGTATTCAGGAATTCTTTGATGTACCGGCAGAGATTGTGTCGGGACAGATAGAGGCTATCATGAATGATATTCAACCGAGCATTGTGAAGGTGGGTATGATTCGTAGAGTGGAGACGCTTGAGGTTGTGATCGATGCCCTGACGAAGTATCGTCCGGATTATATCATTTATGCCCCTGCCATCTGGTCGAGCAATGGCGATGCATTGATGACGGAGGATGTGGTGAGCCAGATCAAGTATCGCTTGCTGCCGCTCTGTTCGGTAGTTGTAGCCCGAAAAAAAGAAAATGATATTATTCTGCAAGACACCAAGTTGCTGCGTATGGCTGAGGACAATGGAATGAAGGTGTTCCTGCTCGATAATGCCAATTCTCATGGTCTTACCAACCGTTTCTCTTCTGCCCTTGCCGTATATCTGAACCAAGGCAAGAAGATGGAGGATGCTTTGGCGATGGCACAGGATTTCATCAACGTAGAGTTGACACGTGAGAGCAACCTGCAGGGACGCAGTTCGGAACTTTATAATCAGTTTATCTCTCAGGTCAACAACTTCTGCCGTACCTATAGTGATGTGCATTTCTATGCAGACCAGTTGAATGTGAGCAGCCGCTATCTGGCACAGGTTACCCGCCGTATCTCCGGCAAGACACCGAAGGCAATCATCGATGAATACATCGTGAAGGAGATAGAGCGAGAGTTATCCACCACTACGCATACGGTGCAAGAGATAGCCAATACTTTCGGCTTCTCCTCGCAAGCCCATCTCACTAAGTTCTTCAAGAAGATGCGAGGGCTTACTCCTTCGGAATATCGAAAGAAGTAACAACGCTATTTATATATTTGGGAATATCCTTTGTATATTTGAGAAATGCATTTTGTACAAAATGACGCAAAGTTTATAATTATTGGAACACTTTTCTCCTATTTCCCTAAAAAGTGTTTCCTTTGCAGCCATAATTTAGTAAAAAGAATATAATTATGGCAGAAAACAGACAAGAATTGAACCGCAACTTGGCTCAGATGCTCAAGGGTGGTGTGATCATGGACGTAACAACTCCAGAACAGGCAAAAATAGCAGAGGCAGCAGGTGCCTGCGCAGTAATGGCTTTGGAACGTATTCCAGCCGACATTCGTGCAGCAGGTGGCGTGTCTCGTATGAGTGATCCTAAGATGATCAAGGGCATTCAGGAGGCTGTCTCTATCCCTGTAATGGCTAAGTGCCGTATCGGTCACTTCGCTGAGGCTCAGATTCTTCAGGCTATCGAAATCGACTATATTGACGAGAGCGAGGTGCTCTCTCCTGCAGATAATGTTTATCACATCGACAAGACTCAGTTTGACGTACCTTTCGTTTGTGGTGCCAAGAACCTGGGCGAGGCGCTCCGTCGTATCGCTGAAGGTGCTACCATGATTCGTACCAAGGGTGAGCCAGGAACTGGTGATGTGGTACAGGCTGTTACCCACATGCGTATGATGCAGAGTGAAATCCGCCGCCTGGTTTCTATGAGCGAGGATGAACTCTACGAGGCTGCCAAGCAGTTGCAGGCTCCTTACGAGTTGGTGAAGTATGTTCATGAGAATGGCAAGTTGCCTGTAGTAAACTTCGCTGCCGGTGGTGTGGCTACTCCTGCTGATGCTGCCCTGATGATGCAGCTCGGTGCCGAGGGCGTATTCGTAGGTTCTGGTATCTTCAAGAGCGGCAACCCTGCCAAGCGTGCCCAGGCCATCGTGAAGGCTGTTACCAACTATAATGATGCCAAGATGCTGGCTGAGTTGAGCGAGGATCTCGGTGAGGCAATGGTTGGTATCAACGAGCAGGAGATTGCGCTCCTCATGGCTGAAAGAGGTAAGTAATAGATGATGATGTTTTAATTGGAAGGCCCCTCCTGAAAAGAAGGGGCTTTTGTATTAGGAAAAATATGAGAATAGCAGTATTAGCTTTACAAGGCGCTTTTGCTGAGCACAGACAGAAGTTGGCTCAGTTGGGTGTGGTTAGTTTTGAGGTGCGCCAGTTGAAGGATTGGGATCAGCCCAAGGATGGCTTGATTATTCCTGGTGGCGAGAGTACGACCCAGGCAAAACTCTTGAATGAACTCGGATTGATGGAACCAGTGAAGGAGGCCATCGCCGCAGGCTTGCCTGTTTATGGTACTTGTGCTGGTTTGATTCTTCTTGCCAAGAAGATAGAGGGTGAGCCAAGTCTTCGCATTGCTTCCATGGATATCACGGCATTGCGCAATGCCTATGGTCGCCAGTTGGGCAGTTTCTACATAGAGGCTCCGATGAAGGGTATCGAGGGTAATATCCCTATGACTTTCATCCGTGCTCCTTATATTAAAGAGGTGTGGGGCGATGCCGAGGTTCTTGCCGAGGTAGATGGCAAGATTGTAGCTGCACGTCAGGGCAACCAACTCGTTACCGCCTTCCATCCGGAGTTGAACGAAAGTTTAGAGATACACAAGTATTTTCTGGATATGTGCAAGAAGTAGGCTTCATCCCATAATGAAACGGGCTTCGTTGGCCAATGAAACAGGCTTCGTTGGCACATGAACCTATATTGCAAAGTATCTTAGGATACATTGCCAAGTATCTTAAGATACATGAGCAAGTATCCTAAGATACTTTTTTTATCACTTTTTCATCTACCATAATTGCTCTATTTGAGGATAATTTCTTATTTTGATTGAAAAATACAATAAAGCCTTTAATACCAGCAGGTTACCGTCCTTGTACTTTGCTAAAATGCATATTTTTGCCCTTCAAACTTTGCTAAAATGCATGTTTTTATCCTTCAAACTTTGCTAAAATGCATATTTCCGTCCTTCAAACTGTCTTATACTTGAAAAAGTAGCAGCTTCCCAAAGTGGACACGAATAGGCTTCATAGATACATGATGCTATATAGAAAAGTATCTTGAGATACTTTTTTGTTGAATGTCTGATACTTTTTTCCGATAAATGTTTGCCGTTTACAAATATTCATCGTATCTTTGTATTATAAAATCTTCGTTACGTAAAACTCATAATGATGTAAATGCTTATGGTACAGTTAAATCCTTTTATTATTGAAGGCTATCTTTCACCGGAATATTTCTGTGATAGGGTAGAGGAAACTGCTCTTCTTACCCGCCATTTGACCAATCGGTGCAATGTCGCGTTGATTGCGCCAAGACGTCTGGGTAAGTCGGGACTGATTTATAATTGTTTTCAGCAGGAAAACATCTGTGAGCAGTATCATTGCATCTATATTGATATTTATGATACGAAAAATTTGAATGAATTCGTCTATGCGCTGGGCAAGGGAATCCTGACGGCACTCAAGCCAAAGGGCAGGAAAGTATGGGAATTTTTCCTGAATATGCTCCAGTCTCTGAAGTCAACTATCTCTTTTGACATCAATGGAAATCCAGAGTGGAGTGTGGGCATTGGGGATATACAGACACCAGAAATTACCTTGGACGAGATCTTCGCTTATCTCGTACAGGCAGATAAGCCTTGCTTGATTGCGATAGATGAGTTTCAGACGATAGCCAACTATCCTGAGAAAACCGTTGAGGCGAGTTTGCGTAAGCGAATACAGAATTGTCATAACGCCAACTTCGTGTTTTCTGGTTCCAAGCGTCACATGATGGCTTTGATGTTTACGTCTCTGTCTCGTCCTTTCTATCATAGTTCGAGCATCATGGGACTGGAGGCTATCAATGAGCAGACTTACTTGGCTTTTGCCAATCATCATCTTTCCAAAAATCACAAGGAGATTAGTGCTGAGGCTTTTGCTTATTTATATCATCGTTTCGATGGTATTACATGGTACGTCCAGTATGTTCTCAATATGCTTTATACTTTCATCACCGACAAGCCGTTGTTGGAAGAAGATGATGTTAAGTTTGCGATAGATAGCATCCTTTCCCAGCAGCGTTTTGCCTATCAGGCTTTGCTGTATCAGCTTACAGCCAAGCAGAAGCAGCTTCTCATAGCCATTGCTCAGGAAGGTAAGCCTTCTTCCCTGATGTCGCAAGAGTTCTTGCAGAAGTATCATCTTGGGGCAAGCACCGTGCAAGGAGCGGTCAAGACTCTGCTTGACAGAGATTTTATCACGCAAGATGATGGAGTATTTCAGTTATGTGACAAGTTTTTGGAGCTGAGTTTAAGGGGATAAAAAAGGAAGCAAATGTATGAATTTTATGTGTAGAATTTGAGGCGTATATTAGGCTAAAATGGTTAAAGAAACATATAAAAGTCAAGTTCATGACGTAAAAAACAAGCCGCCGTTTTGGCAACTTATGCCCAAGGCTTGTTCACTCGATGCCCAAGGCTTGTTCACTCGATGCCCAAGGCTTGTTCACTCGATGCCCAAGGCTTGTTCACTCGATGCCCAAGGCTTGTTCATCCGATGCCCAAGGCTTGTTCGTCCGATGCCCGTCCGTTGCTCTGTAAGCAGTCCCCGTTACAAAGGACGGCAGACTGAGCGCAAAGGATATGTTTGGTGTAAACGACAAGAAGATGAAACTTGAGCAGGCTAAGTTGCAACTTCATGAGCTGCAGAAGAATACCTCCCACATCGAGGCAAGAAACAGGGATATTAAAGCCGATTTAGAAAAGACAGCTATTTCATACCAGCAACAGATAATCAATAAGATTTGGGCGCAGGCTGATATGAAGGCGTTGGCAGAGATAGCAGACATCTATCCACGTATGACGAGCATTCACGACAGCAGTCTATTTGACGATAGCTTTGCAATGGATTTCATCAATCATGGCGATAAAATCATCTATTGTGCAATGTACTTGCCCGGCAAGAAGTTTTTTCCTGCCGGGCTTTTAGTCTGTTTATAGATGATGGCTATCTTTTATAGCAATTCTGGAAGCTGAAATAGCTTCACGCTATTGCTGCCCTTGATGAGGATGTAGTGGTCGTGAGGCTGTGCTTCCTTGATGGCAGCCTTTACCTCTTCTACATCATGGAACTTGCGGTACTGGCAAGGGATATTTTGGAACTCGTCACCTACCAGCCAGACATTCTCCAAGCCGGCTGCCTGTAGTTGGTCAACTACCTTCTGGTGCTCCTCGTGACTTACCTCGCCAAGTTCGCCCATCTGTCCGAGAATCGCCATTTTGTTAGGTACGTCCATTAAGCGGAAATTCTCGATGGCAGCTGCCATGCTCGAAGGGTTGGCATTGTAGGCATCTACCACCAGCTTGTTGTGTGCCGTCTCTTCCAACTGTGAACGGTTGTTGCTCGGGATGTAATTCTCCAAAGCGTGGTCTATCTGTTGAGGCTTCACGTCGAAATGAAGACCAATGGTGATGGCGGCAAGCATGTTGTCGATATTGTAAGAGCCGATGAGATGAGTCTGAACCTCATGCCAGTCGAAACTCTCGGTGCGCCAGCGGAACTTCAGGAAAGGAGCGCAAGAGATAACCTCGCCCCAAACATCGCAGCTGTCTTCCTTGCCGTAGGTGATGAGTCGGTTGATGTTGCGCTGGTCTGCCATCTCCATTAGATGCTCATTGTCGGCATTGATGAATACCAAAGCATCGCTGGCAGCAAGGAAGTCGTAAAGTTCGCCCTTGGTCTTCTTCACTCCCTCAAAACTGCCGAAGCCCTGCAGGTGGGCACGGCCTACGTTGGTAATCATGCCGCAGGTAGGTTCTACATATTCTACGAGTTTCTTGATGTCGCCAGGATGGGAAGCCCCCATTTCTACGACGGCAATCTCGTGCTCTGGGGCAAGACGGAAGAGTGTCTTAGGTACGCCCACGTCATTGTTGAAGTTGCCCTGTGTGAACATCACGTTGTATTTCTCACCGAGAACGGCAGAAACCAGTTCCTTGGTCGTGGTCTTACCATTGGTTCCCGTGATTCCCACTACAGGAATATTGAAGTGGCGACGATGCTCACGGGCCAGTTCCTTGAAGGTGGTGAGACAATCCTCTACAAGGATGAATCGCTCATTGCCCTCCTGGGCATACTCTTTTTCGTCTACTATTGCATAGGCACAGCCTTTCTCCAAGGCCATGGCGGCAAACTTGTTGCCGTCGAACGAGGCACCCTTTAAAGCCAGGAAGATACTGCCCTCAGGACAGTCGCGGCTGTCGGTGGTAATCACCGGGTGCTTTTGGTAAATCTGATAGAGTTCTGAAATATCCATAGTTTATAACTATTGTTTTGACTGCAAAAGTACTTTAAATCGTGGACATATCAAACAATTTTCTTAAAAAAGCACGTTTTCTCGATAATTCTTTCTATTTTTGCAGAGATATTCTGCTGTCGAAGTCCTCTTTGCGCATGGGATTACGGAAGTGCTTGGGGTGTTTGGGCAGTAGAGCTTAAAAAAAAGAACAAATGGAAAAATAACCTCGATGGAATATACAATAAATATTAAAGGTCACCTCATGGATTTGGGAACCCCGCAGGTGATGGGTATTCTGAACGTCACTTCTGACAGTTTCTATTCGGGCAGTCGCAAGCAGACAGAAGAGGAAATAGCCAATAGGGCAAACCAGATAATCGCAGAAGGTGGAAGCATCATTGATGTGGGAGCCTTCTCTACACGTCCCGGTGCCGATGAGGTGTCGGAAGAAGAGGAAGGGCGCCGCCTGAAATTTGCTCTCGATATAGTACGTCGTGAGCAACCCGATGTAGCCATTTCGGTAGATACTTATCGCCCAACCTTGGCACGCAAGTGCATAGAGGAATGGGGGGCCGATATCATCAATGATGTGTCAGAAGGTGGTATTACCGGTATAGCCAATGTGCCCTTGCAGCGGCAAGAGACTGAATGTCCGGAGATGTTTCGTGTGGTGGGCGAGCTGAAGGTACCTTATATATTAATGTCTGTACAGCCCACGCTTGTCATGATGATGAAGGGCTTTGCCCGTGAGGTGCAGCAACTTCGCGATTTAGGCGCCAAGGATATCATTCTCGACCCAGGCTTTGGATTTGGTAAGGACCTTGCTCAGAACTATCAGATTTTTGCAGAGATGGAGAAGCTGAACGTCATGGAACTGCCCGTCCTTGTAGGCATATCCCGTAAGAGTATGATATACAAGTTGCTGGGAGGCGATGCCACAACCTCGCTCAACGGCACGTCGGTGCTCGATACAGTAGCCCTGATGAAGGGAACTTCTATTCTGCGTGTTCACGATGTGAAGGAAGCCGTAGAGGCAGTGAGAATCGTGGAAGCCATGAACAAGAAGGGGTGAAGTCGGGGATATTGGACTTTCCGTCAAACTTCATTAAACGTCAAAACAAAACCAATGTATGATTGAATTTGGAATAAAAGATGCGCTCGACATATTCTTGGTAGCCTCGTTGCTCTTTTATGTCTATCGCTTGATGAAGGAGTCGCGCTCCCTCAATATCTTTGTGGGCATCATGCTCTTTGTGCTAATCTGGCTTTTTGTGAGTCAGGTGTTGGAAATGCGTCTGTTGGGATCTATTCTCGACAAGTTGGTGAGTGTGGGAGTCATTGCCCTCATCGTCATCTTTCAGGAAGACATCCGTAGGTTCCTTTATGAGATAGGTTCTCAGAAAGGCATGCGCAGGTTTGTGCGCTTCTTCCGTTCCAATAAGGACGATGCCCGTGAGGTCGACAAGGAGACCATCATGCCCATCGTGATGGCCTGTATGAGTATGTCGAAGAAATACGTGGGAGCCTTGCTCGTTATCGAACGTGGCGTGCCGCTGAAAGACATCATGGATACTGGCGAGGAGATAGACGCGAAAATCAATCAGCGCCTCATCGAAAACATATTCTTCAAGAACTCGCCTCTTCACGATGGTGCCATGGTTATCTCTAACAAGCGCATCATGTCGGCGGGCTGTATACTTCCTGTAAGCCATAACCTTGATATTCCTAAGGAGTTGGGGTTGCGCCACCGTGCTGCCCTTGGTATTTCTCAGAGCAGTGATGCCATAGCTGTCATCGTGTCGGAAGAGACCGGCCGCATCAGTGTAGCCATTAAGGGTGAGTTCCGGTTGCGCCTTTCTGCAGAAGAACTGGAGAGTATTTTGACTCAAGAGATGATGTAATTGTGTGAAGAGTGAAGCACGTAAACCTTTACGCTACAGAATATCTTCGGTTTTAGCTTTTTTTACACAATTTAATAAGGGTTATTTAAAAGAAAATATGTACTTTTGCAAAGTCGATATGGCAAAAAGACGAATTTCTAAATGAGCCAGCCTAACATACCGACAAATCTACTAATGACAACAAATATTTAAACTATAAAATAAAATGGACTTATTACAGCAAATTGTAGCTCGCGCTAAAGCAGACAAGCAGCGCATCGTGCTCCCTGAAGCAGAAGAGGAGCGTACATTGAAAGCAGCCGATAAAGTTTTGGCTGATGACATTGCAGACATCATCCTCATCGGTAACCCTGCCAACATTAAGAACCTTGCAGCACAGTGGGGTCTTAATAACATCGACAAGGCTACTATTGTTGATCCAGAAAACAATCCTAAGGCTGAGGAGTATGCAGAGAAGCTCGCCGAACTTCGTAAGAAGAAGGGCATGACAGTAGAGCAGGCCCGTGAGCTCGTAACCAAGAACAACCTCTATCTCGGTTGTATGATTATCAAGACCGAAGGTGCTGATGGTCAGATTTCAGGTGCATTGAGTACAACTGGTGACACCTTGCGTCCTGCTCTTCAGATTATCAAGTGCTCTCCAGGTATTACCTGTGTCAGTGGTGCCATGTTGCTCATCTCAGACCAGAAGCAGTATGGTCAGGATGGTGTAGTGGTAATGGGTGACGTTGCTGTAACTCCAAACCCAACAGCAGACCAGCTTGCTCAGATTGCCTATACAACAGCTCATACAGCTCAGTCAGTAGCTGGTATTGCTGATCCTCAGATTGCCATGTTGAGCTTCTCAACCAAGGGCAGCGCCAAGGATGCCATCAACAAGGAGACTGGTAAGAGCGTATATATTATAGATAAGGTGAAGGATGCCGTAGCTATTGCCAAGGAGAAGTTCCCAGAGCTTCACCTCGACGGTGAGCTTCAGGCTGATGCAGCCCTCGTTCCTGAGGTAGCAGCCAAGAAGGCTCCAGGTTCTGACGTAGCTGGTAAGGCTAACGTATTGGTAGTTCCTAACCTCGAGGTAGGTAACATCGGTTATAAGCTCGTTCAGCGTTTGGGCGGTGCTATTGCCATTGGTCCTATCCTTCAGGGTATCGCACGCCCAGTAAACGACCTTTCTCGTGGTTGCTCAGTAGACGATATCTACTACATGGTAGCTATCACTGCTTGCCAGGCACAGGATGCAAAGAAGGCTTAATAAGTGAAGAGTGAAGAACGAAGAGTAAAGAATCCGATGCCCTTCGTTCTTCAAATAAATATTAAACATTAAAAAGTAAACATTACAATGAAAGTATTGGTTCTGAACTGTGGTAGTTCATCTATCAAGTACAAGTTATATAACATGGATGATGAGTCAGTTTTGGCTCAGGGTGGTGTAGAGCGTATCGGTCTCGACAACGCATTCATCAAGGTGACATTGCCAAACGGCGAGAAAAAGCAGATTATGCACGACATGCCCGATCATAAAGAGGGCGTCAATTTTGTATTCAAGTGCTTGCTCGATCCAGAGATTGGTGCCATCAAGGACCTGAAGGAAATCGATGCTGTTGGACACCGTGTCGTACAGGGTGGTGACAAGTTCAAAGAGAGTGTTGTCGTAGACAAGAGTGTAGAGGACGGAATTGAGGAACTTTGCGACCTCGCTCCTGTTCATAACGCAGGTCACCTCAAAGGTATCCGTGCCGTAGATGCTTTGATGCCTGGTACTCCTCAGGTATGTGTCTTTGACAACGCATTCCATAGTACCATGCCTGACTACGCTTATCTTTATGCCATTCCTTACGAGTTGTACGAGAAGTACCACGTTCGTCGCTATGGTTTCCACGGTACATCACACCGCTATGTGTCCAAGCGTGTATGCGAGATTCTTGGTCTCGATCAGAACAATTCTAAGATCATCACTTGTCACATTGGTAATGGTGGTTCTATCGCTGCTGTATTGAACGGCAAGGTAATGGATACTTCTATGGGCTTGACTCCATTGGCTGGTCTGATGATGGGTTCACGTTGTGGTGACATTGATGCTTCTGCTGTTACATACTTAATGGAGAAGTTGAACATGAAGCCACAGGAGATGGCCGACTTCCTGAACAAGAAGAGTGGTGTGCTCGGTATCACAGGCATTTCTTCTGATATGCGTGATATAGAGAAGGCTGCCAACGAGGGCAACGAGAAAGCACTTCTGGCACTCCGCATGTACGAGTATCGCATCAAGAAGTACATTGGTGCTTACGCTGCTGCTATGGGTGGTGTTGATGCCATCGTATTTACAGCAGGTGTAGGTGAGAACCAGACCGACCTTCGTGAGGAATCTTGCAAGGGCCTCGAGTTCTTGGGCATCAAGATCAACAAAGAAGTTAACGATACCATCCACGGCAAGGAGGCTATTATTTCTACCGACGACAGTAAGGTGAAGGTAGTAGTAGTTCCTACTGATGAGGAAATTGTTATCGCCCGCGATACAATGGAATTGGTAAAGTAAGAATATAAGTAAAGAGTGAAGAACGAAGAGTGAAGAATCATACAGCCTGTAAGGCAACAATGGATTTGAATCCTTCTCTCTTCACTCTTTTCGCTTTATTTCTGCACTTTTACTCTATTTCCTTACGCACCTTTTTTAATATATAAAATTCTATCAACATGAAAACAAAGATTGTTACATTCGGCGAAATTATGATCAGGCTTTCCAAACCTGGTTACCAACGCTTGTTTCAGGGACGCAATTTTGAAGGAAACTATGGCGGCAGTGAAGCTAACGCTGCGGTGTCCTTAGCCTTTATGGGCGATAATGTGGAGTATGTTACCCGTGTGCCTTATGGTCCTTTGGGTGATGCAGCTCTTATGCATCTTCGCGAATATAATCTCAATGTTTCTCATGTAGTAAAAGGAGGCGACCGTCTTGGTGCCTACTATTTCGAGGAAGCTGTGGCCATGCGCAACTCCCGTGTTGTGTACGACCGCAAGGACTCTTCTTTCTATACTCTCAAGCGCGGAATGATCAAATGGGACAAGGTGCTTGAAGATGCAGGCATCTTCCACTGCTCAGGAATTACCTGTGCCATCAGCCGCGATGCCATGGAAACAACGATGGACGCCATCGAACTGGCAGTAAAGAAAGGACTCACCATCTCTTGTGATATCAATTATCGTAAGAATCTCTGGGGCTATGGACTCCAGCCTCGCGATGTGCTCTATCGCATGATGCAGTATAGCGACATTATCTTCGGCGATCAGAACGAGTGGGAGGTAGCCAGTGGCGAGAGGCATATACCTTTCGAGGCTTTGGATGCTGATTACGAGATGGACAGAGAGGCTTATCTTGCTTATTTCCGCCGTATGCACCAGTTCTTCCCTAAGTGCAAGAAAATGGTAATGGCTGTAAGAAACCAGATAGCCAGCAGTCATCACACCCTTACTGGCGTGCTCTATGACACACAGACAGACACCCTTTACACCACAAAGATTTACGACATACAGCCCATCATAGATCCTATGGGAGTAGGCGATGCTTTCATTGCAGCTTATCTGCATGCCAACCTCAAGTGGGCAAATGACAATCAGAAATGTCTCGATTTCTCGCTCTCAGCAAGTGCACTGAAGAACACGGTGCCTGGCGACCAGAATCTGGTAAGCGAAGAAGAGATTATAGTCAACATGACATCGTCGGGCGGGCGCATACAGAGATAACCCTCTCCGACTTGAATACCTTGAAAATACATCGGAAACAATCTACGAAACAAACAAAACTAATCTATTTAAGGTGATGATATCAACAAACAAACCTGCTTTCAGATGCAGTGACGAAATCTTTAATGAAATATGGAGAGTGTGTGAGCGCTCAGTATGGCAGCATCCTGGTCAAGATCCTGTCACAGCCCATGCGGACTCCATGGCCGACCATACTTTTTATTGGTTTCTAAGCATATATGAACATTATCTATACACGGGCAACGAGCGCTGTGTACGTAAGGCTTATCCTCGTATGCGAAAGTTTATAAACTATTGTCTTTCTCATACCGACTCCAATGGGATGATTCAGATAAAGTCAGACGATCAAGTCTTTGTCGACTGGTTGCCTGAGAATAGAGATAGGAAAGGCTTGCGGTCTTTCGAGCAAATCCTCTACTGCAAGAGTTTGGAAGATATGGCGCAGTGTGCCCATTTGTTGGGAAGGAAAGCCGATGAGGAACGTTATTTCGCACATTTCACCCGTCTGCGTAAGCAGATTTTGCCTTCTTTCTGGAACGAGAAACGACAGGCTTTGGTTCATCGTGTTGTCGATGGACGACGTAGCAGGCTTATTACCCGTCACTCCAATGTCTTTGCTATTTTCTTCGATTACTTTACCGAAGTTCAGAAGCAGGAGGTGGCATCGACTGTTATCAACAATCCTTCCGTCAAGCCTTTCACATCGCCTTTTATGCAGTTCTATGAGTTGGCTGCCCTTTGCTCGTTGGGTAACCTGTCGCAGGTACTTGAGCGAATCAGGAAGCAATGGAATAGTAGTCTCCTCAAGGCCCAACTGTCATCGCCAAAGGCTGAGGTCGATGAGAAACTGTGTTATGCCTGGGGTATTTGTTTCCTCTATCTTTTTGGCAGATATTTCTTGGGTGTCAAGCCTGTGAAACCAGGCTATGAGGAGTTCGAGATACGTCCCGAATTGGGAGGTTTGGAGTTTATAGAGGGAAAGATTCCTTTACCAAAGGGTGAGATCTCGGTTTATAGAAATGCTGACCTGATACGCATTCAGGCGTCATCGGGAAGTGGCTATTTGTATTTCTCTTCCTCCCTTCCTCCCAAAGCAAGCCGGGGAGAGATAGAAAAGTTTATCGGTAAGAACCAATATCGTCTCTGGATAGATGCAGGCGATGAGGTTGGTGTCACATTAACTCAGTCTCCATCTTCTAAAACGACCTAAGAACTAATCACTTTTACCATCTGTTTTCTGATATCAGTCCTTCCAAAAATAAAAAAATGCAGAAAAGATGTTTTTTTTCATTTTTTGAGGGACCTTTGTCGTGTCTTCCTCGTTATATTCATGATTAGTAAATTATTTAAAAATAAATCTATTCATCTATTAACATGAGTGTAATGAAGAAACAACTTCGGTCAAGGTTTCTGGCAATGATGATTCCTTTGACCCTGTTATTTGTCTTCGTAGCACAGTCAGCCTATGGCGCGAACCCTACGAAGAAGTTGCTAACGCTTAGTTTTAACAAGACTCCATTGGCTACAGCCTTGAAGGCGGTGGAGAAAAAATCAGGCTGTAAGGTGCTTTTCACCTACGACGAGGTTCAGTCTTATCATGTAACAGCCACTGTTAAAAAAGAGCCTTTGACACATGCTATGACAGCTATTCTCAAGGGTTTGCCATTCCAGTATAAGTTGAATGGCAACTTTGTTATTGTCAGCAAGAATGCTCAGGCTGCAGTTCAGCCAGCCCAAAAGGCAGCAGGCAACAAAGTCTTTGGTGTGATTGTCGACGAGGAGGGTGAGCCATTGATTGGTGTAACCGTTCGTATTAAGGGTACCGGTAAGGGCACTATCACTAACTTTGATGGTGAGTTTTCCTTGGAGGACGACAACCGCAAGACTCCTTTGCTCTTCTCTTATATCGGTAAGGAGGATATCGAGAAACTGCCTGTTTATGGTAAGAGCATGAAACTTGTGATGAAAGACTCGCAGGTGGGTAAGAAGCTCGATGAAGTGATCGTTGTAGGTTACGGTACGATGAAGAAGCGCGACGTAACTGGTTCTATTTCTTCTATCAGTTCTATGGAGATTGAGAACAAGATGGCTACCAACGTGTATGAGGCATTGCAGGGTAGCACTGCCGGTGTGCAGGTCGTTTCTGGCTCAGGTCAGCCCGGTGAGTCTTCTACTATCAAGGTGCGTGGTACCTCTACCTTTTCTTCTGAGGGTGTTTCACCTCTTTATATTGTAGACGGTGCTCCGATGGAGAGCATAGATGACATCAACCCAAGTGATATTGTTTCTGTGGAAGTGCTCAAGGATGCTGCCTCTGCAGCTATCTATGGCTCTCGTTCTGCCAATGGTGTGATCATCGTGACTACACGTGGTGGTCAGGAAGGCAAACCTGAGATCAACGTAAAGTATTATCACTCTTGGGGTAAGCTCTCTCACAAGATCCCTCAGGCTAACAGAGCAGACCGCCTGTTTTATGATCAGGCACGCAGAAATTACTTCCTTACTTATGGTGGTGGTAATCCAGATCAGAGTATGGACATCTTGCAGGATCCATACAACTACTTCTTCAATGTAGATAACGACTATCTCGATATGATCACCCAGGTGGGTAACAAGGACGAGGTTGACGTAAGTATAGGTGGTGGTTCTAAGGCGCTGAAGTATTTTGTCAATACCGCATACTATAATGAGCGTGGTATTATCGATAATACAGGCTATCAGCGTTTCAGCACCCGCGTCAATGCAGACTATTCGCCCAGCAAGTGGCTGAGCATGGGTAGCCGCATGTCTTTGTCTTATTCCAAGAAGGAAGGTGTGAACGAGGGTCAGTTGCTCAGTTCTGTGCTCAGCCGTCGTCCTTACTTCAACACGACCTATTCTGACGGCTCTATAGTAGGTGTGTTTAATGGTCAGAAGAACCCTGTGGCTCTGATTAATTACACTACCGACTTTACCAATTCGTATAAAGCTAACTTCTATCAATATTTCAACTTTAAGTTCAACAAGCATCTGTCGTTCCGCACCAACATCAATGCCAACTTCTATCTCGACAAGCGTAAGAAATTGATTCCAAGTTTGATTACTGATGAGTGGCAGAAGAGCAACAACGGTTACTCTTACAATTACTTGAACTGGAACTGGATGAATGAGAACTACTTTACTTACACACGTAATTGGGGTGCTCATCACTTCACGGGTATGGCAGGTATGAGCGTTCAGAAATGGTATTATGAAAATGAGAATATTGCTGGTATGAATGCTTCTACCGACTATATTTATACCCTGAACGCTTTTGCCGCCAACCTCGATCTTTCTGCAACAGGCAGTGTGGAAACTCGCCACTCTTTGGCTTCTTTCTACACACGTATCACTTACGACTACTTGCGTCGTTATTTGTTGACACTGAATGTTCGCCGAGACGGTTCTTCACGCTTTGCCAAGAACAATAAGTGGGGTAACTTCCCATCAGCTTCTTTCGGTTGGCGTTTCTCTGACGAGAAGTTTATGAAGGGTGCCCGTAAGGTAATGACCGATGGTAAGATTCGTGTCTCTTATGGTGTTACTGGTAACCAGAGTATCGGAAACTACGAGTATGTTTATTCTTATACGCCAAGCAATATCTATGACGGTGTGGGTGGTGTGAAACCAGCCCGTATCGGTTCTTCAGATTTGAAGTGGGAGGAGACACGTCAGTTTGACTTGGGTCTCGACCTCAACTTCTTCAACAACCGTTTGGTTGTAACAGCAGACTACTACTATAAATATACAGACGGATTGTTGGCTAACTATCAGTTACCAAAGGAGACTGGTTTCTCTTACATCCGCAAGAACATTGGTGAGATTAGCAACCGTGGTTTCGAGCTCTCTATCTCTGGTGACATCATCCGTAAGAAGAACCTGACTTGGAATGCTTCTTTCAATATTTCCGGCAACAGTAATACTGTGGAGAAGCTTGCTGAGGGCAAGGCCTACATGGAAGGTGATATCTGGTGGATGCAGGAAGGTGGTCACATCGGCGACTTCTATGGCTTTAAGTGCTTAGGCGTGTTCCCATACGATGAGAGCAATGCCTTTACCTCCGACTGGAAGCAGTTGACTCCAGTATTCGAGAATGGCGTGTTCCAGTACAAGTATCTTTTGAATGGTCAGGAGTATACCGGCGAGGTTCACAAGAAGAGACTGCCTAACGGACAGGCTTTCCGTGGCGGTGACTACAACTGGGCTGAGCCTGCTGGCACTGAGAATGGTATTATCGACGATAATGATCGTATGGTTATCGGCAATGCAATGCCCGACGTAACCGGTGGTTTCAATACCAGCGTAAAGTGGAAGAACTTCAATCTCTATCTGGGCTTCTATTACTCCATCGGTGGCAAGATCTACAATGCGGCAGAGAACAATCGTAACATGTTCAAGTATGATGGTACTACCCCTTCACCTTATACTATATACAACATGTGGCTAAAGCCTGGTGATAATGCTCTTTATCCTCGTCCTTTCAACGATGAGTATAACAACGGACGTATGGGCAACTCTTTCTATCTGGAAGATGCTTCCTTCGTTCGCCTGTCAAATGTGCGTCTCTCTTACGACTTGCCTCAGACATTGTCGAAGAAGCTCTTCATGAAGAGACTCAATGTGTATTTCTTTGCAAACAATGTGTTGACTTGGACTAACTATTCTGGTTTCGATCCAGAGTTCTCTACTTCTAACCCATTGCAGATTGGTAAGGACTCTTATCGCTATCCAAGAAAGCGCGAGTTCGGTGTTGGATTTAATGCAAACTTTTAATAGATACAACTATGTTTAAGATAAACAGAATCATATATTTGCTTTTCGCCATGACTATGCTCTGCAGCTGTAATAGTTTCTTGGAGGAAGATACTATCAGCGAGGTGCCAGCAGATAAGATGTGGCAGACAGCGCGTGATGCGAAAGCCGGTGTGAACGAAATTTATGGTCTCTTCCGTCAGACCATGCGCGAGAATTATTTCTATTGGGGTGAGTTCCGTTCGGACAACGTAGCTCCAGGTGCACCTGTTATGGCAGACCAGGCTCGTGTTATCAACAACCTGATGTCTACCGATGAGAGATGTGCCAAGTGGACCAACCTCTATGCTATGATCAATCAGGCCAATCTCTGCATCAAGTATGTGCCTCAGATTGATATGCCCGACGTCAGTGACCGCAACGACTACTTGGGACAGGCTTATGCTATGCGTGCCTTGGGTTATTTCTATGCTTTGCGTGTATGGGGCGATGTGCCACTGTTCACCGAGCCTATAGAAACAGAAGAACAAGACCTTTACCATCCTCGTACTGATGCTCAGTATATCTTGGAGAACGTCATTGTCCCAGACCTGAAGCAGGCAGAAAAGCTCATCAACCGTAATAAGAACTATGAGCGCAAGCGCATTTCTATTATTGGTGTTTGGGCTATCCTTGCCGATGTGTATATGTGGATGGGCAACTACTCTGATGCCGATCAGACCATCGAAAAGATGAAGTCTATCGATTATAAGGGTGCTAAGTTTATGCAGCTTGCTCCTACCATCCAGTCATGGCGCTCTATGCTGACTGAGGAGTTGAACCGCAAGCCTTCTGACAACACTCCTGATAACGATGAGTACACCACAAAGGAACTTATCTTCTTGATCCACTTTGATATGGACGAGGTAGGTGCCAATGGCTATAGCTATATGTATCAGTGGTTCTCTGGCTCAGGTAATCGTGCAGCAGTCTTGTCTAACAAGTTTATGGATATCTTCAATCAGGAGGATATGCAGGGTGACTTGCGCAAGGATTTGGTTTCTAAAGACTATCAGAATGGTTACGAGTTGAGAAAGTTTATGGCTGGCGACATCAGTAACTCTCTCAACAAGACTTGCGAGATCGCTTATCCTATCTATCGCTACTCTGATATGATTCTGCTCCAGGCTGAAGCTAAGGTTCGCATGGGTAAGTGGGACGAGGCTCTTGAATTTGTAAAGCAAATCAGAGATCGTGCAGGTCTGCAGACACCTCTGTCAACAGAGTTCTCTTCTGAAGATGAAATCGTAGAGTTCATCCTCCGTGAGCGTCAGGTTGAACTGGTAGGCGAGGGGCGTCGCTGGTTTGACTTGCTGCGTACAGGTAAGTGGAAGGCTGTGATGGGTCCTATCAATGGCCTTAAGGAAGATGGAAACGAAGTGTTCCCTATTCACTTCTCTCACATTATTGAGAATCCGAAAATTAAACAGAATACCTATTACGGTGAATAAAAAACAAGCAGACGTATGAAAAAGTTATTATATAACATCTCATTGGTCGGCATCCTGATGATGTTGCTGTCCTCTTGTGATCTGGACTTGCAGACCGACTATGATTACAACCAAAAGGTGGATGATCCACATATCAATATGACAGCATGGGAGTATGTCACCTCCAACGATGAAAACTTTTCCCTGCTGAAGGAAGCGCTGGAGTACACAGGAGTAGACGAGTTCTACAAGCAGACAGAACACCAGTACACATACTTGTTGCTTAACAATACAGCTATGAAGGCTTTCATGGAGAATAAGGGTGTCACCGATATTCACGACTGCGACATGCAGGAGTTGAAGAATCTGTTGCTCTATCACATCATTTCGGGCCGTTACAGTTCTTATGGTGAGTTGGATGTTGAGCCTCGATATGTTATCACTCTGCTTGAAGGTGAGGAGGGATTGATGACTATTAATGTATGGAAGAATCCATGGCAAGCAGCTGTAGGCAAGATTGTTATCAACCAAACTGGTAGCAATGGTAAGTCTCATCAGTGCAAGTCTGTTATTACCAACATCATGCCTACCAATGGCGTGATGCACATCTTCGACGATTATAGTTACTACAAAAAATAGCAGTCTTATGAAACATAGCATATTATATATGATGGCATTCCTGCTCATGGCAGTTTGCTCTTGCAGCAGTGATGATGCAGTGGATGCTGAGGCTCCATCGGTACAATTCCCTTTGGAACAATTGAATGTCGACTTGAATACTGTTGACAACCTGCCAATTATCGCTGTTATCCAGTCGAAGGCAGGTTTGGCACAGGTAAACATTGATATCAATACAGCTGAGGATGGCGTGATACGTTATAAGAGTATCACCGAGTTCTACAATGTTTACAACTACAGTTTGGCAGAGAGCCCTGAGTATAAGGTGGGTTACACATCTGTTACGGTGGAGGCTATCGACAGACAGGGACAGAAGGTGACAGCTGAGATGCCTATCACCGTTAAGGGTATCATGGCTCGTCCTGTCATTACATTCAATCCAGGTGAGATTGTTTACGACGAGATGGAGGAGAATCCAGTGATTCCTCGTACTACATTCACTGTGGAGTCGGAGGCTGGTCTTAAATCAGTAGAGGCTATCTTGGTGTCAAAGGACAACCAGGAAACTCTGAAGAAGGATGAAGAATTGAATGGTGTAGATTCTTACACTTTTGACGAGATGATTGAGTACAAAGAGGGTGATAAGGGTGTTAAGGTGATTGCTATCGACACTTATGGCAATGCTACGATTGCTACTTTGCCTGTTACTTACAAGATCGTTCCCGTTCCTGTTGTAACACTTGATGCCAAAGGCTTATTTGCAGAGTCGGGCAAGGATGTCAACTTCCCTGTTTCGGTAACTTCTATCCGTGGCTTGAAGTATATTGATCTCTTCTTAGTAGAAGGCGAAAAGACTACACTTGCCAAGCGCGTGACTCTTTCTGGTGAGAAAGAATACAACAAGTCGGTTGCTATCAAGCTTACACAGGCTACATCGCATGTTCAGGTTGTTGCTTCTGATGGTCGTGAGGGTAAGGAAAGTTCAGCTATGCGCCCTGTATTTGTAGATATGAGAGTTGCAACTGCTAATATTGGTAGCCATCCACTCGCAAACTTGGGACATAAGGATTATGAAAATGCCTTTGGTATGTTCTCACTCAAGGATATGAGATCTTATACCGTAGACTATGCCCTTGAGAGTGCCGATAATGCTAAGAATATCGACTTTAAGTTCTATAGCTTCGGTGGTAGTGCTATTCCTCGTCTTTACTCTATGGATAATCAGGAGAAAGATTCCGAGTACAAGGGTACTTCAGGCAATTTGAAGGCGATAGCTGTCAAGAACCAGACTCGCTTCAAGATTGTGAATGATGAGTTCGACTACGACCATGCAACTCTTACTTCTATCAAGAAGATTAACGCTGGCTCTATCTCTACAAGCAAGTTGACTCCTTTTAAGGTCGGCGACATCATAGCCTTCCGTACAGGAAGCACATCTGCAGCAGGTGCAGCCAAGGTGGGTGTGATGAAGGTGGTTAACATCATCGACGGTAAGACTCTGGGCTCTACAAATGCCACAGCTAATATCCTGATCGTGGAAATTAAAATGCCAACCAAATAACTAAACTATTATGAAAAAACTGAATAAGAAAATCATGACATTGATGGCAGGGGCTTTTATAGCCCTTGGCATCAGTAGTTGCTCACAATACGATGATGTAGGCCCTGTACAAGAGGCACCTAAGGCGGAGTTTGTTATGCCTGAGAATGCTGTGGTTTTGGCAGAGCAGTCGCGTACAGCCATTCTCGTGATGGATATGAACACCAAGAAGGTGGTTTGGGAATGGGAACCTTTAACTGGTGGTATTCCTTCGGCAAAGCGAAGCTTGTTTAAGAACCCCAGCGAGTGTAAGCCTGTACTCAATAACGAGTATGTGCTGATGACAGCCAGTGGTGGTGCCGTGGCTTTGATTCGTTTTGCAGACAAGAAAGTGATGTGCTATGCCGAATGTGGCATCAATCCTCACTCTGCAGAGATTTTGCCTGATGGTAATATCGTTACAGCAGAATCTAAGCAAGGAGAAATCAATCTCTTCGCTGTAGATATGGAGAAGGGTACTATGGTAAAGAAGTCAACCAAGAAGATTGGTAATGCCCATAACTTGGTATGGGATGCCAAGCGTCAGTGTATCTACACTACGGGTACCATCAATAACGCAGGCAAGAGTGTAACAGCCTTGTTCAGATTCAAGTATAATAATGATAAGGAAAATCCGGCGTTGACTAACCAGGCTCGTATCTATACCTTTGATAATGAGAAGGGTGGTCATGACCTCTTCCCCGTATATGGTGAGACTGACAAACTCTGGCTTACAGCAGAGCATGGTGTTTATCAGTTTGATATGTCGGCCTCAGAACTTACTGCCACTACTATCTACGAAGTGCCAGATGTAAAGGCTGTGGATAGAGATGCCAATGGCAAGGATTATTTGTTGAAGCCAACAGAGTCTTGGTGGGCACCATGTGTTGTTGACGGTGCCGGAAACGAGTATTTTAATCTCGCAAACTCTAAGATATATAAGTTCAGACTTGTACAAGACAATCAATTCAGCTATCAATGATTCGAAATCTTTTAGTTATACTTTTTGTAAACTTTTTATCGTTATCGGCATCCTATGCCGGTAATGGTAAGAAGGTTTACGCCGATTATCATGGTGTGCGATATACACGTCAGCATGATGGTCAGATAGGCAGATGGGGAATGTTTGCCACTATGCCTAAAACGAGTACAGACATCAAGTACATCTGCCGCAATGCTGACAATATAGGAGATGATGGCCGTCATGAGATTGCAGCCAAGCACTATCCGATGATAGGCATGCAGTCCAACCTGGATCCAGATCTCATCGAATATCAGATACTGAGTGCCAAAGCCGCCGGTATCGACGGCTTCTTTATCGAGTGGGGATTCATGCCTCACGAGAACGACAATCTGCTCAAGGCCATGCAGCCTATTGCTGCCAAATATGGTTTCGAGATAGGTGTGAACTGGTGCGACGGATGGTTGTACTATGATTGGATTACAAAAATTTATCCAGATATAAAGACACGTACAGATAAGACCAAGTATATGGAGAAGTGCTTCAAGTATTTGGCAGATAACGTGTTTACTGGAAAAACTGCTCCTGTCGTCAAAGGACGTCCAGTATTCTATCATTTCGGCGGTGGTGCTACTCCAGAGGAGTTCACACAGGTGCTGAATGCCAACAAGGATTTTGTGGAGAAGACAAATCCTGTGATGTTGCGCAGATGGGCAGACTGGGGTAAGTTGGAGAACGATATCTATAAGCCTGTGACTTACAGTCAGAAGATGGAGGAGTGGAAGAAGCTTGGAGAAGTTCCCACAGCCTGGATTCCTGCGCGTGTACGAGAAAGAAATGCAGGACATCTGGGCTGTGACTTCTGGGCTTCGAAAGAAGACGTGCTTCACTTTATGGAGCCTTTCCGCGACCAGGTGTGGCTTAGCGATAATCCTGCCTATACCGTGAAGTGTGGCTTTGTGATTCCTGGCATGGACAACCACGGATGTGGTGGTTGGGGACATTCTAAGTTCTATGAGATAGACAGATATAATGGCAAACTTTACGATGCTATGTGGCAGTATAACATGCAGTATCGCGACAGCCTCGACATGATGTTTATCGCTTCTTGGAGTGACTATACTGAGGGACACGAGATAGAGCCTACTATAGAGAATGGCTATCGTGAGTTGGAGACGACCCTTCGTTATGCTTCAGTCTTCAAGGAGTTCGAACCCAATCTCAGTGCATTGCGCCTGCCTCAGCAGTTGTTCCAGATGCGCAAAGCTGTAGAACTGTTGCAAAAAGTAGGTCTGAAAGAAGACCTGATTCTGCAACTGCTCGACAATGCAGCCATGCAGATGGCAGAAGGTAGCTATAAGCAAGCTGCCGACCTGCTGATACAGGCTTCAGAGATGATAGGTCAGGAGAACGAGAAGGTGATTAACAATGAGTTTGTGCTCACAACCTCAGCCCTGCAGGTGAAGGGCGGCGAAAGCACAAAGGGATGTTGGGATGCTACTGAGGGATTCTCTGTCACCTTGCCCACTCAGGCTTCTGTCAATCTCTGCGCCATGTACAGCCTCGGCACCATCGAGTTCTGGTATTTGGACAAGGGTACGGAGTCGCTCTTTGTGCGTTCTACCACCAAGCGTGAGCCGAAGTCTTATTTTGCCAATGTGGGCAAGATTGCAACCTGCGACACTGGCGAATGGAAGCATGCCCGCATTGAACTTTATGGTGAGAACATCGTTTATGGTTTTGGCAAGCCTACATTCTTCTTCAAGGGTAATGTGAAGGTGCGCGACATCAGTATGAAGTTTAACAGTTTTTCAATTCAATAACAATGATAAAAAGATTCCTATCATTAGTGCTGTTCTGCTTGTGTTGCATCACATTGTGTCAGGCAGGCGTGAGAGTCTCGCTCAATGAGAGTTGGATGTTCAGCCGCAGCGACTCCATTGGCAATTATGCTCAGTGGCAGAAGATTGATATTCCCCACACATGGAATGCCGAGGATACCGATGATGAGACTCCTGGTTATTTCCGTGGAAAGTGCATGTACAGGAAGTCGGTTACCATACCGGCTTCTAAGAGCAAGGAAAGAGTATTCATCTATTTCGAAGGTGCCAACCAGGAAACCACAGTGTGGGTGAACGGTCGTGAGGCAGGCAATCACCGTGGAGGCTATGCCGGCTTTGGCTTCGATATTACCGAATATGTGAAGTTCGGACAGGAAAACCAACTGGAGCTCGTGGTTACTAATGCTTACGACAAGACCATAGCTCCTTTGTCGGCCGACTTCACTTTCTATGGTGGCGTCTATCGGGATGTATGGCTTTCTTATCTACCTCAGGTACATTTCTCTACACGCTACTATGGTTCTTCAGGCATCGTGGTGACTACACCTCATAAGGATGGCAACTTCCGACAGGTTGAGGTGTTGTGCCGTCTGCAGAATCATGAGAAGAAAGCGAAGGCCATTACCCTGAAGAGTTCTTTGGTTGATGCTGAGGGTAAGATCGTGGCAACTGTGACCAAGAGGTTGAAACTCAAAGTAGGCGAAGACGACCAACTTTGTCAACTGAGTATTCCTGTAACGAACCCACACTTGTGGTCGGATGTAGATCCATATATATATAAGGTGAATACCGAGATAGTGGACAATCAGACCCGAAAGGTTTATGATGAGAATCATACATCTTTAGGTTTCCGCTGGTATCGTTTTGATCCTCAGAAGGGATTCTTCCTGAATGGTAAGCACGTGAAACTCATCGGTACTTCTCGCCATCAGGATTTCTTGAAGAAGGGCAATGCTCTCTCTGATAATATCCATATGGCTGATGTGTACAAACTGAAAGAGATGGGAGGCAACTTCCTGCGTGTGGCTCACTATCCGCAGGATCCTACCATTTTGGAGGTATGCGACCGTTTGGGTATCCTTACCAGTGTGGAGATCCCTGTAGTTAATGCAGTGGATGGAAGCGACGAGTTCCTGGAAACCTGCAAGGATATGCAGATGGAGATGATCTATCAGAACCGCAACCATCCTTCAGTTGTGATGTGGGGATGGATGAACGAGATTCTGCTCCGCATTCCAGCCCAGTATGACAAGGACCGTGCCACCTATTATCCTATGGTTCGCAGAGTGGCTTCTGAGTTGGATGCGCTGTCACGACGGGAAGATCCGGAGCGTTACACCATGATGGCTGTCCATAATGCCTTCGAACGTTATCAGGAGGCTGGCTTGGTGAACATTCCTCAGATTTTTGCTCTCAATCTTTATCAGGGTTGGTATGAGCCGGATATCCATGAGTTTGAGCAGATATTGGATAAGGTGCATGAGGTATTGCCTAATCAGTCGCTGATGGTGACAGAGTATGGTGCCGGCATCGATCCACGTCTTCACTCTTTCCATCCAGAGCGTTTCGACTTCTCTGAGGAATATGGTTTGAAGTATCATGTGCATTATCTTCGCGAGATGAAGAAGCGAGACTTTGTGGCAGGCTCAAGCGTGTGGAATCTTGCAGATTTCTACTCTGAAGTACGTGGTGACGCTGTGCCCCATGTCAACAGCAAGGGAATCTTGGGACTTGACCGTTGTGAGAAGGACGCATATCTTTATTATAAGAGTATGTTGGGCGAGAAGCCATCGCTCTATATTGGAGGAAAGAATTGGAAATACCGTTCTTGTGTGAGCCGGACAGCAGAAGCCCGTATGGATGTACCTGTATTTGTGAAGGCTGATAAGGTAAGAGTCTACTGCAACCAGCAGTTGGTTGGTACCTTTGCAACGACAGATGGTGTGGCCATGGCTTCTGTGCCATTCACCGATGGAGAAAACAGAGTAGAGGCTTTTGCTGAGGTCAACGGAGAGAAGGTAAGCGATGCTGTCATCGTTAACATGCGAGTGGTTCCTGCTTCTTTCGAGAAGGGATTCCCTGTGACTGGGCTTCATGTCACCTGTGGCTCACAGCGTTATATGGAAGACAAGGAAGAGTCACTGTGTTGGATGCCAGAGAAAGCTTACGAGCAGGGTGGCTGGGGTTATGTAGGAGGAACCGTTTATCGTCGTGCCGGCGACTTGTTAGGAACAGATGCCGATATCTTAGGTACAGACAAGGATCCTATCTATCAGACACAGCGCCAGGATATAGAGGCATTTAAGGCGGATGTGCCAGATGGAGAGTACATTATCACTCTGCATTTCGCCAGCTTGAAGGAGGCAGCAGCCTTGGTTTACAACCTCTCAGCTCATGGAGCAGACAAGAAGGATGATACCGCTTCGGTCTTCGATGTTGTGGTGAATGGTGAGAAGGTTCTTGAACAGTTTAATGCTGCAGATTACGGAGTCTCACGTGCTGTAGCCAAGAGAATACATGTACAGGCGAAGCAAGGACAAGGTCTGGATGTTCGCTTTAATCCTATTAAAGGCAAGACAATGTTGAATGCCATAGAAATATATAAGCGATAAATTTGCATATTTCGGCAAAAATATGTATCTTTGTCCTGCAAAAAGAATATCATCTATAATGGGCATAAGAAAGTCGGAAGAAAAAGAAATAGCATTTCAAGAATTGTTTCAAGAAAACTATTCTCGACTTTTTTATGCCTCTTTTTATCTAATCAACAACGAGTCTGAAGCGCGTGATATCGTGCATGATTACTTTGCTGATTTGTGGGAAGATTATTCACTAGGAACGCAGTCTTACACAAAGGCTTATTTGTTAAATGGCGTGAGGCGTAAGAGCTTGGATTATCTCAAGCACCAGACAGTAAAGAACAAGTATGCTAAATTGTATCTGGCTCTTCACGATGAAGTAAGCACAGAATTTGACGAGGAAGAAGACAGGATGATAAAGGTAGAACAGGTGATGGCTGAAATGCCGGCCCGTACACGTTTTATCTTCGACCAATGTTATTTCGAGAATAAGAAGTATGAGGAGGTTGCTGAGATATTGGGATTAAGTAGGGATGGCATTCGCAAGAACATTATCAAGGGCTTGACAATGTTGAGGGCAGCCTTCGATGTGACGTACAAAAAAGGATCAAAAGCCTAAGCCCGACTGATATATGCAAAGTAAAAAGTAAGGATATATATAATTTATATGATTGACAGCGAAGATATAAGAGACAAAAAGTCAAACTCGTTGATTGATGAGTTCGACCGGCTTGAACAGAAAAGTTCTGCAGAGGTAGATGCCTTGCTGCAGGACGAGGATAATGCTGCTCAGGCCCGTGCGATTCTGAGATATCGTCAGACTCGCATGAAACATCAAATGGGAAAGCTCGATGTGGAGGGGGAATGGAAACGTTTCTGTTCTGATCAGAATATAGGTGGTCATTCTTCTGCAAAAACTGTGCTTTTTCGCAATGTGTTCTATACTGTATCTTCGATAGCTGCCGTGGTGCTTATTGTTTTCCTCGTGAGTCACTGGGGATGGAAGCAGGAAGACCAGATGCTGGCTTTCGAGGCCAATAATGCTCCCAAGACCATCATGATAGGCGATAAGGATAATGATATGGAGCCCATCAATGATGAACAGTCTGATAACGGCATCTTGTTGAGTCAGAACAAGGCAGACTTCTCTAAGGTGCATATTGTGAATGGCAAGAATGCAACGAAGACCATCACCACACCCCGTGGTAAGGATTATGAGGTGGTACTGTCGGATGGTACTGAGGTGCTGCTCAATGCCGACAGTAAGCTGATTTTCCCAGTCCAGTTCTCTGGTGAGAACAGAACGGTTCGTTTGGTGGGTGAGGCCTATTTCAAGGTTACCAAGAACAAGCATTGTCCATTTATCGTTATGACCGACAAGGTGGCGACAAAGGTTTATGGTACAGAGTTCAATCTGAAGGCTTATCCTCATTCAGGAGTCAACGTCACACTTATCAGCGGATCGGTGGCTGTAAACAGTGAGGGGAAGGAAGTGATGCTTAAACCAGGTCAGAATGCCGAACTCAACAGCAATCATGAGTTTGAGGTGACTACAGTTGACACCGAGTGCTATACCCAGTGGAAGGACGGATACTTCTATTTCGACAATGTGCCTCTCATCGAGGTGGTTCGCGATTTAGGCAGATGGTACAATGTCAATATCGAGATACGTGACAACTCCCTGATGAGTTATCGTCTGCACTTCGTGGCTTCGCGTAAGGCGAGTGTGAAGGAGTTTGTCGACAATTTGAATGTATTCAACTATCTCTCTGTGGTTCAGAAAGGCAACAGACTAATTATAGACAAGAAAGAAAAATAAGTACTAACAGAGGTGTAAAAGTAAAAAGGAAAAAACGTAAAAAAAGAATAAACTACATACATCATATACAAAGGAAAGTCAGCCTTATGGCTGACTTTCTCCTTCTACATATTCTTCCATAAACATGTGCTCACCATCGAATACGGCATAGGTGAACTGCCATATCCAATCGCCCAATATCATTAGGCGTGTTTTCTTGCTCAGCATCAGGTCGAGCTCTATGTGGCGATGACCGAACATAAAATAGTCTATATTGGTGTGATGCTGCATGTATTGCTTGGCATATTTTACCAAGTATTCCTTGTTCTCGCCGAGATAAGGCATCTCCTTACCATCCTTTCTCTTCAGTCGGCTGTGTTTGGCCCAGTTGAGTCCCAATGCCATTCCCCAGCGTGGATGTATGGCGTTGAGCAATATCTGACAGGTGCGGTTGTGGAACATCTTGCGCAGCAGCTTGAACTTATGGTCTGGGTCGCCCAGACCGTCACCATGAGCAAGGAAGAAGACCTTGCCATAGATCTCAGTTGTAGTAGCCCTGCGGTGTAAAGTCACGCCACACTCTTCTTCCAGGTAGCCGTAAGTCCATAGGTCATGGTTTCCTGTGAAGAAGTGTACCTCTACGCCCATATCTGTCAACTCAGACAGTTTTCCCAAGAAACGGGTGTAGCCTTTGGGTACAACATATTTGTATTCGTCCCAGAAGTCGAACATGTCTCCCAGCAGATATACTGCCGATGCTTTGTTCTTGATGCTGTCGAGGAAACGCACTAAGCGCCTTTCCTGCATGCGTCCGTGCTCAATGGCAAGCGAGCCAAGGTGAGCATCCGAAAGAAAATATACATTCTTCATAGCCATGTCTTTTTGATGGTTGAAAAAAAGGTTGTAAGCTGGAACTTATTCGAAGCCTAACTCTACGCGGGCTTCTTCGCTCATCATGCTTTGGTCCCAGGCTGGTTCAAATACCAGGTTTACATTGGTGGATTTGACACCCTCCACACTGTCTACCTTTGTGCGTACGTCTTCCAGTATGAAGTCGGCGGCAGGGCATGAGGGTGCTGTAAACGTCATGTCGAGGTCTACGTTGCCGTCATCCTTCACGTCTATTTTGTATATCATTCCCAAGTCCCAGATGTTGACAGGAATTTCAGGGTCGTATACGGTTTTGAGCACGTCAACGATTCTTTCTTCTATCTTTGTCTTTTCTTCTTGTGTCATATCTTGTTGTCTTGATGTTGTTTTATATCTTGTATAACAATAATGCAAAGATACGACAAATCGAAGACAATACAAAATAAAACGATTTATTTTTGTCGCCGACTGCGAAAAGTTTGTTGGGAAAAGATTTTGTACGAAAGACTCTTTTAAGGTCTGGGGCGTATGAAAAAGCTATAGTCTACCCTTGTCGTGATAGGAATAGTAATGTCCGTCGGTTACGATGATGTGGTCCATAAAGAAGAGGCGCATTACATCGCATGCCTTCTTTACATTGAGGGTAAGCTGGTCGTCCTGCTTGCTTGGGGTGGGGTTGTTGCTTGGATGGTTGTGGCACAAGGCGATGATAGTGGCGTTGTTGAGCAAAGCTTTCTTGATGATGAGCCTTACGTCTACCGCTGTCTCTGTGATGCCTCCATGTGACAGAGGCTCAGCCTTGATGAGTTTGAAATTCTGGTTCATCATCAGAACCCATGCTTCCTCCACGTCGAGGTCTTGCATACGAGGAAGCATATAGTTGTACACAGCTAATGAGGAACCTAAGTCAGGACGTATTCCCAATTTCTCAACAGAGCGTCGTTTGCCCAGTTCGCAAGCAGCCATGATGGTGATAGCCTTGGCTGGTCCCATGCCTTTGTATTCGGTCAGTTCGCGTATGGTTTTCTTGCCTAATGTGTTCAGGTTGTTGTCGCAGTTGCTCATGATTCGTTTCATAAGGTCTACAGCGCTTTCGTCTCTCGATCCGGAACCGATCAGTATGGCAAGAAGTTCGGCATTGGAAAGCGCTGAAGCTCCCAGTCGCTCCAATTTCTCGCGCGGCTTGTCTTCTTCTGCCCATTGGGATATAGAAAGTTTCTCACTCATAAGTGGTGTTTTTTAGGTTTTTAGAATGGAGAAGTAAAAATGAGGATTGGCTTCCCCTTCGTTTTTACTGACTCTGTAATTCTCGAATTCTTGATACTTACTTCGAATTCTTGATACTTACTTATAGAAAGTCTTGTTGTAGGCGCTGAACTCGCTTTTGCCCAATACGCATCTCTTCCACCAGGCAGAGAGGAAACCACATCCATAACCTAAGAGCTGAGTAAAGGCGGCTCGGATGCTGAGCAGACCTATCTTCAGGCTTTTGTTTTCTCGTGTGCTGTCGATGCAAAGCGCTACAGAGTAGATTGCGATGCATGCGAGACCGATGAGTCCCAACAAGGTGATGGCTTGCCCCAAGATGGGGAAGATGTGCTCTGTACCGAGCAGATAGGGCAGGACGGCAAAGAATAGCAACAGACACGTGCCTATAACTCCCAGGGTGAATACCATAGGAAGCAGGTGTACCAACTTTAGACTTTCGGGATATTTCTTATAGAGATTGATGCGGGCAATACCGCTATTGTAGACTTGTCGCCAGAACTTGCGGAAGTCTGTGCGTCGTTTGTGCCATACCCATGCTTCAGGAAATAACCGGCACTTGCAGCCTGCCTTGAAGATGCGGATAGAGAAATCGATGTCCTCACCAAAGCGCATGGCAGAGAAACCTTCCAACTTCAGGTATACGTCCTTGCGTATGCCCATGTTGAAAGAACGTGGGTAAAACTTGTCCATCTTCTTCTTTCCGCCGCGAATGCCGCCTGTAGTGAAGAAGGATGTCATGGAGTAAGAGATGGCTTTCTGAGTATCTGTAAATGATGAGTGTGCCTTGTCGGGTCCGCCAAAGGCATCGGCAGGCTCACGGCTCAACTCATCACTTACAGCCTTGAGATATCCTGATGGCAAAACCACATCGCTGTCGAGAATCAGTAGATATTCACCAGATGCTCTTTCAGCTCCATAATTTCGGCTTTGCCCAGGACCAGAGTTTTGTTTATAATAATAATGTATGTCCATCTTGTCCTCGTAGCGCTTGCAAACATCTTCGCAAGGCGTTTGCGAACCGTCCTCTACGATAACAACCTCAAAATCTTTCTCCTCCTGTGAGGCGAGACTGTTGAGAAGCTCGTCAACTTCGTCAGGACGATTGAATACAGGGACAATGATGGAATACTTCATACTATAATCGTCTTTATATAAAAATAGGTGTAATCCCAAGGATTACTCGCTTACACGACCGAGATAGCTGCCGTCACGGGTGTCGATCTGAACAGTCTCGCCTTCGTTAACGAACAAAGGAACGCGAATTTCAGCACCCGACTCAAGTGTAGCAGGCTTGGTAGCGTTGGTAGCTGTGTTGCCCTTGATACCTGGCTCAGAATGAGTAATCTTCAGAGTTGTCTTAACAGGCATTTCGGCCAAGAGGATAGTGCCGTCTGATGTATCGGTTACAACCTCTACAACATCACCTTCCTTCATGTACTGACCGCCAGTAACGTTCTCCTTAGCGATTGGCACCTGCTCGAAAGTCTCCTGGTTCATGAAGATGCAACCAGTAGCGTCCTCGTAGAGATACTGATAAGGACGACGCTCTACGCGTACATCTTCCAATTTGAAACCAACCTGGAATGTGCGCTCCAATACACGACCGTCGGCAACATTCTTCAATTTGGTGTTCATAACAGTATTACCCTTACCTGGCTTTCTGTGCTGAAAGTCGATACAAACCCATACCTTGCCATCCATACGGATGCAAGTACCAATCTTAATTTCCTGTGAATTAATCATTTTGTTATGTTTGAATTTTTATATAATAATCTCAAAAACGTCTGCAAAGTTACTGCAAAAACACGAAAAAGCAAAGTAAAAATCGAAAAAAACATAAATATTTAAGCTAAATTTGGAGGTTTTCTTTGTTATTTCAGAAATATTGCGTAATTTTGCAGCCCAAAAGGGCGCATTTTGCTCTCTTTGTAGTGAATATTAATTAAAAAATAAATAAGAAAAATGAAAAGAACATTTCAGCCTCACAATCGTCGTCGCGTGAACAAGCATGGTTTCCGTGAGCGTATGGCAACAAAGAATGGTCGTCGCGTATTGGCTTCTCGCCGTGCTCATGGCCGTAAGAAGTTAACTGTTTCTGACGAGCACCACGGAAAGTAATTTCCTGGCAGAATCGTTGGAATGACGATGACATTAAAAGCAGCATAGACTAAATCTTTGCTGCTTTTTGTGTTTTTTTTACCCGATTGTTTCCTTGTTTCGTATGAAATCATTATCTTTGTGCAAAATTTAAATACATGACTTCATCCGAGTTTATAAATAAGTTCAAGAGTAAGTACCTGTGGGGAAACCTTGCTGCCATGGCATTGGTGGTGGTTCTGCTGTGTGTGGGTGTCAGGTTTGGTATCGACTTTTATACTCACCATGGAGAAGCCATCTCCATTCCAGATGTAAGGCATAAGAGTTTTGCCGATGCAGAGCGTATCCTCAAAGATGCCGGTCTGCCGGTGGTGGTTTCTGATACTGGATATGTGAAGAACCTCCCTCCCGACTGCGTGCTGGAACAGAGTCCGGCGCCAGGCGAGAAGGTGAAGTCGGGCCACGTGATCTATGTCACCATCAACTCGGCTCATTCGCCTGTTATCACCATCCCTGATGTCATCGACAACAGTTCTTTGCGCGAAGCCATGGCCAAGCTTACGGCTATGGGATTCAAGTTGGGATCGCCACAGTACATTCCTGGTGAGGAAGACTGGGTGTACGGCATATTGGTAAAGGGCAGACATGTAGTGGCTGGCGACAAGGTGTCGATAGACGATGTACTCATTATACAGGTAGGAAACGGCAGACGTGATGCTGGCGATTCTGTAGAGATGGTTGACCCCATGGGTGACAGCCATGAGCTACTGGAAGGAAGTGGTGAGGCCGAAGACGAGGCTGTGGATAATTTCGAGGTTGTCCCGGGAACAGAGTCGGGTGAGCCCTCTGCGTCATCTCATTCTCATAGTCACAATCAAAACGAAGTAGTGGAGTAAATGAATATGATAGAAGATAATTATAACGACGATATAGAATTGCTGGACGAGCCGGAAGTGGTGGATGCTGGCGACGGCACGCTATACGAGCATTGGAAGATAGAGGTGGACCCCGGTCAGACGCCTGTGCGTATAGACAAGTTCCTCTCCGAAAAGAATCCCTATCAGAGCCGTAACCGCATACAGAATGCTGCCGATGCAGGGTTTATTCATGTCAACGGGAAACCCGTGAAGAGTAACTATAAGGTGCGTCCCAATGATGTCATCACCCTGATGCTCGACCGTCCCAAGCACGACACCAGTATTGTGGCAGAGGATATTCCGCTGAATATTGTGTACGAGGACGATGCGCTGATGGTGGTCAACAAGGAGGCTGGCATGGTAGTTCATCCTGGTGCAGGTAACTTTACCGGTACGCTCATCAATGCAGTGGCATGGCACATGAAAGACGTGAAGGATTTCGACCCTAACGATCCAGAGGTGGGACTGGTTCATCGTATTGACAAGGATACTTCCGGACTGTTGGTAGTGGCAAAGACACCAGATGCCAAGACGGCTCTGGGAAAACAGTTCTTCAACAAGACCACCCATCGCAGTTATAATGCCCTGGTATGGGGAAACATCGTAGAGAACGAGGGACGAATCGAAGGCAATATAGGTCGTGACCCCAAGAACCGTCTTCGTATGAAGGTGTTCGATCCGGATAGTGGAATAGGCAAGACAGCCGTTACCCATTATAAGGTACTGGAACGTTTCGGCTACACCACCTTGGTGCAATGCATTCTCGAGACAGGCCGTACCCATCAGATACGTGCCCACATGAAGCATATCGGTCATCCGCTCTTCATGGATGCGACCTATGGAGGTGCCGAGATTCTGAGAGGTCAGCGCAGCAGCAGCTATAAGGCATACATCCAGAACTGTTTCAAACTCTGTCCACGTCAGGCTCTCCATGCCAAGACATTGGGATTCGTCCATCCTTCCACAGGCAAGCAGATGGACTTTGACAGTCAGTGGCCCGATGACTTCCGACAACTGATAGAGAAGTGGAGAAACTTCATAGCAGGCTCCACACAAGATACTTTTCAAGAAAGATAACGATATAATCAATATAACAAAATGGACAACAACAAAAGAACGATAGCCATCGTATGTGGTGGCGATTCTTCTGAGCACGACGTTTCATTGCGCTCAGGTCAGGGACTCTACTCTTTCTTCGACAAAGAGCGTTACAATATTTATATAGTAGACGTCAAGGGTATCGACTGGCATGTGGCATTCGATGATGGCACAACAGCCGAGATCGACAAGAATGATTTCTCGTTTGTCAAAGACGGCAAGCGCGAGTTCTTCGATTATGCCTATATCACCATCCATGGTCAGCCAGGCGAGAACGGTGTGATGCAAGGCTATTTCGACCTGATTCACATGCCTTATTCTACCAGTGGCGTACTTGTGGAGGCAATGACCTTCGACAAGTATGTACTCAACAACTATCTGCGTGGCTTTGGCGTAAAGGTAGCCGACAGTATTTTGCTTCGTCGTGGCGAGGCTTACGATGAGGAGGCTATAGCCAAGCGCATCGGTATGCCTTGCTTTGTGAAGCCAGCAGCCGATGGCAGCAGCTTCGGCGTGTCCAAGGTAAAGGAGAGCGATCAGTTGGCTCCAGCTCTTCGTCTGGCGTTCATGGAGTCAGAAGAGGCTATGGTAGAAGCCTATATGCAGGGTGTGGAAATCTCGCAGGGCATCTACAAGACCAAGGATAAGTGCGTGGTGCTTCCGGCCACAGAGGTGGTGACAACCAACGAGTTCTTCGACTATGATGCCAAATATAACGGTCAGGTGCAGGAAATTACACCAGCCCGTCTCTCACCCGAGACTGCAGAAGAGGTGGCAAAGACCACTTCGCGCATTTACGACATTCTGCATGCCAACGGAATCATCCGCATCGACTACATCATCACCAAGGACAAGGACGGCAAGGATGTGGTCAATATGTTGGAGATCAATACCACTCCAGGTATGACCGTGACGAGCTTCATTCCTCAGCAGGTACGTGCTGCCGGACTCGACATCAAGGATGTACTGAGCGACATCGTGGAGAATCAATTTTAATAATTAATGAGGAGTTAAGGAGTTAAAGAAGTTAAGGAGTTAAGACAACGGAAGAATTTAATGGTATGTAAAGATATCGTTTTAGAACATTTGTCTTAACTCCTATAACTCTTTAACTCCTTAACTCCAATAAAATCATAAAGTTATGAAGATCCCTCAAGAATTTGATGCCATTCGACCTTGGGAGCCTGAAGACTTGCCCGAGGTGTTCGACCGCCTGTTGGCCAACGAACAGTTTAAGCAGGTGCTTGCCTATCTCTATCCGCAGGTGCCTTTCGAGATGATTGCCAAGAAACTCAAGGCGTGCAAAACTAATTTGGAGTTTCAGTTGGCTTTTGCCTACGACTTTGTAAAAGGTCTGCTTGCAAAGGTTGCTAAAGGCTACGAGATGGACTGTACGGCCATAGACTCTTCCAAGCGCTATACCTTTATCAGCAACCATCGAGATATTGTGCTCGACTCTGCCATCCTTGACGTGCTGCTGGTGGACAACAAGTTTACCACAACTTGCGAGATAGCTATTGGCGACAACCTCTTGTCGTTGCCTTGGGTCAAGGACTTGGTACGTGTGAATAAGGCTTTCATCGTAGAGCGTGCACTCTCCATGCGTCAGATGCTCATGTCGAGCAAACGACTTTCCGACTATATGCACTTTGCCGTCAAGGAGAAGAACGAGAATATCTGGATAGCTCAGCGTGAGGGACGCGCCAAGGACAGCAACGACCGCACACAGAAGTCAATCCTTCAGATGATGTCGATGGGAGGTGAAGGCAGCATCATTGAACGGCTCATGCAGTTGCATCTCGTTCCGCTGTCTATCAGCTATGAGTACGATCCTTGCGACTATCTCAAGGCTAAGGAGTTTCAGCTGAAACGCGACAATGCCGAATGGAAGAAAGGACCTACCGACGACCTGGTGAGCATGCAGACTGGTATCTTTGGCTTTAAAGGTCATGTGCACTATCATGCTGCTCCATGTCTCGACGGCTATCTTGCGCAGATGGATCCTGAGACTCCCAAGCAGGATATATATAACAAGGTGGCCACGTATATCGACAAGCAGATTCATGCCAACTACATGCTCTATCCGGGCAACTATGTGGCACTCGATCTCTTAGAGGAAACTTCCGCTCATGCCGACAAGTATACCGAGGCAGAGAAGGCAACCTTAGAGCAGTATATTGCTGGTCAGTTGCAGAAGATTGATTTGCCCAACAAGGATGAGGCTTTCCTCCGTGAGCGTATGCTCACCATGTACGCCAACCCTGTGCGCAATTATCTTTTAAGTAAAGACTGAACGCATAGACGTTAGTCGTGATACGATATGGAAAAACGCAAGTACTTTCATTGACTGTTGAAAGTACTTGCGTTTGCCATTTTAAGTACTTGCGTTGCTCATCACAAGTACTTTTGTTTTTGGATGAAAGGATTTTGTGCCACAAATGCTTAATCCAAAAAGTCAAGGAATATAGTGTAAAAATCTTGCTTTTATCTCATAATACCTACTTCCGAGGGTGTTTACAGTGATTCCAGCATACGTTTGATGACTACCTCGGCAGAAATTTCACGGTTGGCAGCCTCTGGTATTACCAGGCTGTTCTTGCTTTCGATGACATCATCGGTGACAATCAGTCCTCGGCGTACTGGCAGACAGTGCATGAAGCATCCGTTGTTGGTCCAGCTCATGTGCTCCTCGTCGATGGTCCAGCTCATGTCCTTGCTCAATATCTCACCATATTGTGCTGGATTCTTCACGCCTGGACAGCTCCAGTTCTTGGCATACACGAAGTCAGCACCTTCCAGCGCCTTCTTCTGGTCGTATTCCACCTTGGCATTGCCCACAAACTTAGGGTCGAGCTCATAACCTTCTGGATGAGTAACTACGAAGTCGACGTCGGCTGCATTCATCCACTGTGCGAATGAGTTGGGCACAGCCTGAGGCAAAGCACGGCAATGAGGAGCCCAGGTAAGAACCACCTTAGGACGTGCCACCTTCTTGTGCTCCTCGATGGTGATGAGGTCGGCAAATGCCTGAAGAGGATGGACGGTTGCAGTCTCCATAGCGAAGACGGGACGTCCGCTGTACTTCACAAACTGATTGACGATGGTCTCGGCATAATCGTAGTCGCGGTCTTTTAGTCCGGCAAAACTGCGAATACCAATCAGGTCGCAGAAACTTCCCATCACAGGGATGGCCTCTAAAAGGTGCTCGCTCTTGTCGCCGTCCATGATGACGCCACGTTCCGTCTCGAGTTTCCATGCTCCTGCATTCACGTCGAGTACGATGACGTTCATGCCCAAGTTCATGGCTGCCTTCTGTGTACTCAGGCGGGTACGAAGACTGTTGTTGAAAAATATCATCAGCAAGGTTTTGTTCTTGCCTAATTCTTGATAACCGAAACGGTTTGCCTTTACTTCTTGTGCCTCGGCGAGCGCTGCTTTCAAATCGCCAAGGTCTTCAACATGAAAGAATGTTTTCATTGTTATTTGTTTTTTATTTGTTATTTCTTATATATTATATTGCTATAGAATTGGCTTTCCCTTTGGCCGTCGAACGTTGTTTCTTTACTCTTCGTTCTTCGTTCTTCACTTCCTTGTCTGGCCGTTTCCTGTAATCAACCACTTGTAGGTGGTAATTTCTTCGAGAGCCATAGGTCCGCGTGCACCCAGTTTCTGGGTACTGATGCCTATCTCGGCACCGAGTCCAAACTGTGCTCCATCAGTAAAACTTGTTGGGGCATTCACGTATACGCAGGCTGCATCCACCATGGCTTGAAATTTCTTTTGTGCTTCCTCGTTGCCAGATACGATGCTCTCGCTGTGTCCGCTTCCGTATGTGGCGATGTGGTCGAGCGCCTCGTCTTCTGTCGCCACCGTCTTGATACTCATCTGCATACTGAGCCATTCGGTGTTCCAGATGCTCCTGATCTGAGGATTCTCTTCCTTCATCTTCTGCTCGCTCTCCTCGGCCTTATATAATAAGGTGTCGGGATAGTTGCCTTTCAGGGCTTCGTAGGCCTTGGTGTCGGCATGAATCTTTGTCTCATGTTTGGCAAGTTCTTCGCACAGCGTTCGAAGGTCGTTCAAACGGCTTTCGTGAATGAGCAGACAGTCGAGGGCATTGCATACACTTACCCTTCGGCACTTGGCATTGGTGATGATTCGTTTGCCCATCTCTATGTCTCCGTCCTTGTCGAAATAACAATGTACCACACCGGCTCCGGTTTCTATGACCGGCACCTTGGCAGTGTCGCGTACAAACTGTATGAGCTTCTTTCCACCACGAGGAATGCAGAGGTCTATGTAGCCTACGGCATTCAGCATCTCGCCTGTTGCCTCATGGGTGGCAGGCAGAAGGGTCACTACATTGGGATTGATGCCAAAAGTTTTCAACACTCTGTGGATAAGTTCCACGCCGGCTGTGTTGGAGGCGTCTGCATCCTTTCCTCCTTTCAGCACACATGCATTTCCGCTTTTGAAGCAGAGAGAGAAAACATCATAGGTTACGTTGGGGCGTGCTTCGTAAATCATTCCGATGACTCCGAAAGGGACGGCTACCCGCTGCAGATGCAATCCGTTATCGAGTGTCTTGTCCTTGAGAACTCTTCCAAGCGGTGAGGGCAACGTACTGACGTGTCTCATATCCGAAGCAATATCCTGGAGTCGTTGCTCTGTGAGTTGCAATCGGTCATAGAGTGGGTTCGCCTTGTCCATCTTCGCCAAGTCTTCTGCATTTGCTGCAAGGAGCGCAGGAGTTTCGGCGATGATGGCATCAGCCACCGCCTGCAGGATTTCATTACGTTGATCATCGGTAAGCAGACCTAATGTCTTGCTTGCCGCCTTTACTTGTTGGAAGGTCTCTTTCAGTTCCATTGGCATTTTCCTTTCTTGTTTATGATAAGTGACTTGTATTTTTACAGTCACTAAGCTGTTACTTTGTTGCAAAAGTAAGCATAATTATTGATAATTACAAGCTTTATGTGGGAAAAAGTAATGATTATGCTGATAAATGGATAGTTATGCAATAAATGATACAAAAGAGGGACTATTATATTTGCTGCTTTATGGAGATTCTTACAGGAAGGGAATGTTGACCATCTATTTAGGCACTATTCCTTCTCTGATTAGCCTATCACATTGCATAGTTGGTTGATAGCGGCATCAAAAGTGGTGAGGTCTTTTGCTCGCTTTCTGATGGATGTCTTGTAATTATAGATGGTTTGTGTAGAATAGAACAGAAGGGTGGCCAGTTCTTGCCCATCCGTAATTCCTAATCGCATCAGAGCATAGATACGCAGTTCCTTGGTGAGACTGTTAGGCGCAGGGAGAACAATCTGTTTTTCTGGCAACAGCAGTTGGTTGAATTCATCCACGAAATTAGGGTATAAGTCCATAAAAGCCTTGTCGAATCGGATATAGAAACTTGAAGCTTCCTCTTCTGCCAGCTTATAGCTGTTGATGGCGGTAAGGAGATCGGCAGTCTGCTTTGCCCTGATCTTGCGGCTCACCAACTTGCGATAATCGTCGAGTTTCTTGATATAGACAGCACTGATGTCCATAAACAATCGCATATAAGTCTCCCTGCGCTTATTGGTATTGAGCAATTTCTGGTTCAATTCCTCCAAGAGCATATTCTGACTTCTCACCTCCCTGCGACTCTTTGCCAAACGCTTATTTATCCTGAAGACAAAGAACATCATCGCCAAGAAGCCAAGAAACACGATACTTACCACAATCAGCGATATCGTGATGATGCGATTCTGACGTATTTCTCGCTGATGATTCGTTTCCGTGATAAGCGGAAGAATGCGAGAGATCTCAACCATTCGAAGACGATTGTTATAAAACTGAGCATCTTCCATCGAACAATAGATATACTTTGACACACGCTTCGCATACTTCGCATCCTTATTATATAGATAGGTGGAAAGTTCCTGAAGTGCCAAATTTTCTTTCAAGGGACAAACCTGGTCAGAGATGGCCGCCTGTACCAAATATTTCTCATATATGTCCATTTGCTCATTGTCTTGATAAAAACGAGCTATACAATATGCAGCAGAAGCATGCACCCTGCTGTCAACAGGACTGGCGGCAAGTGCTTTCTGATACCAGCCCAGCACTTTCTTGTCCGTGCGATGTAGCAAATACTCCAACTCACCACTCAGATAATAATAGAGCGCAGATTGTTTGTTGCCCATATATTCAAGGGTCTTGGCAAGATAGAGTCTTTTTTTATCTTGCATTTCCTCCTTGAATTCAGACCTTTCGCAGAAAGCTCCCCAATAGTTATACACCCATGTCAAGGTGTAATAATAGTATTGCATCAGCTTGGGCGAAATGTCTTCTGGCTTCAAAGAAAGCAACAGGTCTTCAGCCTGACTGTAGAAGCCTCCTGTGGATAACACCGCAGCCCGATTGATCTTGTTGAGGTTGATGTAATAGTCATCATGCAACTGTTCTGCCAATTGCAGGCCCCTTTTGGCATAGACCATGGCAGAGTCATATCGATAAGTATAATACTCACGATAGATTTGATTGTAAAGACTCAGACGCTCTCGTTTACCGGAAGTAAGATTCAGTTTTTTCTTCATTCTTATGAGTTTCTTCTCTTTCTTGGAAGAGAACTCGTCCCGACGAGCTATATATTGGTCCAGACGATGAAGCAATTCATCCTCGTCCTCCAAATCCGCATTTCGGGAAAATGCCGCATTTGCCACCATCGGCATCACCACCATCATCAAGAGCCATACTATCTTCTTCATTGTCCTTTATTTATTATTGTTCTTACCAGTTTTTACTTAGTCATGAAAGAGAATAACCCTTTGCGGCTGCAAAAATACGACTTTTATTCTTCTTTTCAATATCTACTCTCATAAAAAGTATTAATTTTATATATATTCTGATTATTAGGTAGTTAAGTCATTGTAAGAGTATCCACGCATCTACTCAAACCCTACACACAGCACCAAGGTGTCTAAAATCAATCTATCTTTGCAATCGAAATCGAACAGCATTCGATTCAGACCTAAATATTTTGGAATAAACAAAAATAAAATAATGTAACTAACAAAAGAACAAGTTATGAACCTAAAAATCCGTACATTCTCCATGGCTTTGGCTGCAATGTCAGCGACAAGCTACATGTATGCACTTCCTTCTAACAATATTGAAGAGAAGTCAAGTACAAAAGAAAAGAAGTCTCTCAATCTCGAAGAGGAATCCGTAGAGAAGAACAAGAAGGAAGAGCGTAACGTGATGCTTAACGCTGCCGACGCCAACAAGCCTCGTGAAATCCAAATTGGATTGCCAAGCGAAGACGTAACCGTATATGAGAACGGTCTTCCTGCCGTCTATTCATCCTCAGTTCACAAGCTCTCAGCCCACTGGCGCGGCGATGCCTCTCTGAAGGGTACCGACCTGATGACGCCTTCCGAGTCGGCTATTGCCACTGGTAACATTGCTTATGCTGTATCTTCTTTCAGCGAATTAGGTCAGAAAGAGTTCAAGGGCAAACTCAATTACAAGGCGAACCACTTCGGTATGCAGAACTTTGATCTCAACCTCTCTGGTGGCATCGGTACCAACTGGCTCTATACCGCCAGCATGTATCAGAACTTCGACCCGGGAAGTTTCAAGCTCCGCTTTACCGATTATGCAGACCGCACCCAGATTTATCATTTCGGTCTGACCCGAATCCTGAACGAAGGCAAGGGACGCATCTCCTTATTATATAAGTACTCAAACAGCAAGAACCCAGGCAACTTTGCCAATGCGGCACCTTTCATCTACGCAGGTGACGGCAGCATCAAGAAAATCGCTGGCTTCGACCCTGGCATGAACTCCTATGTTCAGCGACAAGGTTCTTTCCAATACTTGAACACCAAGACTGGCAAGATGGAGACCTGGAACATGACCGACGGAAGTGAGAATCACGCCAACGAGATTGCTCTCATCAGCCAGTACCAATTTGACAACGGATGGTTGTGGAAATTTAACGCTAAATACATGAATGCTCCTCGCGCCAACTACGTGGATTACGGTGGCAGCTCTATCTCGGAGGTGAGCGAGGCTGATGGCTATCAACTCTCAGATGGATCAGCTTATAGCGGACTCATCGAGGGACGACGCACTTGGTTGCACATAGGAAAGGTGAGCAATGCTCTCATGACGACAGAAATCAGCAAGCAGCTGAACAACCACAAGTTGATGATAGGTCTGAACGAGTGGTATTATCATCTCGACTACTATTCATCATCTTTCCAGTGGGCTGGTACCGTGGAGCCTTATCCTCGCACATTGAGCCAAATGTATGTAAACCCTCTTGACCCGACACAGACCGCACGTCGCTCCGAAACCTTCGGATATAACGAGCTGAGTCCAGAATACACCAAGGGCTCAGAGAACAAGTTGGCTGTTTATTTTACCGACGAATGGAAGGTAACCCCTAAGTTCAAAATCTTCTATGGCGGACGTCTGGAGTACTATCGCATGTCGGCAGACCAGATTTCAGCCTCACGCTTCAAAGGATTCCATATCGGCAATTTCAACACCTATTCTACAGCGGAGGATGGTTCTATCGTAACCACAGCGCATTGCATCGAACCAGCCAAGGTGACCAAGAATAAGTTGAACTATGCGGCTACCCTGCAGTTGACATACAACCTCACCAACCAGTTTGGTCTGACAGCCGACGCAACCATCGCCACCCGCTTCCCACGCATCAGCGAGTATGCAGGAACAGGTCCTACCGAGGAACAGTATAAGCGAGTTACAATCCCTTTGATCCGTGGTGGAATCTTCTACAAGAACGATTGGATAGACCTGTCTTCCATGATTACTTACATCTCGAAGTCGAACAATATTGACCAGCAGAACCTCACCAAGCCTGGCACATCAGAAGGCAAGACCGTGTTGCTCATCTACAACATCCAGACCTTGGGCTGGACCACCTCTGCCGAGATCAATCCATTCAAGAACTTCCACATGCATGCCCTCTTCACCTATCAGAAGCCAGTGTATAAGAACTACAACGCAAGCGTAACGTTCAACGACGGTCAGACTATGGGTGTAAATGCGAACAACATGATCGTGAAGGAGATTCCACAGGTACTCATTGAGCTGGACCCTAAGTATGACATCACCAAGAACTTGAATGCTTGGTTGAGCTTCCGTTACTTCGGCAAGACCTACGCCAACCTCCAGGAGGCACTCTATTTCAATGGTCACTGGGAGACTTTCGGTGGTATCAACTGGAACGTGAATAAGAAACTGAGCCTCGGTGTGAGTGTCATCAACATCCTCAACGAGAAGGGCGCAAAAGGTACCATCAACGGTTCGGAGTTGATTACCAAGGAAGAAGCCGGCAAATATGCAGGCAAGTATATGAGCGGCAGCTATCTTCGCCCATTCACCATCGAATTCTCAGCAGGAATCAAGTTCTAAGCTTTCATAATATACGATGAAAATTGCAAAAAAGAAAGACTGCAAGACGTTATCATGACAGCAAAAATAACAACAATCAAATAAAAACCAAAGAACAATGAAAAAGGCATTTATGCTTATCGCAGCGATGTGCATGACTTCAGTGATGGCATTCGCTCAAAAGACCATCAGAGTATCGACCGACAAGACCGATCTCGTGATGCAAGTTTCTCCTAAGGGTCGTCTCTACCAAGTGTATTTAGGCGACAAGTTGAAGAATCCCGCAGACTATCAGAACCTGAAATGGGACGTATATGCAGCCTCTGATGGTGCCGTCTGTCAACGAGGTCATGAGGTTTATGCAACTTCTGGTGCTGAAGATTTCTTCGAGCCGGCAGTGGCTGTAACTCATGCCGATGGAAACATGACCACCTATTTATATTATAAGTCATCCGAGGAGAAAGCTATCAATGGGGGTACAGAAACCATCATCACCCTTCAAGACAAAGTATATCCGCTGACCGTGAAGCTCCACTACGCAGCTTATCCTAAGGAGAACGTCATCAAGGCTTGGAGCGAAATCTCTCACAAAGAGAAAGCCCCTATCACCCTCTGGAGATACAGCTCTACCATGCTCTACTTCAAGGCAAACAAATACTTCGTCACCAACTATCACAGCGACTGGGCTAAGGAAGGACAGCCTGAGACTTGCCAGTTGACTGCTGGAAAAAAGATAGTTGATACCAAGTTGGGTACCCGTGCAGCCATGCAGGAGGAGCCATTCTTTGAACTGGGATTTGATGAGCCTGCCAAAGAAAACGAAGGCAAGGTGATGCTTGGTACCATCGGATGGCCTGGCAACTTCCGCTTTACCTTCGAGGTGGACAACGTGGGCGCACTCCGTGTCATCCCAGCCATCAACCCATATGCTTCCGACTATAAGTTGAAGGCTGGAGAGACATTTACTACCCCTGAGTTCATCTTTGCCATGAGCGACAATGGTATGGGCGAGGCTTCACGAAATCTGCACAACTGGGCTCGCCAGTATCAGGTGAACATGGGTATGGAAGACCGCCTTACCCTTCTGAACAACTGGGAGAACACTGGCTTCGACTTCAACCAGCAGAGTCTTGCTGAGTTGATGAAGGATGCCAAGGACCTGGGCGTAGATATGTTCTTGCTCGACGACGGTTGGTTTGCCAACAAGTATCCTCGCAAGGACGACCATGCAGGCCTCGGCGACTGGGAGGCTACCAAGAGCAAACTGCCAGAGGGAATACCTGGATTGGTAAGAGACGCCAAGAAGGCTGGTGTGAAATTCGGAATTTGGATTGAGCCTGAGATGGTGAACCCAAAGAGCGAACTTTTCGAGAAGCATCCAGACTGGGTTATCATGCAGCCTAAGCGTGACACTTATTACTATCGCAACCAGTTGGTGCTTGACATCAGCAACCCTAAGGTACAGGATTATGTGTTCGGCATCGTGGATCGCATCATGACAGAGAACCCAGACGTGGCATACTTCAAGTGGGATTGCAACAGTGTGATTACCAACATCTACTCTCCATATCACAAGGAGAACCAGGGCAATTTCTACATCGACCATATCCGTGGCATCTTCAAGGTACTCACTCGCATCCACAACAAGTATCCTAAGTTGCCTATGATGCTCTGCTCTGGCGGTGGCGGCAGAATGGACTACGAGATGTTGAAATACTTCACCGAGTTCTGGTGCTCGGACGATACAGACCCATACGAGCGCATCTACATCCAGTGGAGCTTGTCTAAGTTCTTCCCAGCCAAGACCATGGGCTCTCATGTAACCAACTGGAACAAGAACACCAGTGTGAAGTTCCGCACCGATGTTTGCAGCTCTTGCAAGTTGGGCTTCGACATCGACCTCAAGTCACTCTCAAAGGATGACTATAAGTTCGTTCAGAACGCCGTCAAGAACTATGACAGCATGAAACCGATGATTCTCGAAGGCGACCAGTACCGTCTGGTATCTCCATACGAGGGCAACCACTGTGCCATCAACTATGTAAGCAAGGACAAACAGCGTGCCGTCCTCTTCGCCTACGACTTGCATCCACGCTACAAGGAGCCTGTGATGAACGTGAAGATGCAGGGCTTGGATGCTGATAAAGTATATACTGTCAAGGAGACCAACCTGATGCCTGGCAAGGATTCAGATTTGGAGTGCAATAGCAAACAGTACAGTGGTGACTATCTGATGAAAGTCGGCTTGAATGTATTCAGCCAGACAGATGGAACGAGCCACGTATTGGTATTGGAATAACGTATCAACTATTCATAATTAAACAAAAATTGTGATACCGGCAGAAATGCCTACTTGTGACACTATTGTGCCCAGCAAAGGGCACAATAGTGCAATTATACAGAAAGGGAAGTAAGATTCTCAGATGCAAAAGAGGGTGTGTCATAAATACATGGCACACCCTCTTTATAGGTATAGAGTTTGTTATTCTACGTTGAAAGAGTAGATGTCATCGAATTGCTTGTTGGTTCCGATGGCGCCAGATACTGATTTAACGACGACTCCATTGATGATCACACGGCAGTTGTATTCATGCAAGATGGTATTTTGCCTGGTAGGTGACAAAGTGCCTTGTAAGGATAGTAAATGGTCGAAAATAGTGCCTATATGGTCGAAAAAAATCTAAAGAGGTCTTTATGTTATTATTTTCTTGTTTATATTCTCTTTAACCACAGATCCATGAATCTGTCGTAGATGAGGTAGCCGTCATTGGTTCTATATACCAATTCCTTGTCTTCTAAAATCTTAAGAGCAGCCTTTACGCTGCTGGCTCCGCTCAATTTATGTCCTTTGATGAACTTGCCTGCTGTCGGTTGTGCAACGATGCCGTCCTTGGCAATGGCTTTGAGAAGAGCAAACTGATTTTCTGTAAAGAACTGCGTCATGCTCTCAAACTGCGGTTCTCTTCCCTCAAGGATGGAAAGGAGAGCGGCATTGACTTGCGACATGTTTTCGACTTGGCTTTCTGATTCGTAAAGGCGGTTCATAATGCATTGGATATACCAAGTATGTCCATCGAACTGCTGATAGATATGCTCGAAAATCTCTTTTGATAAGTCACCACCTTTCTGCTTAAAGAAGCTTTGGCAGAAGTTACAGTAAATGTCGCATTTCAGTGGCTTTAAGCCCATCATCTCTGTGCTTTGGTAGAATGGATGTTTTGGCGAGCCGAATATTTCTGCCATCAAATGTTGTTTGCTGCCAGAAAAGATAAAGTGGACATGTTGGGCGAACTGAATGTAGGAGCGAAGCAAAGCCTCCGTTCCCTTCTCTGGATATTCAGCTATCTGCTGAAATTCATCGATGGCGATATATACCTCTTTGCCACTCTCGTTGAGATAATTGAAGATGCTACGAATAGTAATATCTTCTTGTGTTGGTTCCACCGTGATGGAGACATTCGGTTCGCCTGTCAATGGATCCATGCTAAGCACTGGGCGTAAGGCACTGAAGAAAGCAATGGTCTTCTCGAAGAATGAGGCGTTCTTGCGCACAATGTCGTTGATGACCATAACGCCAAGTTGCTCTACAAAATCATTCAAGTTCTTGGTGGCGAAAATGTCAAGGTATAGGCATATGGCATCATTCTCTTCTTCCTTGAGATGGTAGAAGGTGTTCTTAATAAGTCCTGTCTTGCCAATCCTTCGAGGAGAGATGAGGGTAATATTTCTTCCGTTCTTCAAGTGGGAAAGTAAAGTCTTTGTTTCTACCTCTCTATCGCAAAAATACTCAGGGCTTTCATAACCTTGATAGACGAAAGGATTCGCTAATTTCTTGTTACTTAGTATCATACGCCATTACATGTTTTATGTTACAACTTTTTTGTAATGACAAAGGTACGACTATTTCTTGAATATTAAAAAGAAAAAGGGCAGAAAGTTGAAAGATGTACTCTATTTTCTGCCCTTTGCCATGTAATTATAGAAAATCTATAATGGAATTTCTATAATTATTGATTATTAATTCTCCTTTGGTCTTGCCACAAACTCGGTATGAAGGGTCTCCATCGGATGCTCCTTCAGGTTGATGAGGATGTTTGGCGTATTGCCATTGGCGACGATGACCTTGATGCCGGCATTGGCAACTTCCTGGGCGGTCTTTGCCTTAGATGCCATACCGCCACGGCCATGACTGCTCTTGCTGGGCTGTATGTATTCGCTGATGTCGCGATCATAATATACCGATGGGATGATGCGTGTATGAGGCTCGCAGGGATCGCCGTTGTAGATTCCGTCCACGTTGGTAAGGAGGATGAGCGTGTCCGCTTTCATCATTTGGGCAATCAGTCCCGACAATTCATCATTATCAGTAAACATCAGCTCGGTGATACATACCGTATCGTTTTCGTTCACGATGGGGAGAACACCGTTCTCCAGCATGACTTCCATACAGGCTTCCTGATTCTTGTACTGTTCCTCGGCACCGAAGTTCTCCTTCATGGTAAGCACCTGACCAATCTTGATCTTGTATTCACGAAAGAGGTCGTAGTATAAGCCGATAAGCTTTACCTGACCGATGGCTGAGAACAACTGGCGTTGCTCTACGCTGTCAAGATGGTGCTCTACGTGATGTTCGGCTCTTCCTGCAGCCACAGCTCCTGATGAAACCAGGATGACCTCATAGCCCTGTTGCTTGAGCCATACGATTTGGTCGACAATAGCCGACATTCTTGTTACGTCGAGTTTGCCATCTTCACGGGTCAGCACGTTGCTGCCCACTTTTACTACAATTCTTTTATCCATTTTGTATTGATATGATTGGGAGGAGAATTTGTGACCTTCAATTCTAAACCCCTCGGATAGATATTGTTTTTTATTGTCCTTCTCTCTTATTTCGACTCTTCGAATCTTGCCAGAGATGGTCTTTGGCAATTCATCTACGAACTCGATGATGCGAGGATACTTATAAGGGGCAGTCTCGTGCTTTACGTGATCCTGCAACTTCTTTATCAGGTCGGGACCAGCCAAACTCTTGTACTCATCTTTGAGCACAACAGTAGCCTTTACCACCATACCTCTTATAGGGTCTGGTACACCGGTAATGGCACACTCTACTACGGCAGGATGAGTCATCAGGGCATTCTCTACCTCGAAGGGACCAATGCGATAGCCTGAGCTCTTGATTACATCGTCAATTCTTCCCTCAAACCAGAAGTAGCCTTCCTCGTCGCGCCAAGCCATGTCGCCTGTATGATAGTAGCCGTCATGCCATACAGATTTTGTCTGTTTCTCGTCACGGTAATAGTATTTGAAAAGGCCGATAGGTTTTTGGTCACCTATGCGGATGCAAATTTCGCCTTTTTCGCCATCCTCGCATTCGCTCATGTCTGGGCGAAGGATGTGAACCTCGTATTGTGGGTTAGGCTTACCCATGCTTCCTGGCTTTGGCTTGATCCAGGGGAAGGTGCCAAGAGTCATGGTGGTCTCTGTCTGTCCGAAGCCCTCATAAATCTGAACGCCTGTCAGTTTCTGGAAGGTTTCTGCCACAGATGGGTTCATAGCCTCTCCCGCAGTGGTGCAGTATTCAAGACTGCTGAGGTCATACTTAGAGAAATCCTCCTGAATCATGAAGCGATAGATGGTGGGAGGTGCACAGAAGGAGGTGATGTGATATTTCTCTATCTGGCGCATAATCTTGTCGGCGGTAAACTTCTCATGGTCGAAGACGAAGACCGTGGCTCCGGCAAACCATTGTCCGTAGAGCTTGCCCCAAACTGCCTTGCCCCAACCGGTATCGGCTACGGTAAGATGGATGGAATTTTCGTGCAGGTTGTGCCAATATACACCCGTGGTCAAATGGCCGAGTGCATAGAGGTGATCGTGTGCCACCATCTTTGGCTCGCCTGTGGTGCCCGATGTGAAGTACATCAAGAGAGTGTCCTCGTTGGAATTTACATGCTCAGGACGAACGAAAGGAGCACATTCGTTCCATTCCTTCATCCAGTCGTGGAAGCCCTCAGGAATTTCCGGACCGATGCTGATCAATGTCTTGACAGTAGGACTCTCTGGCATGGCCTCGCTGATTTGTTCTACCACATAGTCGTCTCCACAGCAGATGATGGCTTTCACGCTTGCTGCATTGTTACGGTAGATGATGTCGTGCTTGGTAAGCATATGTGTGGCAGGGATGGCTACGGCGCCCAACTTGTGGAGACCGAGCATGGCAAGCCACCACTGGTAATGGCGCTTCAGTATGAGCATTACTTTGTCGTCGTGGCCTATGCCGAGACTCTGGAAGTATGCTGCAGCTTTGTCGCTCTGCTCCTTCAGGTCTTGATAGGTAAAACGTATCTCCTCACCGCGTTCGCTTGTCCAAAGCAGTGCAACATGGTCGGGTTTTATCTTTGCCCACTCGTCCATTACGTCGTAGGCAAAGTTGAAGTCTTCGGGGATGATAAACTCCAGATGCTCCTTGAAGTCTTGTTCTGAAGTAAAATGAGTTTGTTTTAGAAATCTCTCTATCATGTTGTGTGTGATTTGAGAGGGGTTAAGAGGCTAAGTGTGTGAAAAGTTAAGGCTTCACCTTATTATTATAGATGGTTTATTGCTCTTGTGAGGTGATTATATCATTTGTCTTAACTTTTTCAATTCCTTAACACCTTTAACTCCTATATGATTATACAAAGAAACTTGGCTGGTTTTCCGTTCAGCGAGCGGAAGCAGTGTTGTTTCTTACTGTCGAAATAAATACTGTCGCCAGGATTAAGTACCATCACTTTATCCTCTATCGTTACTTCGAGCTGGCCTTCCATGACGTAGTCGTATTCCTGACCGTCGTGTCCGTTCTTGTGAGGCTTGTCATCTCCTGGCAGAGGGTCAACCTGTACCATGAAGGGATTCACCCTTCTGTCTTTGAAACCTACAGCGAGGCTTTCGTATTTATACTGGTTGTTGCGTTCTATTTCCGGACCTTGCCCCTTGCGTGTGACGTAGTAGCCCTTCATGCGAGGCTCCTCGCCAAAGAGCAGTACATCGAGGTCAATGCCATAGCGTTTTGAGATCTTGGAGAGGCGATATACAGATGGGTCGGCCTCTCCCGATTCGATCTTCAGATAATGTTCAAGACTGATTTCGCAAAGCTCTGCCACTTCCTCTGCAGGGATGTTGAGAACTTCGCGCAGACCTTTCAGTCTTTCTCCTATTTGCTTAATTGCTTCGTCCATAGTTCTATATCTTTTTAGTTGTTGTTGGCAAACGTTGTTGCTTGCCTTCGCTTTTTGTGACAAAGATTGTGCAAAACAAGCTCGCTTGATTTTGCCGAGTGTAGCCAATTTTCGCTTTTTGTGGCAAAAGTACGATTTTTAAGTGATTTGAGCAAACAAAGAGGTGATAAAATGAATAATTACAAGCTGTTTTGATGGTAAACTGTTGTAACTATGCAGAAAAAAACTAAGTATTTGTTGTTTTGTGATTGTAGAAGCTTGCCTTTGTGGTTCTAAAGTATCTTATTTTTCTTCTGGTTATATAACTTGGCTCTCCTTAATGTATAACCTCTAATGCTATAGATCGAAACCTGTAAAAGCCTACTGCATACTGCTTCGCCTAACCCATATTTAGTTATATGCAGACTATATTTAACCACACCTAAGCTATATTTAGTAGAACATAAGTTAAGATATATAAAAAGAAGTGGGTTTCTTGAGGTTTTGTAGTAGGAAAGTTGTAACTTTACAGGCATATTACAAACCTTTTAAAGTGATAGATTATGGCAAGATACATCAAGCAAGAGATGCCCGACCTCAATGGTACTGGCGAAACCAAGTGTTATTATCGTTTAGAGAAGCGAAGAAATCTCTCCACCAAAGAGTTCTTGAAGAAGGCCGGCGCTCATGGCATCCTCGACGACGGCATCTTGAAGCATGCGCTCAGCAAGATAGCCGAACAACTGGTGGAGGAACTGGCGGATGGTAATACGGTTACGCTCGAAGGCATCGGTACCTTCCAGGCAACGCTTGGCGTGAAGAAAGACAAGGAGATGGATACTATCGACGGCGATGAGACCAAACGCAATGCTAAGAGCATCGAGGTGAAAAATGTGCGCTATGTGTCGGACAAGGACTTGGTGAATGACGTCAATCTTCATTGTAAGCTTACTCGTGCCGGTGTATCCAGGGTGAATCGTTCTCCTTATACCAAGGAAGAACGCCTGAAGATGTTGCAAGATTACTTGGCTGATGCCACTCATCCCTTTATTCGTGTGGCAGATTATGCCGAGCTAACTTCCCTTCCTCGTTCCACAGCTACGAAGGAGCTTCGAACCTTCTCCGAAAACCCTGCTAATGGTATCACAACAAGTGGCAGGAGAACGGCGATAGTGTATGTTAAAAGGGTGGAAATATAAAATTGTTATTAGAAATATGAATAAAATGATAAAAGCAATTATGGAAGACTTTACTGCTAATTTTGCACCTCTTTCCAATCAATGAGTCCTTTGCCCATGTCATCTAATTCTACTGCTAATCCTATAACCTTTCTGTCATCTGCCAAGAATGGTTTGAGATAGCCATTGTCAATGATTTGTTTTTCGGCAGCATTTATCCCTCCATTGTTGCTTAACTTCAGTTCCACTACATAGATGAAGCGGGAGGTGGAGGCTACGATGTCTATTCTACCTGTTGATAACATGTATTCTACTTCTACTTGGCATCCTATGGCATTCAGTATGGTGCTGATGATAAGGCGATAACGCTCCTCCATGTCCATACTTGCCAATTTCTTATTGCTGTATGGGACATTTGAGATGAGAGATTTCATACACAGCTTGGCTTCTTCCAAATTGCCATTGTTCATGCTGTGCATTAACCTGCTTTGTATGGAGACAATATCCGTGATGTCCTTCTGGGTCAGTGTAGGCAGTACGGCTTTGTAGAGAGCCTTTCTTACTTCCTCATTCGGAAAGCCTAAAGAATATCCATCTTCATCAAAACCCTTGATAGTGAGATAACCTGTCTGATAGAGGAATAGTTCGGCACCGCCTTCTATGACATCTGATGTCTCCAGTGTGTCTTTGTCGATGTAGCAATCTTCGAAGTCATGAAGGCGTAACTCCATGTTGTTTACGAATTTATTCAGCATGGAAGTGGCGCCGGATGAAATCCAATAGTTGCGCAGACGCAATTGGGAGAGGGCGTTGAGCAAGCTGAACGGATTGTAGATGTCGGTCATGTTCTCATCGCTGAAATGATAACCGTCATAATAGGTCTTCAACTTGTCGTGTGCTTCTTCAATGCTGCATTCCATCTTATCTGCCAAGGCCTCCAACTCTGGGGCGAAGTTAACTGTCATCTCTTCCTCGGTGATGCCACAAAGAGGGGCAAATTGTGGGAGAAAACTGATGTTTGTCAGATGGTTAAGTACTGAGAACAGGGATATCTGGGTAAACTTCGTGATGCCTGTGATGAAGACAAAGCGAAGTACATTTCTTTTGAGTTTGAGCACGGAGAATACAGAACGATAAACTTCAGTGCAACCTTCATGCTCTGGTGTCTTCCATGAATGCTGCAATGGGGAATCGTATTCGTCAATCAAGACAACTACTTGCTTACCTGTCTTTTGATGGGCAGTGTCAAGGATAACTTGGAGACGTACGGATTCGCGAGAAGTTTCTTTAGGCTTGATGCCGTATAATGCTTCGTATTTCGAAAACTCAAGATTGAGATAGTCTTTGATTTCGGCAGCAGTGGCACCTGCACCGCTCATGTCAAGTCTGATGACGGGATACTCAGTCCATTCTTCTTCCAGTTCCATAATCTTCAGCCCCTCAAAGAGTTCTTTCTTGCCTTCGAAGTAGCATTGCAAGGTATCTATAAGCAGAGACTTACCGAAACGACGAGGACGGCTCAGATAATTGTATAAATCACCTGAGTGAGTAAGTTGCCATACCAAGTCGGTCTTGTCAACATATAAGTAGCCTTCCTTGCGGATAATGCTAAAGAATTGTATGCCTGCTGGCAATTTCCTTGTAATCATCTCTGCCATAGTCTTTCTGTTCTTTTATTCTTTTTGCAAAGATACATTTATTTTTCCATTTATTCAAGAATAATGAATGATAAATGCACGGTTTCGTTCTATAAAACAGAAAAATGCTGCAAGAACCGAGGCTCTTGCAGCATTTCTATAATGGGTTGTTTGCTATATGTCATTTATCCATAGGATAGAGATTTTACTTTTTTCCTGCTATTAAACCCTTGATGACCGCGTTGGTAAATCCATTCTGTTCCATGGTGTTGAGGCCCTTGATGGTGCAACCGCCAGGAGTGGTAACCTTGTCGATGGCAGCCTCGGGGTGCTCGCCTGTTGCCTGCAGCAACTCCACGGCTCCTTTTACGGTTTGGAGTACAATCTTTTGGGCATCCTTAGCCTTGAATCCCATCTCTACGCCGCCTTCCACATTGGCTCTTACATAACGCATGGCGTAGGCGATGGCACACGACATAGCTGTGGCGGCAGGGAAGAGGCGCTCTTCCATGATGAGGCTTTCACCCAATTCATCGAATATATCTGTAATCTGCTGGATTTCTGTGGCAGATGCATCTATAGGAGTGATGAAGGTCATCGACTGCTTGTAGGCGATGGCGATGTTTGGCATCACGAGGAAGAAGGTTGGAGTGATACCATCTTTGTCTAACCACTCCTTGATGTTGGCTGATGGCACACCAGCAGCAACTACTACGAGTTTCTGACTCTTGTAGTCGAGAACTTCCTTGATGCCCTTCAATGTCTTCTCTACACACCATGGTTTAACTACCACGCATACGATGTCTGCGCCGTGGCAAGCCAACTGGTTGTCGAGTGTAACGCTGGCACCCTTGCTTGCAAAATGGTCCAATACGGGTTGGTTATGGTCAGATACTGTAATATCTGATGGAATGAACTTCTCGCTTTGCAAGAGTCCTTCTGCCATGGCACCACCCATGGCTCCTGCTCCGATAATTGTTATTTTCATTGTCTTCTTATAGTTAAAATGCAATTATAGTGCAAAGATACTATTTTTATCAGAAAAAGAGCCGTTTATTGGCGATTTTTTAAGAAAGTACGGTTGTTTACTTACGATATTTTAAGAAATTCGTTAGTTTGCTCCCATTCTGGAAGTCTCATCTTCACCTTATAAAACCTGGAAATCCCCAACTATTTCAGTAACTTTTCCCCGAAATCTCTTGCTGATATGAAAATTAAACCGTAATTTTGCGGAAAAGTTCATATAACGATAGATATGGTAGAGACAAACGATAGACGATTACCAGCAGGTATCCAGTCTTTCGAGAAAATCAGAAAGGATGGATACCTTTATGTTGACAAGACAGATATCATCTGGCAACTTGCCAACAGAAATAAAACGTATAATTACCTGAGCCGCCCACGCCGCTTTGGTAAATCAGTGCTGGTCGATACGCTCGAAGCCTACTTCATGGGAAAGAAGGGACTCTTCGAGGGTCTGAAGATTATGCAGATGGAGACAGAATGGGTGAAGCGACCTGTCATCAGATTCGATATGAGTTGTGCGGGTGCAGAACCAGAAACTCTGCGCTCTTATCTCGACATAACTTTCGACAGATTAGAGGATGAATACGGCATTACTCCTAAACCTACAGCTCAGCTTGCCGACCGCTTTGACACTATCATCCAAACCGCCTACAAACAAACTGGACAACAAGTTGCCATCCTCATCGATGAATACGATTCTCCATTGCAGCATTCCTGGAAGACTCCGCAGCATGAAGCATGCACCTCAATCTATAGGGAAGTTTTTGCCATTCTCAAGGCAGATGACAAATACGAGAAGTTTGTCTTCATCACCGGCATCACCAAGTTTACGCAAATCTCTCTCTTCTCTGTACTCAACAATCTGAGCAACATCAGCTTTGAGCCGGAATATGCAGCCATCTGTGGTATTACGAAAGAAGAGGTGCTGCGCGATTTTAAGCCGGAAATCAACAAATTGGCAGAATACGAAGACTGGACATTCGATGAAGCTGTAGCACAACTGACGGCATATTATGACGGCTATCATTTCAGTCGCCGCAATATGGTAGATGTATTCAATCCGTTCAGTCTCATCAATGCCTTGGCTGATTCTGATCTGAAGAACTACTGGGCTTCGTCGGGCGCAAACTCGTTGCTTCCTAAGTTCGTTAACGACATGGAGATAAAAATGAAGAATTTTGAAAATTGCCCAATAGACAGCGATACTTTGGAAACTTCGGATGTGACAGGAGGCGGTGCTGAACTATTCCTCTACCAATCGGGATATCTTACAATAAAAAGTTATACAGAAGGCATCTATATGCTTGGCATTCCAAACTATGAAGTTCGCAAGGCTCTATACAGGATTGTATTGCCCGCCTTGACGATGCAATCGAATGCACAAGTAATAACCACCCAAAATATGTTGTTGTATTCCCTGAAGCTTGGCAATCTTCCTGAAGCTATGAAATGCCTGAAGGCGCTCATTGCGGATGTGCCCTACAGCAACAAGAAGCTTGCCAGCATGAATATGGAGGAGCGCTACCGCCTGATTCTGAGCACCATCTTTAATGCCATCGGCTGCCGTGTGGAAGTAGAAAAGATGATTGCTACGGGCAGAATTGATATGGTGGTAGAAACCACCAACTTCATCTATGTGCTGGAGCTGAAACTGAGCAACAACGGTGGCGTGGATGCTGCCACGGAGCAGGTGAAAGCCAAGCAGTATGCCGAACCTTTCAAGGCTGATAAGCGCAAAGTGATTGCTCTTGCCATAGAACTGGATGATATGGGAAAGGGACTGGTTGATTGGAAGGAAGTATAATATGAAAGAGGTATTGAAAATAATTGCCTGCGCATAAATGTTTTTTGCGGGAAAAAGTATCATAGTATCATTATTTAGTACGATATCCTTATAAACATCTGATATACTGCACAATACAAGAATGATACTTTTTCGTTTATTTTACAAGAAGTATCATAGAAGTATCATAAATCACAAGAAACATCATTAAATTCGGCTTTGAGTCGATTTAAAAGACTGAAGTTTCGCATGTGGTTCAAGTACGGGCTGAAGGCCCAAAAGCTCATAGCCCAGGGCAATGGACACAAGCAGCACGCCCTGTTTTACTCTAATTGAGCAAGCTTTGAGCGCATTTTTAACGTTAATTATGTTTAACGAGCCTTGGATCTTGCCTGATGTAGTTTACGTCATAGACTTCACCTTTTTCC